>NZ_QUGN01000038.1:0-33944 GCF_003479085.1 Clostridium sp. AF19-22AC | reverse complement strand
GAATCATATTTTTTCCTGCATTGCAGACGTCATTTTTTCTAGTATCCGTAAACACACTTCAGTATTTCGAACTCCCACATACCACCCCCGGCCCCCTTCCCCATCCCCCTTTCATGAAGCTGTTTCATCCAGCCAGCAGAAAAATCTCCGCCTGACGGCGCCGTTCGGCGGCAGCAATGTATCAATTCGCAGGATAAATAGAACTGGCATAAGAAGTTTTCAGTTATGGTGTAATGTCATTTTAAGTTTATTCTACGGCTTCAGACAGCTCGTTACACTTCACTGACAGACAGTAAACTTCCGCAAATGATTTTTCCTCCGGTGGATGAACCAGCTTGGCTGAGAATGGGAATGGCCTCATACGGATGCGTCTTTTCGGGATTAGTGCTCCTTGATCAAAATAAAAACCAACACATGAACGATCCTCAGGGCTTCAAGTCCTGAGGATCAACCGACTTAGCGAGAATGCATCAGGCATTCTTGCGTTTGTCGGCGGTGTTCATCGTGTTGGTTTTTATTTTGATTTAGGAGCAGTTATCCTGAAAACCCGTATCCGTATGAGGCCATTCCCATTCTCAGCCAAGCGTCCCCCCTTATTCACCAGCCGAATACTCATTGTGCAGAAGTTTATGCTCTTTCCCTTTGAGGATTCCGTCGTAGGCTGTCATGACGATCGGATTCTGGTTTGACAGTTTGATTTGTGCCAGATTGTCGATCTTGTAGAGTCCTTCCAGTCTTGCTTTCTTTGTTCTTGGTCCAATCGGCACGGGCTGTCCGCCTCCGGCGATACATCCTCTCTTACATGCCATAACCTCTACAAAATCATAGTTCACCTCTCCTGCCTTCATCTGGTCCAGAACCTCGGAAGCGCTCTGGAGCCCGTTTACGACTGCGATTCTGACTTCCCGGTCACCTAACTGTACCTTTGCTTCTTTGATTCCGTCCACGCCGCGCACTCCGGTAAAACTGATTGCTTCCAGATCTTCTACCTTATTGCTGTTCACAAGTCTTCTTAAGACAGCTTCGGTAACACCGCCGGTAACTCCAAAGATTGCCCCTGCACCGGATGCGATGCCGAACGGCATATCCAGTGCTTCTGGTTTTACCTGGGCGAGGTCGATTCCGGCTTCCTGGATCATACGGGTTACTTCTGTGGTCGTGAGTACATAATCCACGTTCTGCTCCCCGTCCGTAAAGTGTTCCGGACGTGTAATCTCCGACTTCTTCGCCGTACACGGCATGATGGAGATTACCATCGTCTTTCTCGTATCCTTCTCGGCATTCATACGTGCCTCTTCTTTAATCAGCGCACCGAACATTTCCTGCGGGGAGCGGCAGGTCGAAATGTTCTTCCTGAATTCCGGATACTTCTTCTCGCAGAACTTCACCCATGCCGGGCAGCATGATGTGAACAACGGAAGGTTCTCCCCTGATTCCAGACGTTCCACCAGTTCCTTGGATTCCTCCATAACGGTCAGGTCTGCGCCAAAGTTTGTATCATAAATCTCATCGAAACCAATCCGGCGCAGTGCCGCAACGAGGCGTCCTAATACATTTTCACCCTTCTTGATTCCGAATTTATCTCCAATCGCTACACGGACTGCCGGAGCGATCTGCACTACGACTCTTGTGTTGTTATCTGCCAGTGCCCTCCACACAGCGCCTACATTCTGCTTAATGGTAATCGCACCTGTCGGACAGACTGCACGGCACTGTCCACAGCCTACACAGTCCGTCTGCGCCAGGTCCTTATTAAACGCCGGGGTAACCTGCATCTTGGAACCGCGGAATGCAAAGTCCAAAACACCGAGCCCCTGTATTTCACCACAGGTCCTTACGCAGTCACCGCAGAGAATGCATTTATTCGGGTCCCTGACGATACATTCAGAAGTCATGTCTTTCGGCAGCTGTTTCTTATTATTTTCGAAACGGACCTCCATGACACCCAGCTGTCTGGACAGCTTCTGCAGGGTACAGACACCGTTTTTCGCACATGTTGTACAGTCACGGCAGTGGGAAGCCAGTAAAAGCTCAATAATCATCTTTCTGTGGTGCTGGAGCCGCGGGGTATTTGTGTAAATGACCATCCCGTCTCTCGGTGTCTCTGAACAGGACGCAAATACCCTGCCCCTGTCATCTTCTACCACGCACATGCGGCATGCACCGTATGTAGAAAGTTCTGAATGATAGCAGAATGTCGGCAGATCGATTCCTGACTTGCGGATAACGGAAAGAACATTCTTTTCATTAGTAAAGGCTACCCTTCTATTGTTAATTGTCATATAATTCATGTTCGAATCCTCCTATCCTTCCACATGTATTGCGCCAAATGCACACGCACTCTCACAGGCACCGCACTTGATACATTTCTCATTGTCGATGACATATGGTTCCTTGATACGCCCGGTTATCGCGCCAACCGGACAGTTCCTTGCACACTTGGAACATCCCTTGCACCTCTCCGGACTGATGATATATTTACGGAGCGCCGTACAGTTATGGGACGCACACTTTTTCTCCACCACATGCTCTACATATTCATCCCTAAACAGCTTCAGTGTACTTACAACCGGCAGTGCCGCACTCTTGCCCAGACCACACAGTGCGGTCTCTGTGATCGTCGTTGCCAGTTCCTCCAGAAGGTCCAGATCCTCCAGTTTTCCGTTGCCCGCCACAATACGTTCCAGAATCTCAAGCATACGCTTCGTCCCTTCCCGGCATGGCACACATTTTCCACAGCTTTCATTCTGTGTGAAATTCATAAAGAATCTCGCCACCTCTACCATACAGGTGCGGTCATCCATGACAACCAGCCCTCCGGAACCGATCATGGCCCCCATTTTTTTAAGGGAATCGAAATCCAGATTTACATCCAGATGAGGTGTGATCAGGCAGCCGCCTGACGGCCCGCCGATCTGGACGGCCTTGAACTCTCCGTCGCCCTTGATTCCACCACCGATGTCATAGATCACTTCACGCAGTGTCGTCCCCATCGGGACCTCGATCAATCCGGTGTGCTTTACACTTCCGGTCAGGGCAAATGCTTTCGTTCCCGGGCTGTTCTCCGGCCCGATGCTCTTGAACCACTCTGCGCCTTCTGAAATAATCATCGGAACGTTAGCAAACGTCTCTACGTTATTCAATACGGTCGGTTTCCCGAACAGGCCCTGTTCTACCGTTCTCGGCGGTTTTACACGGGGCATACCCCTGCTGCCTTCGATCGATGCAGTTAATGCGCTTCCTTCACCGCAGACAAAAGCTCCCGCGCCGCGGTTGATATGTAAATGGAATGAAAAACCGGTTCCTAAAATGTCGTCTCCGAGCAGGCCGCACTCTTCAGCCTGGGCAATCGCCAGTTTCAGACGGCTGATTGCCAGCGGATATTCTGCACGTACATAGATATACCCTTGTGATGCACCGACAGCATATGCCGCGATCATCATACCCTCGATCATCTTATGCGGGTCGCCTTCCATGATACTTCTGTCCATAAAAGCACCCGGGTCGCCCTCATCACCGTTACAGACAACGTAGCGTTCTTTCTCCGCCTGCCTCGCAACCTGTGACCATTTATACCCTGTCTGGAAACCGCCGCCCCCGCGTCCGCGCAGGTTTGCTTCTGTAATTTCCTGAATCACGTCTTCCGGTTTCATATGGAACAGTACCTTTTCCAGCGCCTGGTATCCGCCTGTGGAAAAATATTCCTCGATATGCTCTGAATCAATGTGTCCGCAGTTCTTCAGGACATTTCTCGTCTGCTTCTTATAAAATGGGATGTCTTCCTGCTTCTGATATTCGATTCCATCCTGCTTAAACAATAAATGGCGGATCGGCTCCCCTTTTTCAATTGTCCTGTGGAAGATCGCTTCACAGTCCTCAACCTGTACCTTTGTATACAGGATTCCCTGCGGTTCGATCCGCATGAGGGGACCCATCTCACAGAAACCGTGGCATCCGCTCTTCTTGATGCCGATCTCCCCGTCGCCGTGTGCAATTTCAGGCCCGAAGTGCACCTCCACATCCGGATTTTCTTTGACCAGCTCGCACATTCTGTCATAAATAGCACCTGAGCCTCCTGCCAGACAGCCTGTCCCTGCACAGATCAGGACTCTGCATTTACTTTTCTCGATTTCTGCTCTGGAAGTTTCACGAACCTTTCCGAGAGCTTCTCTGTTTTCAATTCTTTCCATCTTTAAGCTCCTCTCAATTCACGAACCAGTTCAGCAGCTGCATCCGGGGTCATAGCCGGATAGACCTTGTCATTCACCGTCAGAACCGGTGCGAGTCCGCAGGCCCCGAGACAGGATACTGTCTCCAGCGTAAACATCATATCATCCGTGGTCGCTTTCTCCTTCGAAAGCCCCAGTTCTGTATAAAGTCTCTCCAGAATAGGAATAGACTTGCGGACATGACAGGCTGTTCCGTCACAGACTTTAATGATATACTTTCCTTTCGGTTCGAAAGAAAAGTTCTCGTAAAAAGTTGCCACACTGTAGGCTTTTGCTTCGCTGATCTCTAATTTTCCCGCCACATAACTTAGCAGTTCGGGCGGCAGGTAGCGATACTCTGTCTGAATGTCCTGGATAATCGGGATAAGGGATGCCGCTTTGGCTCCATGCGATTCAATAATCTCATCGGCCTTATCATAGTAGGTCTGTTCTAACATGGGATACCTCCTTCATTTTGTTTACAGAACAAAAAAATCTGCTGTAAATCAACCATTGTATAATATAGTTAAAAAATTATCAATTACGAATAATTATATGTTAAATCCCTCTAATTAGCAATAGGAAAACAGTTTTTTTTCAAGTGAAAACAGTTCTTCTTTTGTTGACAGTTTAACCACATCATGTTATCATAAGTGTATTATTTGAAATAGTACACTTGATACACTCAAGAAAACAGGAGGACCGGTATGATTACCATTGATTATCAGAGCAGAATACCCATCTATGAACAGATTGTAGAGCGGTTTGAGATGCTCATTTTAAAGGGTGTTCTCGAACCGGATGACCAGATGCCTTCTGTCCGCTCACTTGCCCTGCAGCTTTCGATTAACCCCAATACAATCCAGAAAGCATATACACAGCTGGAACAGCAGGGATATATCTACCCGGTTAAGGGGCGCGGAAATTTTGTCTCAGGTTCCGGTAAGCTGGCTGAAGAGAAGAAGCAGGCATTTTTTCAGGATCTGGACGCTCTGCTTGCCTATGGAAGGGAAATCGGCATCACCCAGAACGAATGCAGGAATTATATAGACCAGTATTATTCAGAAGGAGGGGCGTCATGATTGAATTAAAGAATCTTGATAAGACGTTTCAGAATGTCCACGCAATCGACCATATGAATGCTTCCATTAAGGAAGGCATGATCTTTGGACTCGTCGGGAGCAACGGTGCCGGCAAGAGCACGCTGCTGCGTCTGATCGCCGGAGTACTGATGCCGGATAAGGGACAGGTTCTGGCAGACGGGATACCCGTATCGGAAAACCCTGCTGCAAAAGAAAAGATTTGTTTTTTATCAGATACCCCTTACTTTTTTCCAAATGCATCCGCAGCCGTTATGCGTGATTATTATGCTCTGGCATATCCAAGGTTCGATTGTAAACTTTTTAATACACTCGCCAGTAAGCTCAATATTGATTTCAGCAGAAAGCTGAATACCTTTTCAAAAGGAATGAAGAAACAGGTATCCATCCTGCTTGGTATCTGCACTGGGGCAGATTATCTGCTCTGTGACGAGACCTTTGACGGGCTTGACCCGGTTATGAGGCAGGCCGTAAAGAGCCTGTTTGCATCCGAACTTATGAAGCGGGATTTCACTCCGGTCATCGCCTCCCATAATCTCCGCGAGCTGGAGGATATCTGTGACAGCATCGGACTCATCCACAACGGAAAGCTTCTTCTGACCGAAGAGCTGGACCATTTAAAATATCATGTACATAAAATTCAGTGTGTACTTCCGAACGAAGCCCTGGAACAGCAGCTTATAAAGGAACTCACAGTTCTGCAGTACGAAAAGACAGGTTCCCTTCTTCTGCTTACTGCAAGGGGAACGAAGGAATCGCTCCTGCAATGTGTAAACCGGAAGAATCCGGTATTTGCAGAAGTACTGCCACTGACACTTGAAGAAATCTTTATCAGTGAAACGGAGGTAGCCGGCTATGACATCAAAAATATCATACTTTAAATTCATTGAAGCGGACATCAGGAACCGGGGCTGGCTCGCCGCACTTACCGCTGTCTTTACCTTCCTGCTGATGCCTGTTTATACGATGATCACTCTTGATACGATGAAACACCAGAGCTCCGGAGACGGACAGAGCCTGAAATGGATCTCCGAACTGTTTCCCCAAATGCTCAATGGGACCGGGCGCAGACCTCTTTCCATATTTATTCTTGTAATTGCCGTACTTTGTGCAGTAAGCGGTTTTGCTTATCTGCATTCCAGAGAAAAACAGGACTTCTATCATGGGATGCCGTTAAGCCGGATGCAGTGGTTCACGATCTCTTATGCCGGGGGACTGCTTATCTTTCTCGTGCCATACCTCCTGTTTGGTCTCTGCACCATACTGCTTGGTTATGCGAATGGGCTGATGACCGGAAACATCCCTCTTCTCTGTGTAAGCGCACTTCTGGGGGGTATTCTGGGATTTCTCATCTGCTATCACGTGAGTATCCTGGCCATGTTCCTGACAGGACGGATCGTCACAGGCATTCTGGCATCACTGGTCCTTTTAGTTTACGGCACTGTTATACTTTCATTGTTCGATGGATTGTCCGATCAGTTTTTCGCAACATGGTATAATGGAATGCCTACAGGTTTTATAGACAAACTACAGTCTTATTCGTCCCCTGCATTGCTGTATACGAAAGTATTGAGGGTCTCCACAGCGTCACCCTCATCCCCCGCCCTGATCATCTGTTCGGTCATAACTGCCCTTCTGTTTCTCGGCGCCGCACTTTTCGTATACCGGCATTACCCTGCCGAGGCCGCTGAGAATGCCCTTGCATTCCGGTCTTCTGCACCGGTGATTAAGGTTTTGATAACGGTTCCCACCTCGCTGTTTCTGGGCATGTTCATCATTTCCCTGAAATTTTATGGCAGTGTAAGGTGGCTCATAATTACCAGTATACTGGCCGCTGTCCTTTTGTGTATGCTCATCGAATTTATTTATCACAGAGATCTCGCGAAACTTCTTTCTGGGAAGGCCTCTTCGGGAATCTCTGTCGGCGCAGTCATCGTCATTCTCTGTATTCTGCAGTTCGATTTGTTTGGCTATGACTCTTACCTGCCGCCGGAGCGCAGACTTGACAATATGTCTGTTTATGCAGACTTGTTTTCGGGCTATTTCACTTACCCCGAAAACATCTACTCTCTCTCCTACGACCAGCTTACTGCCAAAAACGCCGCCTTTACCGATTATGCGCCGCTTTACCAGCTGGCGAAAGACGGTATCCAGAATGTACAGGACAAGATTACGCCCCAGACAGTGGATTATGAATCTTCCTCCTACAATTATTTAAGTATCTCTGTAAGGTATGGTATGAAAAACGGAAGAGATATTTACCGGAGATATGCCGTCGACCGCACCGGACTGTTGAATACATTATCAAAGCTGTGTGAAAATAAGGATTACCGGAGAGAACTGTTTCCTGTCTTCCATCTCGATAAAGATGATGTGTTAAAGGTTTCCGTGCAGGACCTCTATTACCAGCCCATGTCCCTCCCGCTCAGCCGTGAACAGCAGAATGAGCTTCTCGAGGCATATGAAAAAGACGTTCTGGCAGCAGATATTGCCGATCTGCAATATGAATCCCCCCTGGGCGAACTGGTTCTGGAGATTTCAAACACATACCTGGAACAGGACATCTATGCGGGTGAAAAAACCGCACAGCTCGGACAGTTCTATATTTATAAATCATATACAGGCACATTAAAACTGCTGCATGATTATGGAATTACCCTTCGGGAGAAAATAGCCACGGAAGATGTAACTTCTATCACATACTACCCGAATATCGACGGTCAGGATGATCTGGATGCAAAAGCTTATATCAAAGAGTACACATCCGGCGCAGGAATCACCATCACAGACCCCGCTAAAATCGGACAGATACTGAAAAAAATAGACTACGACGAATGTTCCGGAATCCTCGGCAGCAGACAGACTGCCGCCGGATCTGTAGAAATCATATTAGCAGGACAGGCTTATCCTAATGTATACATCATTCCTGAGGCACGGTAACAAGGTGGAACCTCAAGTATTGTTTACATCCTAATCAAGGATGCGCCTACTCTGTTGGTCAGGACAGGGTAGGCTTTTTTTAAGAAATTATTTCTTATTGTGCCTATCTATATAGGTAAGTAATGCGAGGAGGAAGCCTCCGGCAACAAACAATAATGTAAGTACCTGAAATATATTCTCAATATACTTTTAACAGATAAGTTCTGCAACGCCTTATTCTCTACAAAGCATCCTTCATCCGTTTTCTTATAAAATTTGTTTAATAATACTTTACCGTAACTCTCTTTCCCATTTTTTCAGCCGCATGGATCAGTTGTTCAATCAGGTTCATCCGTACACTCAGGTCGAATCCAAGTTCCTGGTCCTGATGTGCCTCATTAACCGCCGTGCCTACAAACAGGTTTAGCTCGGTACACTCTTCGATAATCAGCTTTGCCAGCTTAGATGCACCGTTGTTAGCATCCAGCTCGTCAAAGAATTCGACGTCAAACTCATCATTGATATATCGTTTCAAAAGCTTTAACGTCTTTCCGAGGGTCAGCACGCCTTCGGTTACCAGATCCAGTCCGGCGATGGACGCCATCGGGGGAACGGACGGATCGCTGCGGTCTATTTTGGTAACAATCTCTTTGTGGAGCACACGGGCTGCGATATTGGCGCTTGTACCGCCGGATACGACTTTTTTCCCTTCCATATGCATGAACTCATGCATCAGCTTTTCATCTTCATCCTTGCTCTTCGGCGGCCCTGTAAAGATATTCACCACTCTCCGCTCGATGACTCTTGCTACGGCTACCGTGGTGTCGTCGCCCGGTTTCTGTACATACAGGTCGTCACATGCCTGACTCAAAAGAGCTGCGAGTCTGGAAGCCGACAGCGTCTTCTTCGTACACTGCAGTGTATACTCGGCCATGCTCTCCCACGTCCAGCCTTGTAGATTCAATATTTCCCCGGCCCCCGCATAAATCACGCCGTCGCTCATCAGTACAAAGCAGTCATTCTGCCTGACCTGAAACCGGTACTCGTGAATTTTCTTTCCTTCTATAACCCGCTCTTCATACGGGTATTTTACGATCTTCTGATCCCGCACAAAGACGCAGTCCGGGTTGTCAAATTCCACCAGATAGGCCTCCCCATTATGGAAAATCTGCAGGATACTGAAGGTTGCATATGCCACCTTCCTGACCTGACAGATCGGAAGCGTCTTCGCTATCGTCTCCACGCAGGATTCAATCCCGGCACCTTCAAACAGCATCGTCCCTAAAATCTTGGAGGTCAGTGTCGCCAGAATGTTCGCTTTCACACCGCTTCCCATCCCGTCCGCAAGAATCACAATGTCGGAATCTTCGGTCTTTAATATCTCCACCTTATCACCGCATAATTCTTCGTGGTGCTTGTTCAGGCTCTTCCAAGCCACATCAATACTAACGCTCATACTATTCCTCCCCTTCATTGAGGATAGAATCCCGAAGCTTTGTCAGGGTTACCTTCGTCTCAGCTGTCGTCTCTCCGAGCAGGCCCGCAATCTCCTGTGCAACCATCATCTGCTTTTCTATGACCTTCTGGGCCATCTCCACTGTTTCTACCTTCAGGTTGTAATGCTGTTCTTTAATCTTTTCTTCCCTCGTAATATCCTGGAAAGTAACAAGGACTGAATCCAGATTTTCGATATATACAATCGTCTCCTCCGCAGTCATCCTGCCATGTTCCAGCTGGATTTTCTTATGGATCACGGGCTCTTTGGTCCGCAGGGTTTCCTCAATATCGTCAGCCACGATAAACTCAAAAATATATCGCTGCACGGCCTCATCCCTGCCCACACCAAGCAGGTCCTGTGCCTTTTTATTGCATTCACGGATTCTTAAGGTGCTGTCTATGATGAAGATCATATTCGGTGTAACGTCCATCACGACGTTAGACATGGACTCGGCCTGTGTTAGTGCATATGGCATGCACATGGACAGTTCCGCCTTGTTCTGGCAGACCGCAATCGCTTTATCGCGGCAGGTCGGGTACCCGCACGCGCCACAATTGAGTTCATCCTCCACGGAATATTTCCCCGTGGATTTCAGCACCTCCCGGATTTCTTCCTCTGTAGGTACAGGGTCCTTAAGCCTGTTATCCTCAAATTGTTTGTACAGTTCCTCTGTACTCATGTCCGGAAGATTCCGCGCCGCTTTGTGGGATACCTCGTTTTCAATCTTTATCTTTGCCTTTACATAGGAGGTGTTCCATCTGGCGGATGCCGGCCCTTTTGCACAGCCTCCCTCACAGACATTTGCCTCGATAAAGCAGTGGTCCAGCTCGCCTCTCTGAAGACATTCCAGCATTTCCATGCAGTTTGACAGGCCGTCCACGTAAACCTTGTGGTATGTATCTGCCTCTTCCTCAGCTACGACAGACTGTATCACACCGCCGCTGATCGGATACAGGCGGTTGACCTTCGGGTCCGGATTCCCCATCGGCCGGTCTTCACAGTCATGGATATTGATTCCGGCCTCTTCCAGCCAGATAGCAAGCTCTTCAAATGTCAGGATGGCATCAATCGCACCAAATACCCTCTCATCCCCGATTGCCTCCTGCTTCTTGGCAATGCACGGCCCCAGAAATACGACCTTCACATCGTCCCCATATACCTTTTTAATATAACGCCCGTGCGCCACCATCGGGGAAACGACCGGTGCCAGCAGGTCCACACAGTCCGGATAATACTTTTCAACCAGATCATTGACGCTTGGACAGCAGGTCGTGATGATATTCGGCATCTTCTTTTCGCGAATGATCTTCTTGTACTCATCCGTAACCATCGCCGCCCCCTCGGCAGTCTCACGAACCTCGGCAAAACCGAGTCTTTGCAGCGCATCCACCACCTGACCGGGACGGTCAAACTCCAGTACGCCGAGATAAGACGGGGCAATCGAGATGATGGTCTTAAACCCCTGTCTTAAGTATCCTTTCACCCGGTCCATGTCACTGGCAAACGTCTTCGCATTCTGCGGGCAGATCTCCATGCAGCGGCCACAGTTAATACAGTGGTCCTTCAAAATATGTGCCTGCTCATTCTGTACCGAAATCGCCTTTACCATGCAATAGCGCACACACTTATAACAGTGTCTGCATTTTGC
Source organism: Clostridium sp. AF19-22AC (assembly GCF_003479085.1). Lineage (NCBI taxonomy): Bacteria > Bacillati > Bacillota > Clostridia > Eubacteriales > Clostridiaceae > Clostridium > Clostridium sp. AF19-22AC. Next base: position 22,571 of record NZ_QUGN01000038.1, on the reverse strand, counting down.
ATCCTTAAAATCAATGACTCTCATGACTTTCTCTTCCTCCTGCTTAACAAGATTTTCTGGACTTTCAATTCCTATTTATTGTTACAAATTACCGGCAGAACCGCTGCTGCAGACATCTTAATCCGGGACAGGGCAGATTGCATTAACAAGCCTGTACACATCAGAGGACTCATCCACCGACGTAAAAGACGATGCATTAACCTCTGCTTTGAATATTGTTTCTTCACCCAAAGCCGGGGCAGCCGCATACTTTTCAAGAATCCCGACAAATGCCGCACTTGCCGAATCTATATCATAATAGGTGCCGTTCTGGAACTCATTCCACGCAGCTGTCAGACTATTGTTCGGAGTTATAACAACTTCAACTGTAAAGTCCATGATCCCGTTCTGCTTCGGTATTCCGACGGAATAGCTGCACTGTTTTACAATATTTTTCACGGCTGCGCTGCACCGCTCACGATATGGCTGTGAGAGATCATCCGGGGGATCAAATGCGCCGCCCGACTCATACCACACCTGTGCCTCTTCCTGTGTCTTTCCTGAATGTTTCATAAACTGGGTGAATTCCCCTTTTAATGAGGCATCCAGATATGCCTGAAAAAAGTCCCACAAATCCAGCACACTGCATACATCCTCATATGGTTTCATATAACCGTCCACGGCTCTGGACAAGGCCTTCTTTATCTCCTCTTCTGACACATTGTAGGAGCCATCCTTCTCTACTACAGTGAAATCCAATACCCTGCCGTCCAGGTTGATGATATGATCCTTCAGGGCTTTCTTATCCTCCTCAAGAAGTGCAGACACGGATTGTGTAAGGTCTGTATCTGACATAGCCTCCACATAAGCTGCATTTACTTCTTCCAGAGAGGCCTCAAGGTCAATTGGCTCATAGGATACCCTGGCCGTGTAGCTGCCATCCTTTTCATCAATCGAGGTAACCTGAAACTCCACTTCTGAATAAGCTTCGGCAAGGAAATCCAGATAAGGGGATTTTAATTCCTCCGGAAAGGTGAGGGTAAAATCACACACATCCTCCGTCTCTTTTATCCCTTTCTCCAGAAGCTCTGAGAAATCCACGGGTTCCCGTTTCAGAGAATCCAGCACAGCCTTTTTCACCCCTTCTTCCGGGTCCCTTTTCGGTGCAGTGCTGCAACCGGATAAAAAGGCTCCCGTAACCATGACTACTGCAAGAAATCCGCTTATTAATTTTTTCTTCATCTTGAAACTCCCCCTGTTGTATTGTCCTATTCCAACCTTTTTCTGCTGTTAATAATTATAACTTATTTTATTGGTTTCATCAACGAAAAGCGGGCTCGTTTCTAACCTGATTCCTGGTACTTAGTTATTATTCACATCCAGCAGGGTGCACGGCATGGTCTGGGCATTAACGGTATTTATGCACAAAATTACTGGTGCATTTTTGGGGAATACGTGAATAGACTATTAGACTATAGTCTAGTACAATAAGCTCAATATGCATCCATAGCAGATATGGGGAAAGGACAGAATATGATTATTAGTGCAAAGACAATCATTACAGGGGATGGCTCAACAGTCTTAAGGGACAGCGCTGTCAGAATCAATGAAAAGGGGATTATTGAAAAGGTAGGAAGCAGGGAAGAGGTTGCCGCCGCCTATCCGCAGGAAACATTCAATGATTATGGGGATGCAACAATTATTCCGGGCATGTGCGATATGCACTGCCACCTTGGATATTGGTACAGCCAGCCCGACAGCTTTAATTACAATGACCAGATGATTATGATGTATGCACTTCAGCATGCACAGGCGGCTTTTACAAAAGGCATCACAAGCGTAAGAGACTGCTATTCACCGCATGGTGTCTGCAGGACATTGAAAATGTCTGAAGAGAAAGGTTTTATTACAATTCCGAGAATCACGCACGTAGATGCGGGCATGTGTATGACAGGCGGGCACTGCTGGGATGAAGTGATTCAGGTCGACGGACCCTGGGCGATTCGTGCTGAGATCCGAAAGCAGGTCAGAGACGGGGCCGAATGGGTTAAGGTACTGACCAGCCACCGTTCCCACATCCCGGAATATACACAGGAGGAACTGGATGCCGCCGCAGATGAGTGCCACAGAAGAGGTATCAAATGTGTCGTTCACGCCGGAACACATCCTTCCATACAAATGTGTATCGATGCCGGATTCGATACGATCGAGCACGGCACATTTCTGACTGTCGAGCAGGCACAGCAGATGAAGGAAAAAGGAATCTCCTGGACACCTACAATCTTCGCATATACATATCTTTATGAAGTATGTAAAAAAAATATAGAAGAAGGAAATGCAGACGTATTCAGTGACCCGGTTGCTGCGAAAGAACAGAGGGATTATGCTTTCTACGAGCCTGCCTATGAATCTTACCGCGATAATTTTAAAAAGCTTTATGATACCGGCGTAACAGTCTGCACGGGAAGTGATATGGTCATGTACGGTGCCCCGGTCCTTCCTGTACAGCAGGAACTGACTTACATGGTGAAATACGGCATCACACCGGTACAGGCTATCCAGACTGCAACAGCAAACCCGGCAAAGGTTCTGGGCAGGGAAGATGAACTTGGAATGATTAAAGAAGGACTTCTTGCTGATATTACAGTGGTTGACGGAGATTTGAGCGCTGACATTAATTGCGTATTTCAAACAAATACTGTATTCCTCGGCGGGAAAAAGGTTTATGAACAGGGAACAAGATACGTTTAAAAAAGCTAACAGGATTGGTCTTTACATATAGTCAAATTCACGGGAATAAAGCAGCCGGAACTTGTTGAAAAGGTTCCGGCTGCTTTATTTATGGTTTTTTTAATTGATGCTGCGTTTCACGTAGCTTGTATGTAAGATATGGTGTGCTTTCTCGCTTCCCGGCTCTCCTAAGTATTCTTCGTATACTTTCTTGATTGACGGGTTGTCGTGTGACTTGCGCAGTGTCTTTGCTGAATCGTTATCATACAGTACTTTTGCACGGATTGCACGAACATCCTCGAAATTACGCACATCAGCGTGTACCTGAGGCTGTCCGCCTCCGTTTACGCAGCCTCCCGGGCAGCACATGATCTCAATGAAGTGATAATCTGCTTCCCCTGCACGGATCTTATCCATCAGTACCTTTGCATTGGATAATCCGGACGCAACCGCTACCTTGACATCCATTCCTGCGACATGGTAAACGGCCTCTTTGATACCTTCCGTACCACGCACATCTGTAAATTCTACATTTGCCAGTTCTTCCCCTGTCAGCTTCTCAACTGCTGTACGAAGAGCCGCTTCCATAACACCGCCAGTCGCACCGAAAATCACGGCTGCCCCTGTAGACTCTCCTAACGGGTCATCAAAACCTTCATCCGGCAGAACTCTGAAATCAATGCCTACCTTACGGATCAGGCGTGCAAGCTCTCTCGTAGTGATAGAAATATCCACATCCGGAACACCGGCTGCATTCTGGTCATCACGACCGATCTCAAATTTCTTTGCCGTACATGGCATTACGCTGACACATACAATATCTTTCGGGTCAATCCCCATCTTCTCTGCATAATATGTCTTCGTGATCGCACCAAACATCTGCTGGGGTGATTTACAGCTTGACAGATGATCCAGCAGGTCCGGATAATAGTGTTCGCAGTATTTGATCCATCCCGGTGAACAGGAGGTCATCATCGGCAGTACCCCGCCGTTCTGGACACGTCCGAGGAATTCGTTTGCTTCCTCCATGATCGTAAGGTCCGCACTGAAATCTGTATCAAATACCTTGTCAAATCCGATTCTGCGCAGGGCTGCTGCCATCTTGCCCTCCACGTCTGTTCCCATCGGATATCCGAATTCTTCCCCAAGTGCCGCCCTTACAGACGGAGCCGGCTGAACAACAACATGCTTTGTCGGGTCTGCGATTGCTGCGAGAACATCATCAACAAAATCTTTCTCATATAAGGCACCTGTCGGACATGCTGCAATACACTGGCCGCAGGATACACAGCTTGTGTCTCCCAGCCCCATATCAAAAGCGGAGCCGATAAATGTCTCAAATCCACGGTTGTTTGGTCCGATTACGCCTACTGCCTGCACTTTTTCACAGACTGCCGAACAGCGGCGGCAAAGGATACATTTGTTATTGTCACGGATCATATGCGGTGCGCTGTCATCCAGCTCATAGTGCGGAGATTCACCCGCAAAATGGTCCTCATCTTCTACCCCCAGTTCCTGGCAGAGTTCCTGAAGCTCACACTTCCCGCTTCTGACACAGGAAAGGCACTTCTTCTCATGATTAGAAAGGATCAGTTCCAGTGTACGTTTTCTGGACTCGATCAGCTGCGGTGTATTCGTCAGTACTTCCATGCCTTCATTGATCGGGTGTACACAAGCCGCAACCAGATTCCTTGCTCCTTTTACTTCTACAATACACATACGGCAGGCACCAATCTCATTGATGTCCTTTAAGAAACAGAGTGTAGGGATCTTGATCCCTGCCAGACGTGCTGCTTCCAGGATAGTAGAACCTGCCGGTGCGCTGACATTCAAGCCATTGATTTTAATATTCACATTCTCCATATTCTTCTACCCTCCATTACTCTTTGTAAATTGCACCAAAACGGCATTTTTCCATACAAGCGCCGCACTTCACGCACTTCTCAGGATTGATCATATGCGGTTCTTTTACGCTGCCGGTAATTGCATCTGCCGGACATGTCCTTGCACATAATGTACAGCCTTTACACTTATCCGCATCAATCTTGTACTGAAGCAGTGACTTACATACGCCTGCCGGACATCTCTTGTCAACGATGTGTGCAATATACTCTTCTCTGAAGTATTTGAGAGTGGAAATTACCGGGTTCGGAGCCGTCTGTCCCAATGCGCAGAGCGAATTTGTCTTCAGATGGTTACACAGCTCTTCCAGTTTATCCAGATCTTCCATTGTTCCCTGGCCTTTTGTGATCTTATCCAGAATCTCCAGCATACGTCTTGTACCAACACGGCACGGTGTACACTTTCCACAGGATTCATCTACCGTAAATTCAAGGAAGAACTTCGCGATATCAACCATACAGTTGTCTTCATCCATGACAATCAGACCGCCGGACCCCATCATAGAACCGATCGCAATCAGGTTGTCATAGTCAATCGGAACATCGAAGTGTTCTGCCGGAATACATCCGCCTGAAGGACCACCTGTCTGTGCCGCTTTGAACTTCTTGCCATTCGGGACACCGCCACCGATCTCTTCTACGATCTCACGCAGAGTTGTTCCCATCGGAATCTCAACGAGTCCTGTATTATTGATCTTGCCTCCGAGGGCAAAAACTTTTGTTCCCTTTGATTTCTCGGTTCCCATTGATGCGAACCATTCCGGTCCGTTCACAATGATCTGCGGGATATTCGCCAGTGTCTCAACGTTATTCAGAATCGTAGGCTTCTGGAACAGCCCTTTGAGTGCCGGGAACGGAGGACGCGGACGCGGCTCGCCCCTGCTGCCTTCAATAGATGTCATGAGGGCAGTCTCCTCACCACAGACAAATGCACCTGCACCAAGTCTGAGTTCAATATCAAAATTAAATCCGCTTCCAAATATATCTTTGCCAAGCAGTCCGTATTCTCTTGCCTGTCCGATCGCGATCTCCAGACGTTTTACAGCGATTGGATACTCTGCACGCACATAGATGTATCCCTGTGAAGCACCGATTGCATAACCCGCGATCGTCATTGCTTCGAGAACAACATGTGGGTCCCCTTCGAGTACGGAGCGGTCCATGAATGCTCCCGGGTCACCTTCATCGGCATTACAGCAGACATACTTCTGGTCCGCATCATTTGCAGCCGCAAATTTCCATTTCAGGCCGGTCGGGAATCCTGCACCGCCCCTTCCCCTTAAGCCGCTGTCCAGAAGGATCTGGATTACGTCTTCCGGAGTCTTCTGTGTCAGGACGGTTCCCAGCGCCTCATAGCCGCCGGTCCCTATGTATTCCTCAATATTCTCCGGATTAATGACACCGCAGTTGCGTAAGGCAACCCTCTTCTGCTTCTTATAGAAGTTGGTCTCATTCAGCGGCAGGATATCTTCTGACTTTGTTGTCTCATCGTAAAGAAGGCGGGTAACAACCCTTCCTTTGAGCAGATGCTCTGATACGATCTCCGGAATATCATCTTCCTGTACCATTGAATAGAAGGATCCTTCCGGGTATACGATCATAATCGGTCCCAATGCACACAGGCCGAAGCACCCTGTCTTTACAACACCGACTTCTTCCTCCAGACCCTGGGCTTTGATTTCTTTTTCAAGTCTCTCTATAATTCTCTGGCTTCCGGAAGAAGTACAGCCTGTTCCACCACAAACCAAAACATGTGAACGATACATAATCATTAGCCTCCTTTATTATTTTTCAGCGTTCTTCTGAGCCGCACCTAATGTATATTTTGTCACCACCTGGCCATCCAGCAGATGCATCCTCAGGACTTCCATCGCTTTTTCAGGAGTCATCTTCACATATGTTACTTTCTCCTTGCCGGGTTCGAGTACCTCAACGATCGGCTCATACTGGCACAGCCCGATGCACCCGGTCTGTGTAACACTGATATTCGTAAGTCCCTGCTCCTGGACAGCATCTGAAAGTGCTGTAAGTACAGGTCTTGCACCGCTTGCGATCCCACATGTTGCCATTCCAACGACAACCCTGATCTGGTCCTCACTCTCTCCGCGGATGCCGACTTTACCCTGCATCTTTTCTCTGATTGCACGTAATTCTTCAAGAGATTTCATAAATTTCCTCCTAATATTATATATCCGCTCCCTGGTCCGCCTCTGCCTTATTGGACTCCAGAAATTCCTTAATAAATCTGGAAACCTCCAGGTCCTGGAAGGATATCTCCCCACCCAGTATCTCCTTAAGCTCCTGAGTGTCCAGAACAAATTCGTTCTCATTATACCTGTAAGTATAGATAAAACGGATCTGCTCATTAAAGACTACCAGCGTATGTATTGTGGAACTAATGTCCCCGAGCGGCATTCTGTCAATATGTGATAATTGAAAAACTGCTTTTACAACTGTCCCTTTACCCAGTTCTGACATAATGGAAAAGCTTCCTCCTGCACTTTCTGCAGCCTGTTTGAAAAAAGGCACTCCCAAACCTACTCTTCTCGTAGTCCTAGTCGTGTAAAATGGGTCCTGCACCTTTTCTGTCTGCTCTCGTGACATTCCGCATCCGTCATCTTGAATGGTGACGGTCAGAGTATCTTCTTCTGTCTGTACAAAAACCCTTATTTCAATAAGTGATGCTCCTGCACGCACAGAATTCTCTGCTACATCCAATATGTTCAGTGATATTTCCGGCATCATAGGCTTATTCGTATTTTGCTAAAATGTCATCAATATCATCCACGGTAAGGCGTCCGTATACTTCGCCATTGATCATCATAACCGGCGCCAGTCCGCATGCACCTACACAGCGGCATGCGTCTAATGAAAACTTCCCGTCAGGTGTACATTCCCCGCCGACAATCCCAAGTTTTTCCATCAGTGCATTATAAATGTCACCCGACCCTTTAACATAGCAGGCGGTTCCAAGACAGACGGAAATCTGATATTTTCCCTTGGGACTTAATGTGAACTGTGAATAGAATGTAGCTACCCCATAAATCTTTTCCAGAGGAATCCCTGTTTCATTAGAAATGATTGTCTGTACCTCTATGGGAAGGTATCCGTAGATATCCTGAGCCTTCTGAAGAATCGGCATCAAAGCACCTTTTTCATCTTTCAGCTCAGAAATCACTTTCAATAATGATTCTTCTTGTTCCTTAGTTCCTGAGAACGGAACGGTCTCTTTCTTTGCGAGCATCGCTTAACCTCCATTTCTTTTTTGGACTATATTTAGGTTCATCATATCATAATATATTACAAAATTCCAGCACTATTTCTTCATCTTTTTGTCGTTTCTGCTGATAGCAATTCTCATTTAGTTTCTGTATATTGTTAAATTATTTTCATTCTTTTCCGCTTTTTACGCCATTTCATATGCATTTGGCACAAGGTCTGACATTGCATTTTGCAGGCACAAATGCTATACTGAATTCACAACTGATATGTCATTCCGGATTCATAACCGGCCCCGGAAGACAAAAGGAAACAAACAGAATGTAGATTGGATTGGAGGACTTATGACAATAAAGGAAATGCAAAAACTGCTGGATGCCGAACTTTTGTTTGGCGATGAGCTGCTGGATCTGGATGCCAGATTTGTTTTTTCATCCGATATGATGAGCGACGTCCTTGCCTTTGCGGAAGAATGTTCTGTCCTCATTACCGGATTATGCAATCCGCAGGTCGTCAGAACTGCCGAGATGCTGGATATCGCCTGTATTATTTTCGTGCGCGGCAAGATGCCTGATGCGAACATCATTGCACTCGCACAGGGAAAAGGTATGGCTATACTTGCAACCAAACATTATATGTTCACCACATGTGGAATATTATATGAACATGGACTGCGGGGAGGTGCTTAAATGAGTGAACATCTGACATTTACATACGAAATACCCGGAGATGATTTTACGCGCGCCGGTGAAGCCAGCAGCGCGATCAAGAATAAACTGAAGATGCTTGGAGTAGATAACGCCGCGATACGGAAGGTTGCAATCGCAATGTACGAAGGTGAGATTAACATGGTCATCCATGCTGACGGCGGTGAACTCACTGTTACGATTTCGGATACCGAGATCGTCATGGTCCTCGCCGACAAAGGCCCCGGCATCCCGGATATCTCAAAGGCGATGCAGGAAGGATACTCCACCGCACCTGAAGAAGTCCGTTCCCTTGGTTTTGGAGCCGGTATGGGACTCCCGAATATGAAGAAGTATTCGGATGATTTCCAGATTGAGTCCGAAGTCGGAGTCGGAACAACCGTAACGATGAAAGTATTTATCTAATTATTTACTATTGAAAGGAGCCGATATGGATAAGTTCATTCGTTCTGTTCGTCTGAACGAAGATGCCTGCCAGGGCTGTATCAACTGTATCAAGTACTGCCCCACCCAGGCGATCCGCGTACATAATGGAAAAGCCCACATCATTGACAAGTTCTGCATTGACTGCGGCCGCTGCATCCGCTACTGCCCGCATCATGCTAAAATACCGAATTATGATTCACTCAATGTACTGAACAATTATAAGTATACAGTCGCGCTTCCGGCGCCTTCTCTTTATGCCCAGTATAATAACCTGACGAACGTGGATATCGTACTGAATGCCCTTCTGAAGCTGGGTTTTGATGACGTATTCGAGGTCAGCGCGGCCGCAGAGCTGGTATCCGAAGCCTCAAGGGAATATATGAAGGCCCACGCAGATGAAGGACCGTTCATCAGTTCAGCCTGTCCTTCCGTCGTCAGGCTGATTCGTGTGAAGTTCCCGGCCCTTTTGTCCAAACTTCTGCCAATCAAGCCCCCCGTCGAGGTTGCCGCAGAGATAGCCCGGGCACGGGCCATAGAACGGACCGGACTTCCATCAGAGGATATCGGCATTATTTTCATATCCCCCTGCCCGTCCAAGGTTTCCTATGCAAAGGCCCCCCTCGGGATAGAAAAGAGTAACATAGATAATGTAGTAGCAATCAAGGATGTTTATCCGCTCCTGCTGCCCCACATGAGCCGGGATGAAAGCCAGTTAAAGCCTCTCTCCAGTTCGGGGAGAATCGGGCTCGGCTGGGGTAATGCAGGCGGTGAGGTCGGTGGTCTTTTGATCGACAGCTATCTGGCCGCCGACGGGATTGTCAATATACTCCGCGTCCTCGAAGAGATTGAGGATGAAAAGATCCACGGCCTGAAGTTCATAGAACTCAACGCCTGCAACGGCGGCTGTGTGGGAGGCACCCTGACTGTAGAGAATGCCTATGTTGCAACGACAAAGACGAAAAGACTGCTGCGTTACCAGCCTGTCTCCAAGAGCCATCTGAATACATACCCCGAGATTGATAATATCTATTGGGATGATGACGTGGAATACGAACCGGTATTCCGTCTGGGCAATACCTTTAAAGAAAGCCTTGAGATGATGAGTACGGTGGAGGAACTGACGAAAAAGTTCCCGGGACTTGACTGCGGCTCCTGTGGGGCCCCTACATGCCAGACCCTGGCGGAGGATATCGTGAGAGGTGTTGCAACAAGCAACGACTGTATCTATGTTCTGCGTGAACACATTTCCAGTCTTTCAAAGGAAATTGACTTTCTCTCCAAAGCTTCCAGCCAGTCCTGCGGCTTTGAAGATGAAAGCACGAAGCTCCTCCACGAATATATCCACAAACTGACGACAGAACTGGATGCATTTGGCGTACCGGAACAGAAAGCTTCAGATGAGGATCCGTCATGACCTGCCGTTAATCATATTTTTTATTCTGAAAGGAGAAATCATACATGAAACTTCAGTCAGTTTTAGATTTACCGGACTTAAGCGTACTTGTAAAAGGGAATCCTGACCGGGAAGTCAGTAAAGTATTCTGCTGCGACCTGCTGAGCATTGCAATGGGCAAGGCTCCCGCAGACGGCGTATGGGTTACTGTCATGGGGAATAAGAACACCCTCGCCGTTGCCACGCTGACCGATACTGCCTGTATCATACTGGCAGAGGGCGTTGCTCTGGATGAGGGGACTCTCGCACAGGCAGAAGCGGAAGGGATTGCCGTTCTGGCAACAGACCTTCCTGTCTTCGATATGGCTCTGGAAGTCTATGAAGCGGGACTTGCATGATTCCGCTATATTATGATCTTCATCTCCATTCCTGTCTTTCCCCATGCGGAGATGACGACATGACACCTGCCAATATTGTAGGTATGGCATCCATCAAGGGGCTTGATGTCATTGCACTGACCGACCATAACAGCTGCCTCAACTGTCCCGCTGCCATGATTCACGGACAGAATTACGGTGTTACTGTAATACCGGGAATGGAACTGTGTACCGCAGAAGAGGTCCATGTGATCTGTCTGTTTTCAGAATTGGACAATGCACTTGCATTTGACTCCTATGTTTATGAACACTTGATGCCAATAAAGAACAAAGAAGAGATTTTCGGAAAACAGCAGATCATGAACGAGGACGATGAAGTGACCGGAACAGTCGGTAACCTGCTCATCAATGCCACGGATATCCCATTTGACGAAGTAGTCAGCCTGACAGCAGAGTACGGTGGAATCGCTTATCCGGCCCATATTGACAAGACGTCTACCAGTCTTCTGTCTAACTTAGGTTTTGTTCCACCTGACAGTGCATTTACCTGTGCCGAGGTTCATGATTTGAAGAATCTGCACAAGATACAGAAAGATCATCCCTATTTTTTGAACTGCAATATCATAAGCAGCTCTGACGCGCATTATCTGGAGGATATCCGGGAACCCCAGTATCAGATCTTCTCTGAGTCAAAGGGACTGAAAGATATCTTAACCGCAATTAATAATAAACTCTAAAAAAGGGGATGCCGCTTAAGCATTCCCCTTTTCTTACTCTATTTTCCGGAATCACTCCTTAAACCGGTATCCAACTCCCACTTCTGTCACAATGAACCGTGGCTCCGCCGGGTTTTTCTCAATCTTCCTTCTCAGCGTAGCCATAAACACCCTGAGTGTCCCTGCCTCGGCGCCTTTTGCATACCCCCATATCTCTTTCAGTATATAGTTATGGGTCAGCACTTTGCCCCTGTTCGCAATCAGCAGAACCAATATCTTATATTCAATCGGTGTCAGGTGGATCTCCTCTTCATCAATCATCACACTCCGCTTTGCATAGTCCACAGTCAGGTAATCCTGCCGGAATACTTCCTCTGTATTCTCTAAGGCCATACTCTCCATTTTTCTCATAGCAACACGTATCCGGGCCATCAGTTCTCCCATATAAAACGGCTTTGTCACGTAATCATCCGCGCCCGCATCGAGCGCCTGTATCTTTTCCTGCTCTTCCTGTCTGGCAGACACGACAATGATCGGCGTATTGGACAGTTCCCTGACATTCTTAACAACTTCTAGCCCGTCCCCGTCAGGCAGGCCCAGATCAAGCAGGATCATATCCGGCTGGTTTGCATAGAACAGGCTGATCGCCTCCTTAACAGATTTTGCCACAAAATATCCGTATTCCTCATCTTTCAGAGTCATGCTCATAAAGTTTACAATATATTTATCGTCTTCAACGATCAGAATCGTTTTCTTTTCTTTCATCACTACCACCTGTTATCCATTATGTCATAAGGCCATCTTCTCCAGCCGCCGGAGTGTATGGCACGGTCTGAACAGTAACATTTAATCTGCAAGCCCGGCTTTCAGCCAGAAGGTGAATCTTGCGCCGCCTTCGGCCCGGTTTTCAGCCCAGATTTCACCGTCGTGGGCCTTCACGACTTCCCTGCAGATTGCAAGTCCCAGTCCAATCCCCCGCTTCTGGTCAGTACTCTTATCTGACAGGGAGACAAATTCGTCAAATATCTTCTCTGTCATCCCTTCCTTTATCCCGTCGCCGTCATCCTCCACCACAAAATAAACGCGGCTGCTGCGGTAAAACACATTGAGTCCGATATATCCAGCATCCTCCGTATGCTTCATGGCATTATCCAGAAGATTCACGAGAACCTGTATAATCATTTTATTGTCCATATCGGCAACGACCACCCTGTCCGGCAGTGTGATACGGAAATTACGCCGTTTCTTCAGGCCGATCACATGCTTCTCAGCCTCATATACAATATCATCCACCACTTCCGTACGTTTTTCAATAAACTGCTGCCCGCTCTCGATCTTTGTCATGCTCAGAATATTTTCCATCATCTTCATCAGCCACATCGCCTGTTCCATAACATCCCTGACCAGCCCGTCCTTTGCATCCTGATCCATAGAGTGGTTCTCCAGAATCAGGCTGCAGTCACCCATGATTCCTGTAAGCGGTGTCCTGAAGTCGTGAGAAATGCTCCTGAGCATGCCGCTTTTCATGTGCTCCCGTTCCACTTCCACCTTGGTCTGTTCCTGTTCTGCATAGATCAGTTCCCTGTCCAGCGCGATACCAATCTGATTGGCCGCCGTCTTCACAAGCATTTCTGCCTCCGCCGCCAGTCCCTGATTGTGATTAAATACTTTTAATGTTCCCAGCTGCCTTACCATACCTATGATCGGAAACATCAGGTAATCCTTAGAGATATACTCTTTGGCCGCCCCGGCCCCGATTGTCTCCCCTTCCAGTTCAACAATGCAATCGTATCCGGTATGCTCATAGATATACCGGATCCCCAGCTGTATGATATTCTCCTTGCCTGTCACATTGATAAACTTTTCTGACATTTCATAAAGCCTGAGTGCCGTCTCCTCACTGTTCTGTGCGATCAGCAGCTGCTTCTGAAACCGTACGGTCAGGCTGGAAGAGATACAGGCCGCCAATAGGAAAAAGCCCATCAGTGCCACATCATTCGGGTTCATGATGGCAAATGTATGCACGGGAACGGTAAAAAAGTAATTAAACATCATGACACTGACGATGGCCCCTATGATCCCATATTCATATCCCCGTGTGAAAACACTGATCAGGAGCACACCGACCATGAATACCATCAGACAGTTTTCTTTCGCAACTCCTGCCCTGTTCAGGATCAGGCAGAACATGCTGGCAGAAAGCACAATGAGTATTGTCCTCAAAGCATAATTCACTCTTCTGTTCTTTGCAATGCTCTTTATAACCCCTGCTGCACTCTTCATATGCTGTGTGCTCTCCTTTCCACCTGCCTGTATTTATTTTTATCATAACACCTTAATGGATGTTTGCCAATATCCGGTCAATGTCCTTTTTCAGTCCAACGACCATCAGATGGTCTTCTGCAGTAAGAAGCCTGTCTGCCTGCGGCAAGAGCTGCAGATGCCCGTTTGTCTTAATTCCAAGAATACTTACATGATATTTAGACCGTATTGCAAGCTGGCGGATACTCTTTCCGATCCATTCCTTCATCGGTGGTATTTCAAAAATGGAATACCCCTCGGTCAGTTCAATATAGTCAAACACATGGTTTGCGCTATGCCTGACAGCCAGACGTTCCGCGATATCCCGGTCCGGGTAGATGACCTCATCCGCACCGTTTCTTAAAAGGAATTTTGCGTGGATGTCTCTGTTTGCCTTGCTCACAACATAGTTCGCCCCCATTTCCTTAATGAGGCTTGTAATCTCCAGACTGCTCTGGAAATTGGAGCCGATGCATACAAAGCAAATATCAAAGTTCCCTATACCGAGACTTTTCAGCACATCTTCATTTGTACAGTCTCCCACCTTCGCCATCGTGGCATACGGAAGCAGGTCCTGCATACACTCCTCGTCCTTGTCAACAATCATAACCTCATTTCCCAGCTGTGACATATTAATACATAGATGGTGTCCCAGTCTGCCAAGGCCTATAATTAATACTGATTTCATATTCTAACTCCTCCAATCAACCTATCATAATCTGTTCCACAGGCAATTTCACCGGCGGTTCTACCTTATGCCCGCGCAGGGAGAGGGCGAATGTCATACTGCCGATTCTTCCGCAATACATAAGGAATATCAGTACAATCTTCGAAATAGTTTCCATATCTCTTGTAATCCCTGTTGACATCCCCACCGTCCCGATTGCGGAAATCACTTCAAACGCTGCATCAGTAACTGCAACCGGCTGCACCGTAACGATTACGAGCACTGCCAGGATTACGGAAAATAAATTAATACATAAAACTGCACTGGCCTTTCTGATAGACCCCTCATCCAGCCTTCTCCCGAAAATCTTACAATGCATCTCTTTCCTCAGATTAGCGTGGACATAAATCAGAAGTACCACGAATGTTGTTGTCTTAATCCCTCCCGCCGTAGATCCCGGGCTCCCTCCTATAAACATGAGAATGGAGGTCAGAATCTTGCTGCTGTCAGTCAGCGCTGCCGTATCCACGGTATTAAATCCGGCGGTCCTTGCAGTCACGGAGCCAAACAGAGAACATAGTATTTTATCATCAAAGGGCATTCCTGCAATCGTGTTATTCCGTTCAAAGAAAAAGAGAAGTGCTGCCCCTCCAAAAATAAGTATAAACGTAGATATTAATACAATTTTCGTATGAAGGCTGTATCTCCTAAAGGACACTTTATATATGGAAATATCATTCCACACAAAGAAACCTATCCCCCCTATCACAATCAGGCCCATAATGACGAGATTCACGACCCAGTCATTATAATATGGTGTAAAAGAGGAATAAGCCCCGTGTCCGCCCATCAGGTCAAAACCGGCATTGCAAAAGGCCGAGATTGCATGAAAAATGCCAAAATATACTGCTTTTCCCAGACTCATTGTCTCACAGAAACGAATCGCAAGTATCAGCGCCCCGAGACCTTCGAAGAAAACTGTACCAATAATGATTTTCTTAGCCAGTCTGACGATGCCGCCGACCTGCATAATATTCACACTCTCCTGAAGCGTCCCTCTGGTCCACAGGCCTATCTTTCTCCTGAGTAAGATGGCAAAGCAGACGCCTATCGTCATGAATCCAAGTCCCCCAAGTTGGATGATCACCAGTATCACGCTTTGTCCAAATAGGGACCAGTACTGGAATGTGTCCGCAATCACAAGGCCTGTTACACATGCTGCAGAAGTTGAAGTGAACAGTGCATCCACGGCCGGAGTCGCCACACCGTCCCTTGTGGAGACCGGGAGCATCAAAAGCCCTGCTCCAATGAATATAATAAGACAGTACCCCAATACAATCATCTGTGTCTGCGTTAAGCGTTTTGTAAAAAGTTTCATGCCGCACCGACCTCGTTTTCCATAATCAGCAATTCCAGCCGCTGCAGCAGTTCTTCTTTTTCTGTAAATATCTGGACGTGTGACTGACGGTACAGCCTCATATTCATTTTCTCATTGCACAGGCTGAAAATCTGCGCCCCCGGATACATTTTCCGGAATAAATTGCAGGCTGAAAGGTTATCAATATCGGAGTCTGATACCGCTGCCAGATACTCTACATGCTGCCATGCCCTGTCAATATAGACAGATTCCAGAAATACCGGCTCAATACCGGCCTTCTCAAACCAGGATGCAACCTGCTCCATTTCCTTGCTTTTTCCAAAGATCACTGCGTATTGTTTCTTCTTTGCCTTCTTCTGAAGCTCTTTCTCATCATCGATAAAGCGGTCAATCCCTTTCATCAGATAAAGGCCATACAGAGCTCCGGCTGTTACTATAATCCCTAAAATTAAATTCGTTAACATATTCATCACCTTCTTTTCTTATTATTATCATAATCTTTTTTGCATTAAGGCGGTGATAAAATTAGGCAGTGAAACATTAAGATTGTGTTTAGACCAGAATTATCCGTAAAACAGCCGAGTTTGCTTCTATTCGCAAATTGTCTTCAGGTCATCAGTTCCCAGTCTGCGGAATACCTCCAGTATCTTAACTTTTTTGTTTTCTTTCAGTGTACGATATGCGATTTGAAATGCCCCGTCAGATAAAGACCGGATGTGCATCTCTCCCTTCTTTATGTACACTATAATAAATTCCTGTTCTAATTCATAATTAATATCCATACTTTCGCTCCTTCCAATAGAATAAAAAAAGCAACTGGATAATTTTTCCAATTGCTAAGGTCAATAATTTTCTGTTGTTGACTGACGTTTTTTCGGGGTGTTTTTCATATAATCCCTCCTTTTCCGGTATTGTTTTTACTGCTGGATTTCCTGAGAATATTAATATTATTCTATCATATCGGGGATTAGAAATACAACTAAATAACAGGCATTGCCAGATGTCTTATTCCCAGAAATATCATCGGCAATGCCTGTTATTATGCTTACGTTCAAAGATACACTGTATACTTGGCGCCAGATAAATTATTTAACAAACAGCGGAACAATCTCACCTGCTTTTACATCGATTAATCCTCTGTCTGTCAGTTTCAGCGCCGGGCTCACCGGAAGTCCCAGTGTTCCAAATGACATGATCGGATTCAGGTGTTTATACCCGAGACTGTTCATTTTACCCCGGATTTTCTTTACGGCCCTTCCAATGTTTTCCACAGAACCTTCATTTAGAATCCCACAGACCGGAAGTGCCAGTTCTGCCAGAATTTCTCCTTCATTAACAACAAGGAAACCTCCCTGAAGCTTTTCAAGCCTTTGAACTGCCAGTAACATATCCTCTGGTTTATGCCCTGCAACGAGAAGATTATGATGATCATGGCAGTAAGTTGTTGCAACTGTCCCTGCCCTGCAGCAGTCTCCGGTCAGGAAACCATAACCGATATTTCCATTCTTCCCATAGCGTTCAATGACCATTGCCAGCATACAGCCGCTCTCCTGCCAGTGAAGATATCCGTCTTTGACAGGCATTTCAATCTGTACTTCCTTTGTCTGTGTGCATGATTCCTGAACACAGATGGCACGCACAAGCGCTTTCTTACCATTTGCCGGAATTTGAAATTTATTTTTCGTAATCTCTGGCAGGCAGACACTGTGATAAAAGTCCTCAGGAAATTCATAAGAACTTTTCGGTTCCTCCGCAGAATTCCTGTGATAGATCTCTACTCCACATTTATAGACAAGAGATGGCTCCATCACCTCCAGATTTTCAAGCAGCTGGAAATCTGCAAGTTTTCCGGGTGCAATACTCCCCCTGTCATAAAACTGCATTCTTCTGGCAGGGGTAAATGTAGCGCAATAAATGGCCTGTTCCACGGGAAATCCCATGCGAACGGCCTGTTCTGCGACCTTATTCAGATGCCCTTTTTCATAGAGTGCATCGGCCATCGTGTCATCGGTCACAAAACTCACATGCTCATAGAGGTTATTAGAAACAATGTAATCCAGAATTTCAGGCTTGAGCATTTTCTCCTGAATCTCGAAGAACATTCCATTTTCAATCCGCTGTCTGACTTCTTCCAGAGTGTGTTCTGTGTGGTCTCCGTCAATTCCCAGATATAAAAATTTCGCAAGTTCAAGACCGGTCAGCGAAGGACAGTGCCCTTCGACCACATATCCCGGCTTTTCTTCCCTGAGGTATTCAAGAAATTTCGTAATCTCCAGTTGGTTGCCCTCTTCTATTATTTTGCGGTAATTCATGATCTCACCGACACAGACTACGTCCTTTTCTTTCAACAGACATTTCATTGCCTCGCAGTCTATGACGCCGCCTGTCGTCTCAAGTCTGGAGCTTGTAGACGGTACACTGCTTGGAATACCATAATAGATATCAATCGGCGCCTCCTCTGCGGCACAGATCATCTCGTGTACCCCGCGGATTCCACGTACATTTGCCATCTCATGGGGTTCCGACACGATTGTCGTTACGCCGCAGGAAGCCATATATCTGCCAAACGGCCCCGGAGTCATCATTGAGCTTTCGATATGCATATGAATATCAATCATTCCGGGGATCATGTATTTCCCCTTCGCATCAATCTCTTTTACTGCTTCAAACTCTACAGACTTTTCACGGTCGATATAGAAAAACTTTCCTTCCTTTACAGAGACATCCGCCTCAAAAAATTCCTTCCGGTATGAATTGTATACCTTTGCATTTCGAATCCAAAGATCTGCCTTTTCCATTATCAGCCTCCATTAAACAATTGTAAAAAAGTAAAGTGCACAGACGGCAACAAGAATATACATCACCGGTGAAATCTCTTTGATTTTGCCTGCTGCGATTTTCATAATCAAGTATGCAGGAAGCGCCACACAGATTCCGTTTGCGATGTTGTTTGCAAAAATCGTAAATGTCACACAGATAAATGCCGGAATATATTCTGTGATATCATTGTAGTTTACATTTTTCATACCGCTTAACATATTGATTCCGATAAAAATCAATACCGGTGCCGTCGCTGCGGAAGGGATCACCAGTGCAAGCGGTGCGAAAAATAATGCAAGCAGGAAGCATATACTCGTAAATACCGCAGTAAGGCCTGTCTTTCCGCCAGCCTCTACTCCTGCGGAAGACTCAAGGTAGGTCGTCATGCTTGGCATCCCGAACAGTGCACCAAAGCTTGTAGAAACTGCATCTACTTTAAAACATTTGTCAATCCCGGGAAGATTTCCATTCTCATCCAGATACCCTGCTTTGGCACCGACTCCCAGCACAGTACCAAAGGTTGAGAAGAAATCAGGCACAAACAGTGCGATCAAAAATGGAATGTATGCAAAATTTAATGCTCCAATGAAATCTACCTTTAAAAACTGCGGTACGATATTAGCCGGCATGGAGAAAATCTGCTCCGGCATTTTTGTCACACCAAATGGAATTCCCGCCAGTGTTGTCAAAAGAATGGTAAGAATCATTCCACCCGGAACATTCATAACCTTCATGATAAGTAATATCACGAAACCAATCACGGTCACTATAACTGCAGGTGATTTCAGATCACCAAATCCAAGTGTATTCTTTGCCTCATTTGCTATAATAAGCCCGCTGCTCTTTGCCCCCAGAAGTGCAATAAATAAACCGATTCCGGCACTGACTGCATGCTTCAGACTGACTGGAATTACTTTTACAACCGCTTCCCGAAGTCCGAGAAAAGAAATCAGTATAAATAATACACCGCTCCAGAAGATAACTCCTGATGCGATCTCAGCCGGGATTCCTTCATTACTGATCATCGAAGCTACGATTCCGACGCTTCCAAGCCCCGGTGCCAGAACGAATGGGCGGTTTGTATATAACGCCATCGCACAGCTTGTCAGAACAATCAGCAGAACCATGACAGTCAGCATCACATGTTTATCTGCCCCGGCACCTCCAAGGATGTTCGGCACCGTCGCCAGAACATATGCCATCGTGACAAATGTAGTAATACCTGCCAGAAGTTCTGTCTTTACATTTGTATGGAACTTAGAAAACTCAAATTGTTTTTCCACCCACTGTTTCATAAGTACTCTCCTTCATATCTTGTATTTTCTTAACATATATTGTATGCTGAAAATAAACCAGTTGTCCAATTCATATTTTCCATAAAAACTATTCCCATATGGCATAGTAAGTTTGAAAGGAGCATGCTCATGAATTTTCAGGATCTTCAATACCTCCTCTGTATCGCCAAGCACCAGAATCTGACGAAGGCCGCGCAGGAACTATATATCTCGCAGCCGACCTTAAGTAAATCTCTCCGGAAACAGGAGCAGGAACTGGGAGGGAAGCTTTTTTCCCGGAGTAATAACTGTTATATTCCCACCTATCTTGGGCGCTGCTGCCTTGACTATGCCAAGAGGGCTGTAGCGCTTAAGCAGGACTGGGAAAAAGAACTGCTGGACCTCCATTCCTGCAGTGAAGGTGAACTGAATATTGCCTTCCCGCTGATGCGCAGCTCCTGCATGATTCCCAGAATACTCCCGGTTTTCCACAAAGAATATCCCGGTATACATGTGAATCTGTTTGAAGAGACCCATGCCATTCAGGAGCGCCTTCTGACAGACGACCGGCTGGACTTTGCTGTCTTTACAGAATCAAGCCCTCACCCAAAGCTTTCCTATGAACTCCTTCTAAAAGAAGAGGTACTGCTCTGCCTTCCTCCCGGCCATCCCTTTGCCTCAATGGGGCACCTGCATCCCGGAAGAAAATATCCTTCCTTTGACCTGTCACTGATGGCAGAAGAACCATTCATACTGCACTATCCGGAACAGAATACCGGACAGATTGCCCGGAACTTATTCAAAGAATATCAAATTAACCCGCCCGTTTCCCTGCTCACGCGAAGCACACAGACCTGTGCCCTGCTCTCTCAGGAAGGTCTTGGCTCCTGTTTTCTTCCGGAAACTTATGTAAAAAATATGATCTTCCGGCAGCCGCCTGTCTGTTTTTCTATCGGTGAAAACGGAATATTTACTACACTCATGATTGCTTACCGGAAAAATGCATATCTTGCTTCTTATGCAAAAGACTTTATCAGAATCGCACAGGAAACAGTACACATGTAGTTGGGGACGTAATCTTCTTCAATTATACTACGTCCCAAATTGAGTTTTGCCCTGTACCTTTTTGCAAATTTCCCTGTGTGCGGTTGGGGACGTAATCTTTTTGAAATATACTACGTCCCCAATTGATTAAAACTGAATTGTCAAATAAGGGGCTTTGTACTTTGCTCCCTTGATTTCGTTGTCCTGTAGTGTTACCGGCAGTGGGAATCGCCTTACTTCATTTTTGACAGCGAGCACAAGCTCTCTTCCGGACTGTTTTAATTCGAGTTCACCTTTGTCGGCAAATGGCAGCAGTATAGTAAGCTTTTTTTCTCCTTCAAGGAGACTGACTTTATATATCTCTTCCTTGAATAAAATCCTAAAAGGATCTTGATCGAGAAATAGCATTTCACCGGTTCTTTGGAGGTCTTCCAGGGAGCATATTTCACCTTTTTGTAGTTCGAGATAAAATTTAGGCACCTCAGAAAAACATTCTTTAATTTCCTGTAATCCTTCTTCCTGCATGTTAACCCATTTCTGAAAATATCCTTCCATCGCCTCTTTTGAATAAATCCTGTTAATAATGATTGCATCTACATTATAGTTAAATAAATGAAGACATGTAAAATTTCGCTTCGTCTCCTGTATTACGATTTTCTCAGGTGTTGTGACAATACGCATGCTTACAATATCATGGTTCAGCATCAGTTTTTGTAATCTCTCCATTTTATCCATCAAATATTCAATATCGTCGAATACAGACTCCTCGGGCATCGGTATTTTCATAATTTTTTCTACCGCCGGTCCCGCTACTTTTATACTTTTCCTTTTCATTGGAAGTATCTTTTCCAGCATATCAGAAAATTTTTCCGGATATTTTAATAAGGAAAGTGTCTCTCCGGTCGGTGCACAGTCTACAATAATGACATCATAAACTCCACTTTCAGCCATTTCCATAATTTTGAACATGGAAAATAATTCTTCAAGCCCCGGAAATACAAGCAGTTCTTCCACTTCGATTCCGCCCCTGCCTTTTATTGTCAGCATCTCGCGCATATAACTTTTAAGATTTCCCCAGCTTTTTTCACCTTCATAGATTGTATCAACCTCAAGCCCATATAGATTTTCCTGAATTTTTACAGGGTCCTTACCTAATCTGACATTCATTGAATCGCTGAGACTGTGCGCCTGATCGGTACTCATTACCAGTACCTTTTTCCCCTCCCGGGCAATCTTACAGGCAGTTGCCGCTGCTACTGTCGTTTTACCAACTCCGCCTTTCCCCGTATACAATATGATCCTCATTTTATTTCCTCCTGCTTTTCGTCAATTTACTCTATGATGACCTTTTGAACTTTCTTATCATGATCTGTATCCCCAAAGTGCTCACCCGGCTTTTCTTTTCCACCGGATTTTATAATGCCGCAAATGCACTCCGCTACCATTTCCTTTACCTCATTTTCAATCACATCAAAATGCGCGGATACTTTTGGCCCTATCAAAGACTGAACAGCCAGACGCTCATAATGATAAGCCTCATGGACCCTTTTCATCATTTCTTTGTTCATTTCATTCTCCCCTTTCTGATAAAATCATTATTAGGCGTTTGCGAAACGCCACAAGCCGCATGAATACGGCA
>NZ_QUGN01000037.1:0-38054 GCF_003479085.1 Clostridium sp. AF19-22AC | reverse complement strand
TTTTTCATTTAACTATTGACATTTATTAGCTGGACTTCTTTATATTGGACATTCTAATCGAATTCTCATTTTACAGTGAGGAATTTTTTTGTTAATTTCCGTCTTTTTTTTTACGGTATATTGAATTCCCCCAAAAATTATACTAAAACATGCGATAATATTACGATTGACGCAACGTATAAACTGTTAAAATATAGTTAGTATAAGGAGGAATTTTATGCATTACGAAGCGGAATTAATTTTTTTCAGAAAACTTTTAAGAAATTTTCACCTGAATACAAATATTTTAAATTCAAGTGAACCTGACATCCCTGTATTCGACTCAGGCCTTAGAAAGCTGATCTATTCTGAATCCGACTATTCCAGACTATTCCATGAACGTCTGGCCGACACGAAGCCCAATACCATTTACCGCGTTTCTGATGAATATCTGTGCAGTTATATCTTTTTCAGGCTGCCGGAGACAGAGGGAGACCAATGTCTGATCATAGGTCCGTATACACAGGTGGAACATCCACTCCGTGTTATATTGAACTGTGCCGAAAAACTTTCCATTCCGTCTTCACTGTTCCCGCAGCTGGAAAAGTATTACTCGGATCTGCCCCTGATTCCTGACGAAAGTACAATCTTTGCCCTTGTAAATACCTTCGGGGAAACTATCTGGGGAAGTCTGGATCATTTCTCTGTGGAATATATTGAGCGCAGCCTTCCGCAGGATTATGAGCCGGTTGCCTCCAGACCTGATTTTAAGGACACTGAGGAACCGCTTATCAGCATGCAGATCATGGAAGAACGGTATGCCGCTGAAAACAGGATGATACAGGCAGTTTCACAGGGACTTGTACATAAAGCCGAAATGATGATCTCTAACACGGCAAACCAGGGAATGGAAGACCGGATAGCCGACCCGGTCCGCAATCTGAAAAATTACTGTATCATTTTAAAAACGCTTCTAAGGAAAGGGGCCGAAGCCGGAGCCGTACACCCACTCCATATTGACAGTCTTACTTCTAAATTTGCAAAGAAGATTGAATTGATCCATTCCCCAGAGGAAGCATATGCCTTAAATCAGGAAATGGTGAGAAAATACTGCCTGCTTGTTAAAAACCATTCCATGAAGGGTTACTCTCTTCTTATTAGAAAAGTTCTGACCAGAATCGATTCTGACCTCACCGCAGACTTAAGCCTCAAAACACAGGCTGACCTACTGAATGTGAATGCCAGCTATCTTTCTACATTATTTAAGAAAGAAACCGGGACTACCCTGACCGATTATGTGAGCCGGAAACGAGTGGAACATGCAGTCTTCCTTCTAAATTCCACAGATATGCAGATACAGACAATCGCACAGTACTGCGGTATCCCGGATGTAAACTACTTTACGAAAACGTTTAAAAAATATGTGCAGAAGACGCCAAAAGAATACCGCGAAAGCGTAGCGCCTTACTCAGCGTAGATATTAGGGAATGCGCAAAAATATTACGATATTTCATAATAATTCTACTCACAGCTTTCGTTCTGAAATGCTAGAATAGCCATAAATAAGATTATAAAAATTGTTAACAATAGTAAATGGAGGAAATGAAATGCGAAATTACATGAAATTAGAAACAAACTGGCTTTTTACAAAGGAACCGCAGACAGATGTTCCTGTTACACTTAATGAAAGCTGGGAGACTGTTACCCTGCCGCATTCCTGGAACCGGTATGACGGACAGGATGGCAAAGCCGACTTCTACCGGGGAAAGTGCTGGTATGTAAAGGAACTGGATCTAGCCGGAAGAAAACCTGCAGCACGTGTATATGTGGAAGTCCCGGCTGCTTCTTCTGCCTGCGAAGTCTATATAAATGGTCAGAAAGCAGTGGAACACGAAGGCGGATACAGCCTCTTCCGCGCTGATATTACGTCCTATCTGAAAGATAAGGAAAACATATTATCCATCATGGTAAACAACGAGCATCAGGACCAGATCTATCCGCAGATGGCAGACTTCACATTCTACGGCGGCCTGTACCGGGGTGTCAATCTGATTTACGTGCCTGAGACACATTTCGATCTGGATTATTACGGCTCACAGGGGCTCATTGTATCCTCTTCCATTACAGGAGAAAAACAGGCAAAAGTAACGCTGCATGCTTATGTGGAAAATCCGGGAGAAAGTGATCAGGTTCTTTTTACCATCTATGACCAGGATAAAAAAGAAACAGCGGTAATCGCAAGGCCTGCCGAAAAAGATACTGCCGTCGAAATTACGTTGACGGACATCCATCTGTGGCAGGGCGTGGAAGATCCGTATCTCTACGGTGTAGAAGCATTATTGGTGCGTCATAATGAAGTATTGGACGAGGTACACACAAGGCATGGTTTCCGTGAATTTTCCGTAGATCCCCAGAAAGGGTTCTATCTGAATGGAGTCCTCACTCCTCTGCGCGGTGTATCCCGTCATCAGGACCGTCTGGATCTTGGAAACGCACTGACTTACAAAGAGCATTTAGAAGATGCACAGCTTATCCGGGAACTCGGGGCCAACACAATCCGTCTGGCACATTATCAGCATAGTCAGGACTTTTATGATATCTGCGATGAAATGGGATTCGTAATCTGGGCGGAGATACCGTTTATCTCTTCCATGAACCCGCTTCCGGCAGCGCATGAAAACTGTATCAGCCAGATGAAGGAGCTGATCTTCCAGAATTATAACCACGCCAGCATCTGTTTCTGGGGAATCTCCAACGAGATTACAATCGGAGGCGACTCCAATCCTCAGCTGACAGAAAACTTAAAAGACCTGAACCGCCTTGTACATGAACTGGACCCGGGCCGTCTTTCCACGATGGCACAGGTTTCCCAGCTCTCTATGGAGGACGAGCAGAACCAGATCACAGACGTACTCAGCTACAACCATTATTTCGGATGGTATCAGGGAAAAATGACAGACAATGAGAAATGGCTGGATGCTTTCCACGCGATGCATCCCGGACGTGCACTCGGTATTTCGGAGTATGGCTGTGAAGGAATCATTACGTATCACAATGACGATCCTAAAGCTGGTGATTACAGCGAAGAATATCAGGCACTGTACCATGAACACATGGTGAAAATAATCAATGAACGCCCCTGGCTGTGGGCAACGCACATCTGGAACATGTTCGACTTCGGCTGCGACGCCAGAGATGAAGGCGGCGTAGCAGGACGGAATAACAAGGGGCTTGTCACACTGGACCGCAAGGTTAAGAAAGACATCTTCTACCTGTACCAGTCATACTGGAGCAAGAACCCGGTACTGCATATCTGCAGCAAGCGCTATGCAAAGCGGGCACAGGATAAGATTACAGTTAAAATATACAGTAACAGCCCGGAAGTTGAATTATTCGCAGACGGCGTACTGGTTGAAAAGAAATCGGCCGACCATGTATTTGTCTTTGAAAACGTCAGCCTGAATGACGGATTTACAACAATTACAGCAAAAGCCGGCGGACTTACAGATACTACCTGTTTCGAAAAAGTAACCGAGCCGTATGCACCTTACGTACTGGTTGAAGACGAATCCGATACAGGTGTAACAAACTGGTTCGATGATGTTGACGTAACCCAGAAACGTCCTTTAACCTTTGATGAAGCGTATTTCTCCATTAAAGATACGATGAACGACATCCTCAAAAATGATGAAGCAAGCTCAGTACTCGTCAATTCCATCAGCAGTATGATGGGCATGAAGCTAAAAAAATCCATGCTTGCAATCATGGGCAGCCAGACTTTGGAAGGAATGAGTTCAAAACTTCCCGCAAAGGAAGGAGTCGACGGGGAGGCAATTATCTCCTATATCAATTCAGAACTGCAGAAAATCAAGAAATAAGAAGACCATATAAAACAAGGGGGGGCCGGAAAATCCGGCACCCCTTGTTTTCATTGCTGCTTTTTCTATTTTTTAGATCTCTAAGTCAAATCCGAAATATCTCACTGCATTGCGATAGGATATTCCCTTTACAATCTTCTCCAGTGCTGTATAGTCCTCCGGGTACTCTCCGTTTTCTACCCAGGCCCCGATCAGCTCACACATGATCCTTCTGAAGTATTCATGCCTTGTGTAAGATAAAAAGCTTCTGGAATCTGTCAGCATTCCTATGAAGTTTCCAAGAAGGCCCAGATTAGCCAGAGAGATCATCTGCTCTGTCATTCCTGTTTTGTTATCATTAAACCACCATGCACTTCCCTGCTGAATCTTTCCGACTGCTGAAGAATTCTGGAAGCATCCGATAATTGTACCGATAGATGCATTATCTGTCGGGTTCAGAGAATAGAGGACTGTCTTCGGAAGTTCATCCGTCTTGGCAAGGGCATTCAGATAATCTGCCATTTCAGCGGACGGTGCATAGTTATTAATACAGTCAATTCCTGCATCCGGTCCCAAAGCTTCGAATACCCTTCTGTTATTGTCCCGCTTTACTCCGTAGTGTATCTGCATA
The DNA here is from genome assembly GCF_003479085.1 of Clostridium sp. AF19-22AC. Classification (NCBI taxonomy): domain Bacteria; kingdom Bacillati; phylum Bacillota; class Clostridia; order Eubacteriales; family Clostridiaceae; genus Clostridium; species Clostridium sp. AF19-22AC. The sequence goes on along the minus strand of NZ_QUGN01000037.1, from coordinate 33,587 downwards.
ACCCAGTTCTTTTTATGATATTCTTTCCCCATCACAGTCATAAATGCCGTTTTAAATTTCAGTTCTTCCTGACGGCTTACCGCTTCCCCAGCCAGTCTTTTTGCAAAAATAGCTTCAATTTCCTCGTCAGATGCAGGAGCATACAATACGTATTCCAGACTGTGGTCTGATATTCTGCATCCATTTTCCTCAAAGAAATCCAGTCTCTTCTTCAATGCATCTGTCAGTGCTTTGAAGCTGTTAATTTCCACACCGCTTACTTCACTTAATTTTTTAAGATAGTCCGTGTAGTCCGGTTTTTCCAGATTCATTGCCTTATCCGGGCGCCATGCCGGAAGTACCTGCACATCAAAGCTCTCATCTGTAGCGATCTTCTGATGCCATTCGAGAGAATCAGCCGGATCATCCGTCGTACAGATCAGTGTAACATCAGACTGTCTGATCAGATTGCGGGCAGTCATATCGTCCTGCGCAAGTTTTTCATTACACAGATTCCAGACTTCCTCTGCTGTCTCGCTGTTCAAATATCCTGTATATCCAAAGTATTTCTTCAATTCCAGATGGCTCCAGTGATAGAGGGGGTTTCCGATTGCCATTTCCAGTGTTTCCGCCCATTTCTGGAACTTCTCACGGTCTGATGCATCTCCGGTGATGTACTTCTCCTCTACCCCGTTCGAGCGCATCTGGCGCCATTTGTAATGGTCCGCCTCCAGCCATGCCTGCGTAATATTTTCGAACTTCCTGTCCTCATAGATCTCCTGCGGGCTGATATGGCAGTGGTAATCCAGAACCGGCATTACTTCTGCATACTCATGATAAAGTTTCTTTGCTGTTTCTGTTGATAACAGAAAATCGTCATCCATGAATTTTTTCATAACTGTTCTCCATTTCTTCTTATATAATTATCTCTTCATCTCACTGTGGTAACCTGTATTTTCATGATCGTCTATAATATCCTGAATCTCGGTACATGTCAGAGACGGCATGTCTCCCGGTATCGTGTTCTTCACCGCACTGCTGGCGTTTCCGTACTTCAGTGCCTTTTCGCAGTCCCCATTCTCTGACAGAAGGCCGTAGAGCACACCGGATACATAAGCATCCCCGCTCCCGATCCGGTCCACCACCTCGATATTTTTGTATGGCTTCTCCTCATAGTAACGGTCTTTCCCTGCGTCATAGATTACAGATGTAAAGCTGTGGACTTTTGGACTGTGGACTGTTCTTTGAGTCGATGCAATGACTGATATCGGGTAGTCCCGCGCAAAACTCTTCATGATCGTTTTGACATCCCCTTCCTTGCCGAATGTCAGTCTTGCAGTATCTTCCGAGCAGAAGAAGATATCTACATATGGCAGTATGCCTTCGATGCATTCTCTTGCTTCTTCACCTGTCCACAGGTTTCCCCTGAAATTCACATCAAAGGAGATCAGTGTCCCGTGTTCTTTAAAACGTTTGATCATTTCCACGCCGGTCTTACGGCACTGCCCGCTGAGCGCCAGTGTAATCCCGGATGTGTGGAAACAGCGTGCTGCCTCGTAGATTTCTTCCGGAAATTCTTCCGCTGTAATACGGGTCATTGACGAATGCTGTCTGTCGTATACGACTCCCGGCTTTCTCGGGTAAGCGCCGTTCTCATAGTAGTAGACACCAAGTCTGGCATCCCTGCCGGTGTCATAAACGAGGTAATCATCGCTGACCCCGCTGAACCTGATTTTATTTTTTGCGAAAATGCCGATGCTCGTATCCGGTATCCTTGAAATAATACCGGATCTCAGGCCAAGCAGAGATACCCCGGAAGCAACATTGAGTTCCGCGCCCCCTACCTGCTTCTGAAAGGCATCCCCCCTGACAATCCGTTCATTATCCGGCGGTGATAATCTCAGCAGTATCTCGCCGAGTGCTAACAGGTCAAACTCTTTTTTCTGCATCTAATCCCTCCTTCATACAATCGCTGTTCCTTTGAATAAAGCTGCCACTTAAAGTGACAGCCTCATTCCATGCAATACAACCTGATAGTTCTCCGTCCCTATTTCACGTATTTATTCAACACCCCGCGCACTGCCCCTGTTCCGGCAATCATTTCGCGGAAGTATCCGCAGACTTTATCAGCCATGCCGATTTCGAATAAGTTCACGCCAAAGATCTTCTCATTTTCCAGAACCGGCTTCAGTGCAGACTCAACGTCAGCATCTTCACCAAGTCTGAACCCTGCAACATACGGGCAGACTGTATCCAGAAGCGGGTCAGGACTTAAATCGAATGCGTTTCCGTTATCATCTACTGCCATCAGATAGCGCAGCCATCCTGCAAATACAAGGGGAATCAGTTTTAGGTCACCTGTATTTCGTTCAGGGGATGCCTCATACGCTTTGATTGTCTCCCCATAACGGATTGCAAGCTTCTGTGAAGTATCTGTTGCAATTCTCTGCGGTGTGTCAGGCATAAACGGATTCGGGATACGCACATTGATTACAGTATCAATAAATTCTTTTGGATCCAGAACACCCGGATTAATAACAACAGGCAGTCCTTCTGTATATCCGATGCCCTCAACCAGTTTTTTCAGTGTATCATCTTTCATTTCTTTCGAAATCAGATCATATCCGAGTACACATCCGAATACAGCAAGTGCAGTATGGAGCGGATTCAAGCATGTGCAGACTTTCATTTTCTCAACTTTGTCTACTGTCTCACGTTCCGTGAACATCAGACCGCCCTTTTCCAGCTCAGGACGTCCGTTCGGGAAAGCATCCTCGATGACAAGATATTCACATTCCTCTGCATTTACAAATGGTGCAACATATGTGTTTTTAGATGTAACAACAGCTTCCAGTTCCTCTACGCCGTCCTTTTTCAGGATTTCCTCTACGGAGGCATCCGGGCGCGGTGTGATCTTGTCGATCATGGTCCACGGGAACGTTACTTTCTCTTTTGTATTGACATATTGAAGGAATCCTTCGTCTGTAAGCGAATTAGCGGTCCACTTTTCCGCAAAAGTATTCACTGCGGCGTACAGCTTATCCCCGTTGTGTGAACAGTTATCCATACTCACCATAGCGATCGGCTTCCCGCCGTTTTTGTAACGTGTATATAAAAGGGATGCAACTTTACCGATATAGCTTGCCGGCTTCTCCGGGCCATTATTGAAATCTGCCTCCACTGCCGGAAGAAGTTCGCCTTTTCCGTTAACGAGACTGTATCCCTTCTCCGTGATTGTAAAAGTTGCCATCTGGAGGGAATCTTTGCTGAAGATCTCTCTTAAGCGTCCGAATTCTGCATCATTTTCTGAATCTAGAATGCAGGATTCCATGACACTTCCTACGACTGTTTTTTCTACACTTCCGTCCGCTTTCAGGGTTACAAGAATGGAATAATCATCATGAGGGCGGTTCATTTTCTCAATGATCTCATAGTCAAATCCCTCTGCCACAACCAGACCTCTGTCGAGCGCCCCTTCATTCAGCAGGTTCTGCACTACATTTGCCTGAAATGCGCGGAAGATATTGCCTGCCCCGAAGTGAATCCAGAAAGGATTTTCTTTTGTAGCCGCCTTTACAGCCTCTCGGTCAAACTTTGGAAGCTGAAACCCTGCTGCTTCCCACTGTGCTTTATTTTCAAGACCTTTTTCATTTAATTTCATAACTATCTTGCTCCTTTCTCGATTGCTTCCCATAATCCATTCAGATAAGCTGCCCCTAATGCCCTGTCATACAGTCCGTATCCCGGCATTGCTACTTCATCCCAGATCATACGTCCGTGGTCTGGCCTGATCGGTCCGGTAAATCCGATCTCATACAGTGCTTTCATGATCTCATACATGTCGAATGTTCCGTCGCTTGACAGATGTGCCGCCTCTTCGAAATCGGTCGGGCTGTTAAATTTCAGGTTGCGGACATGTGCAAAATGAATTCTCCCTTTCAGTGAACGGATCATGTCCGGAAGATCATTCTGCAGGTTTGTTCCGTAAGAACCTGAACAGAATGTTACACCATTGTGCGGGTTATCTACCATATTCATCATGCGGTGGATGTTTGTCTTGTTAATAATGATACGTGGGAGTCCAAAAACGCTCCATGCAGGATCATCCGGGTGGATTGCCATGTTGATATCATATTTATCACATACCGGCATGATTCTTTCGAGGAAATACTTCAGGTTTTCAAACAGTTTATCATCGTCGATGTCTTTGTACATTGCAAAAAGGTCTTTTACATGGGCCATACGCTCCGGCTCCCATCCCGGCATCACAGTTCCGTTCATATCCCCTGCAATGGAGTCAAACATTTTCTCAGGGTCGAGCGCGTCGACTGCCTCCTGCGTGTATGCAAGAACAGTAGATCCGTCCGGTCTCACTCTTGCGAGTTCTGTACGTGTCCAGTCAAATACCGGCATGAAATTATAGCATACAAGGTGGATATCTTCTTCACCCAAGTTCTGCAGTGTTTCGATATAATTGTCAATATACTGGTCGCGGTCAGCTGCCCCTGTCTTGATCGCATCGTGTACATTCACACTCTCGATTCCTGCGACACGAAGTCCTGCTGCCTCTACCTCATCTTTCATTGCGCGGATGCGTTCCCTGCTCCAGACTTCGCCCGGTGCTGTATCATACAATGTTGTGATCACTCCGGTTACTCCCGGGATTTGTCTGATCTGTTTCAGTGTTACCGTGTCGAATTTTGAACCGTACCATCTCAATGTCATTTCCATCATATTGTTCTCCTTTTTCGTCCCATTCTGAGGCTTTTTTAGTTCCTTTTGTGCCTGTTCTTTACTTGTTAAGTTTATTATAAATCTTCCCTGAAAAAATCCAATTGGCAGAGTTGTTGTATACATTGCAAAAATTGTGAATTGAAGTTTTTTGGCAATTTTTAACACGAAAAATCCTTTGTTCTTCAAAGGAAGCACTTGCAATTTAGTTATAATCGTTGTAATATATGCATATACTAAACGTAGTTTTTAAAACTACATGCAAGGTTTTCATTTTCTAGGAGGCGTATCATTATGAACAAAAAACAATTACTGAAAGATCCCGGAAGCGCAATCACACATTTTATCGGAATGCTGATGGCAATATTTGCCGCCATTCCACTATTGATAAAAGCTGCACATGAACCAGGCAGGGTTTACATTATCTCTCTTGCCATCTACGCGGCAAGCCTGATTTTATTGTACGCAGCAAGTACCACTTACCATACGTTCGATTTATCAGAAAAAGTAAATACGATACTTAAAAAGATTGACCACATGATGATCTTCATCTTAATTGCCGGCAGCTACACACCAATTTGTCTGCTCGTGCTCAATCCCGGATCGGGGAAAATCCTGCTTGGGGTGATCTGGGGAATCGCAATCGTTGGTATCCTGATAAAAGCATTCTGGGTATTCTGTCCGAAATGGGTCTCTTCTGTGCTGTATATCGGGATGGGATGGACGTGTGTACTTGCATTTACACAACTGCTGAATAACATGTCCAGGCCGGCATTTCTATGGCTGCTTGCCGGAGGGATTATATACACGGTTGGGGGAATCATCTATGCACTGAAGGTACCGATTTTTGATAGTAAACATAAAAACTTCGGGAGCCATGAGATATTTCACCTGTTTGTGATGGGCGGAAGCGCGTGCCACTTCATACTCATGTATGCATTCCTTCTCCCATAAATTCTTCCATAAATGAAGGCAGACAAAAGAAGCCAACATAAAAAGAAACCGCGGGACCTCAAATCCTGCGGTTTCTCTATATGCCGGCTTCACTTTTATTTTCCCAGATTACTCGTACAAGTAATTCAGGCTGCGTATCCGTGTCTCTATCTCATTCTTTGTGATATATTCACTGACTGTCTTTGGAACGTATTGTTTCCATTCTTTTTCTTCTGCGATGAATTTCCTTATATCAGTCCCAGTGATCCCCTTTTCTTCCGGACTTTTTTTCCAGAGTACCTCTGTCTTAAGCCCCAGATCCTCGAGTATCCTGAGCTGCTCTTCATCCCACTCACTGCAGATGCTCACATAGTGGGTGGCACCTTTCGGAACATACTGTGGGATCAGGTCCGGCTGGCTGATCGGAAATGGGATAATCTCATATTCTTCTCTCGTTACGCCGAAATCCGCCAGAGCACCCTGTATCATTTCAAAACGCTCGAAGTAAGTAAGCGGATTGTCTCTTTTTGTAGTACCGTGCATATCCAGATCCGATGTTGCCGCATATGCCACAATGTCTGAATGTGTGATGCCGATAAACAGTTTTTTACACCTCATCTTTGCGGCTAGTAAATATTCCATATGCTTTAAATGAAAGATCTGGAATCTTCCATGTATAACCCCTGTCTCTACCATTCCCTCAGGCTCCTCTCCTGTATTTCACCAGACATTCTTCCGATTGTGACCGTCCGGTGCGTCAATAAATACAAGTATAATACAGATTTCTAAAGAAAGCAAATAAACGGGCGTTAAGATTTCCTTATGATTTCCTATATCTTATCAATCTTCTTCCTGATTTCCAGCATTTTCCTGTCAAGGGTCCCTATAATGTCTGAGCATGCCCTCAGTTCTTCGTCGATTACTTCTGCCTCTTTGCGTCCTCTTTTATACCTCAGCTGATGATCCAGATTCGCCCAGTAATCCATTGCCGCAGTACGAAGCTGTAGTTCTGCCTTCATCCACTGCGTTCCGCCCTGAAACCCGATGGGGATTTCCATAATAATATGAAGACTCCGGTAACCGGAAGATTTCGGATCTTTGATATAGTCCTTAACCTTTACAATCTTAACGTCCTTCTGTTCCGACAAAATTTCCGCTATGCGGTAGATATCATCCACATAAGAACAGATTGCCCTGACGCCGATCAGGTCATTGATTTTCTCAAGCGCATTCGAAAAGTTCTTCTCCAGTCCTTTTTTCTTCATCTTCTTGCACGTGCTCTCGTAAGACTTCATCCGCCCTGTCTTCATCTGGATAACATTGCGGTCCAGAATCATGGACAGCTCAATGTTAATAATATCCAGCTTTGTCAGAATCAGGCTGATCGCACATTCACCCTTCACGCTGAAATCACTGTTGACCAGATTTTCCTTTAACTTATTACTTTCCTTTTTCATTCAGACACTAACTTCTCTCTACTTAATTTGGGCATACAATATACCAAACATACACAATACAGTCTTTTACTAATATATGTTAACAACCACGGAAACATACATCTATCACTGCATAGTTAGCATCATGTTAAATTCATGTAAGGGCTAATAATCTGAATCTTCTGAAAACGGACCGCAAAGGGGTCTGACCCCTATGAATTTCCTGATCTCCCCCCAGCTTTCCATCAGCCGGTCTATTGAGTATGCGGCATTCGCCGGGCTCGTGGAGGGAAGCCCTGTTATGTCCCTTCCGGTCCGGCTTTTGCTGTACTTTTCGTACAATTTTTCTGCCGTTCTGCCATTGGCGTAAATCCGCCTGATATTGCATTCTTTTAGGATGCGGTTTAAGTCAGCAGGCACGACATTGCGGATGCTGCTGTCGCTGGAGCCTTTGATCTCACAACTGGCGATGACGTCCCAGACTGCGATGCCGTGTTCTAAGAGTAAGGCCTTTTTCTCTTCTATCGTTTCCGGGACTTCACTGTCCGTGAGTCTTGCTATGACCTTCCAGAAGCGGTTCTGAGGATGGCCGTAGTAGAATTGGTTCTCCCGTGACTTGACCGAGGGAAATGTCCCCAGTACCAGAACTTTGGAATCCTGATTAAAAACCGGTTCAAATTCATGTGTTACCTGACTCACACCTTCCATATTTTCTTGACTTCTCCTTCCAGGGCCGTCAGATCTTCTTCATCCGGATGGGACAGTGCCCTGTCAAAGTTATCAAGCATTGCCTTTATCTTCTCATCCTGCGGGTCTTTTTCCTGCATGGCCGCGTAGCGCTGCCTCACTCTGTCCTGCATCCGTCCCTGACACATGAAACTTCCTTTTAATATACCACTTTCCGGTACAAATGCTGATACCCGGTTCATTATCTGGTTAAAATATTCTTTTGAACCTCCGAATCCGGCGGTCCCGAACAAAAATATCTCTTTGCCTTCCAGCTTTTCTATAAATTCCCCGATATCTTCACTGCAAATACCCTTATCTGTCCAGAACCCTGCAAACACAACGTCTGCATCGGGAACCGCCTCCGGCACGCCTCCGAAATAGACGCAGTCCTCTTCCCCCAATGCTTCCCGGATTCTCTCAGCCAGCATTTCCGTATTTCCTGTGAGACTGTTATACACTACTGCATATGTCATAGCCATTCTCCTCTCTGTGTGAATCATCTGCTCGTCTTTTATATTCCCACTATTATACTCTTCATGCTGTCAAAATACAACAGCCCCGCGTCAGCTGGTTCCGGCACGGCATCACCAAAAAAGCAGGAAACCTTTCACAGGCCCCTGCTTTTCGTTCTACATTGCTTCGTGGAAAGTACGCATAATCACTTCTTTCTGCTGTTCCCTCGACAATTTATGGAAATTAACCGCATATCCTGAAACACGGATCGTCAGATTCGGATACTTTGCCGGATTCTCATATGCTTCCATCAGCATTTCCCGGTTCATCACATTTACGTTGATGTGATGTGCAAGCTGCTTAAAATACCCGTCCAGTATATGTACCAGATTCTCCTGCCGCTCTTTCTCTGTCTTTCCAAGTGTGTCCGGGGTAATGGAAAAGGTATTGGAAATCCCGTCCCTGCAGTCATCATAAGAAAGCTTCGCAACAGAATTCAAAGACGCCAGCGCACCGTTTTTCTCTCTGTTATGCATCGGATTCGCTCCGGGGGCAAATGGTTCCTTTGCCTTACGCCCGTCCGGCGTGGCCCCTGTCTTCTTTCCATACATGACATTTGAGGTAATGGTCAGTACTGAAAGCGTATGGACCGCGTTTCTGTATGTCTTTGTCTTCTTCAGTTCTTTAGACATATCTGCCAGAATCTGCTTTGCTATATCATCCGCCCTGTCATCGTCGTTCCCATAAGTCGGAAACTCTCCCTTGGTCTCAAAATCTACAATATATCCCTTTTCATCCCGGACCGGTTTTACCTGTGCATACTTAATCGCGCTCAGTGAATCTGTCAGTACTGACAGTCCTGCCACACCGCAGGCCATAAAGCGTTCCACCTCGGTATCATGCAGTGCCATCTGTGTCTTCTCGTATGCATACTTATCATGCATGTAGTGGATCACATTCAGGGTATTGATATATAACCTGCATATCCATTCCCTGTATTTTTCCAGCCGGCCCATAACCTCGTCATAATCCAGCACGTCACCCTCATAGACAGGCATTTCCGGGCCTGCCGGGGATTTGGAAAATGTATCATAGCCGCCGTTAAGTGCAAGGAGCAGAAGCTTCGGCAGATTACATCTGGCCCCGAAAAACTGCATCTGCTTGCCAATCTTCATGGCAGAAACACAACATGCGATGCCGTAATCATCCCCGTATACTGGCCTCATCAGGTCATCATTTTCATACTGAATTGCATCCGTATCAATCGACGCTTTCGCACAGAAATCTTTGAATCCCTGAGGAAGTTTCTCAGACCAGAGTACAGTCAGGTTCGGCTCCGGCGCCGGTCCCAGGTTATACAATGTATTCAGGAAACGGAAGCTGTTCTTTGTGACAAGCGTGCGCCCCTGTTCATCCATTCCGCCGATCGACTCTGTAATCCACATCGGGTCACCACCGAACAGTTCGTTATACTCCGGTGTCCGCAGATGTCTTGCCATACGCAGCTTCATAACAAAGTCATCAATCAGCTCCTGTGCATGTACCTCGTCCAGTACTCCTGCTTCCATATCCCTCTGGATATAAATATCCAGAAATGTGCTCGTTCTTCCAAGCGACATCGCCGCACCATTCTGTTCCTTAATGGATGCAAGATATGCAAAGTATGTCCACTGGATTGCCTCACGTGCATCGGATGCGGGGTCTGAAATATCGTAGCCGTACATATTGGCCATCTCTTTCATCTTATTCAAAAAGTTAATCTGCTGGAACAGTTCTTCGGACAAACGGATGGACTCCACATCAAAATCACCTTCCCCGATTTCCTTCTTATCTCTCAGTTTTTCTTCGATCAGTATATCCACACCATATAAAGCAACACGGCGGTAATCACCGATGATCCGTCCCCGGCCGTATGCATCCGGAAGTCCCGTCAGAATCCCTGCGTGTCTGACCTTCCTCATCTCTTCCGTATATACGCGGAATACACCGTCATTATGTGTCGTGCGGTACTGGAATTCCTGCTCGATCTTGTCGGAAAGCTCATAGCCATACGCCTTGCACGCTTTCCGCGCCATATTAATCCCACCGAAAGGATTCACCCCCCTTTTCAGGGGACGGTTCGTCTGAAGCCCGACGATAAGCTCATCCTCCCTATCCAAATACCCCGGCTGGTACGCCGTCAAAGATGACACCGACTGTGTATCAATATCCAGCACACCGCCGAAATCCTGTTCCAGCTTCAACAGACTATTCAGTCTGTCCATCAGTCTGGCCGTACGTTCAGTCTTTGCCTCAAGAAACTCATCTGTTCCTTCATAGGATGTTACATTCTTCTGGATAAAATCCCTTACATTAATCTCTTTCTGCCAATCCCCCGCTGTAAAACCTTTCCATTGCTCAAAGTTCTTCTGTTCCATGACATCTCCTCCGTTCAAATTACAGATTTTAGTATTTGCCCACTATTTGGTGCCCATGAACTCTAAACAGAGTTTCGCTTGCGAAACTCGCGCCTGCGGCGGTCGCCCTGCGACATCTACAGCTTACGCCGCAGTGCGCATCCCGCCGGGAGGGCTTTTTATTTCTTAGGACGTACTTTCCTATGAAATAAAAAAGGGCAACTCAATAATGAGCTGCCCAGACGGTCGGCGTTTACATTCTATGCTCCCACGTGGTATGCTCCACTTTTCCGTCAGTCACATAGAACCTTCAAATTCCCAATGAAGTCTGTTTCTTAATGTCGTACCTTCAGTATAAACACAAATGCATAAATTTTGCAATACTTTTTTTCATTTTCTTTATTCTTTAATTCTGAAACTATTTTCTATGGACGGAGCCCCAGCCCGCCTTCCAGAGTAATTGTCTCACCGGACATATATTTGAAGTCAGGAGAACCAAGATGTACACAAACCCTCCCGATATCCAGTTCCGTGTCTCCGAAACGCCCCATCGGCACTGCCTTTAGGTTCTTCTCATATGCCTCCGGATAGGATTCTTTAAAGTTTTCAAGCTGTGCAGTTAGTGCAAGCGGGCATACAACATTCACGTTGATATTATCCTTGCCCCACTCTGTTGCCGCGACACGGGAAAGTCCGCGAATCCCTTCCTTTGCCGCTGCATAAGAAGACTGTCCCGCGTTACCGAACAATCCTGCCCCGGATGCAAAGTTGATAACAGTCCCTTGTGATTCCTTTAAATAAGGGTAGCATGCCCTCATATAATAGAAAGTCGCATAGAGTCCTGAATAAATACCGAGGTCAAAGTGATCCTTCGTCTGCATGGAAAGCGGAATCCCGGATGCAGAAGCCTGAGCGTTGTTAATCAGGATATCAATCCGCCCAAATTCCTCGATTGTCTTCTTAATCACATTTTTTACCGTTTCTTCCGACTCATCATCCGGAGTGACGTCAGCCTGTGCTGCCAGTACTTTCACACCGTAGAGGCGTTCGAGTTCTTCCTTTGCATCCAACAGCTTCTGCTCGTTCCTCCCAGTCAGGACAAGACTTGCACCTTCTTTTGCATAAGCAGTTGCGATACCGTAACCGATTGATTTTGCTTTTCCCCCACCGGTAATGATAGCAACTTTTCCATCAAAAACACCCATTTTACAACATCTCCTTTTTCAGAAAATTTATCACCTGCCTTTATAATAATCGTTTGTTAAAAAATAATCAAGCCTGATTGTCTAAATAAATAAACTTTTTATATCCATAATATTTGCAATTTTATGTACCGCATGAATCTGCTCCGGAAAGTGTGCCCCCCACAATGCAAGTGCCCCGTCCACACCGGCTTTCCGGGCACATTCCATGTCATACACAGAGTCACCTATATAGAGAACCTTTGATGGCTCTGCCGCCATTTTTTCCAGTAAACACAACATTGGCTCTGGCTCCGGTTTATGCTTCACTGTGTCATCCGCATTGACTACTGTATCGAAATATTTTATAAAATTGTACTGGGCTGTACTCTTTTGGAATTCCGGTTTTGTACGTGAAGTTACGATTCCAAGGCGGACCCCGGCCGCATTTAGCCACTGCACGATTTCATCGATTCCGTCAAATGGCTTCTGAAGATATTCGTATCTCCCCATATAGGCCAGCCACATTTCCATTGCCTTGTCCGGCTCAGGCAGTTCGAGCCGGCGCAGCGCCTCAGCCCCGGTAATACCAAGCGCAAAATACAGTTTTTCGAACGGATACAGATGTCCTGTCATCCGAAGCAGCATATGCTGCAGTGAAAGCAGTATCGTCTCCTCTGTGTTAATCAATGTACCGTCTACGTCAAAAACAACCACATCATATTTCATACTATTTTACCCCTTACCTTGCAATCCATGTTTGATACATTTATAATAGCACATACAAACACATTTTTTAATGTTCTTTTATGTTTTATTTTATTAATAACAGAGGAGATTTTGTGCCATGAATCATCAGAAACAACCAGAACGAACAGAAAATACACTTGACGGTATTGGCCGCCGCCAGCAGATCCTTCAAAAACTGGAGGAGTACGGAGAAGTTTCCGTCCATACCCTGGCGGAAGAATTCTTAGTCTCACCGATGACAATCAGGCGTGACCTTCACTTCTTTGCCCGTCAGGGAATTCTGGAAACCCACTACGGAGGAGCCCACCTCTGTAAAGACAGAAGCACCATCCCTGATTTTCCCACACGAAGCGAAAAGCTGATGCAGTATAAGCAGGCGATTGGCAAAGCGGCCGCCGGTTTTATAAAAGAAGGGGACAGTATATTCCTCGATTCGGGCACCACCGCCATACAGATCATCAAATATTTTCCGGACGTCCATGCCACTCTGATTACAAACTCTCTGGCAGCGATCCAGCAGCTCAGCACGAATAAAAAGGTGAAGCTGATCGTTGCCCCCGGAACGTACCGGGAGCAGATCGGGGGAAGCCTGGATATATCGACCGTCGAATTTTTCCGGCGCTACCGGGCGGATAAGAGCTTTATCGGCACCCTGTACTGCTCCACAAGTATGGGCATGACTACCTCCGAAGAAATGGATGCAGTCCTCAAGCGTACACTGTGCATGCAGAGCCGCCAGTCATTTCTCATGGCGGACCACACGAAATTTACCGACGGCGGACTGGTCAAGTTCACCGAATTTACTGATTTTGACTATATCCTGACCAATAAAGAGCTTGACCCGGAACTTCAGGAAAGAGTCCGGGCATTGAATGCAAATCTGGTGCTGTGCTGACACATCCTTACTTTAATTCCATCGGCCTGCCGTCCAGAGCCGCATAGAGAAGAGTGTCGGCTTTGTCGTAGACCAGTTTCAGTGAAAAGAACTCCCGGCCCTCATTCAGCAGACGGAAAAATATCTTGTCACCTTCCCATATATTCAAATCTAACACGGCATCCTTGTCCACCCATTCCAGCTCTCCTTCATCACACATAATGGGTTCCCCCGTGAACCCGTCCGCCGTATACAGGGACATGTATTCCACAACATCGTCCCCATATACAAAGGTCACAATGCCACGGTACTTGTAAGAGGTCAGTGTATAGCCGGTCTCCTCCCGGACTTCCCTTAAAAGACATTCCTCGGGACTTTCCTTTTCCTCAAAATGACCGCCCACCCCGATCCACTTATCCTTATTGACATCATTCTTCTTCACGGTTCTATGCAGCATCAGATATTGATGATCCTTCTCGATGTAACATAGTGTACTTAATTTAAACATAGCTGTTCCTTTCTTCTTCCTCATTTTCTGGTTCACAAAGCCGTTGTTTTCACCTTTTCCACAACAGCGCTCCTATTGCCTGAATCTTTTTCGTAATTCTATTATACATCAAAGCAGCGAAAAGGGGCAGGTCATAATGGATTGATATCCATGACCTGCCCCCTTGCTTATATCATTTTTCTTCTGCTGTTCTCTGTTCCTTTTTTAAGCAGCTTATCAAACCGGCAGACTATCCCGCACACACAGTGCCCCCCACCCCAGCTGGTTGTTCGGCCATTCCGTAAATCCCGGGAGCTCCTTTGCCCCCCTTCGCATATAAGCCTTGACCTTCTCCCCGTACAGATACGGGTCATTCCCATTCACGATCCCCCACTCCATCAGAAGTGCGGCACTCCCTGTCACAAACGGTGTGGCAAATGAGGTGCCGCTGAATTCTGCATATCCGCCTCCTGCTGCTACGGTTGTTATCCGTACTCCGGGTGCTGCAATATCGGGTTTGGATGAGGATATTCCCTCATACACTCTGGCCGGGCCCCTGCCTGAAAAATCAGCATATCCGAAGGTTAGTGCATTGTACGCTCCCACAGTGATCACCCGGGAAGCTGTAGAAGGGATAGTGAGTGTTGTATCACTCCGCGGAAACAGAAAGGCGGTACCGATATTCAACGCGCTCTGGCTTGGAAGCCACATCTCAAATTCTCCCGTAACAATTCTCCTCGGCGTCAGTATAATCCGCCACACACCGCTGTCTATATAGGACTGTCTTGGCAGGAAGTCGATAAAGATCTCCTGGCGCACACTGTAAGGGCTCGGTTCGCCATAGTAGAGCAGAATCTCCGTGCCTCCCAGTACAAATCTCTGGGGGCCGAGTATTTCCTGAATCGGCCCGACGCGTACACCGGAAGGACTGACCAGTGAGACATCAACCTGATCCACATAAGATTTCCAGATCTGTACATTTACCGTCGGCTCATTCATTTTAACTCCCAGCTGCACTTCCTCCTCCACATTCTCTGTCAGGATGCCTGAAGTATGCCCTGCGCTTGTTCCTTCATTTCCGCTTCCCACACAGATCACACTTTTCCAGTAATTTGATATATCATCCAGAAAACGTTCCAGGAGAGACATCCCATCATGTGAACCGTACGTGTTTCCAAAGCTGATGTTCACCGCCACAGGCATCTGATATTCCAGAGCTTTCCTGATCACATAATCGACCCCCTGCATCAGTTCCGTTGTTCTCGGAAATCCATCCTGTCTGGGGCTGCCAAGTTTCACGACCAGAAGTTCACACTCCGGCGCCACGCCGGCATACTGCCGTCCCGGGCTTCCCGCCCCATTTCCAGCCGCGACCCCGGCAACAGCAGTCCCATGTCCGGAAATATCCCGGCTTGGCACGATCCGCTCACGCCCGGCACGGTCCGTCTGTCTGAGGGCTTCATTAATCTGTTCCTCCGTGTATTCTGTTCCTATGTAATACCCCTCCGGCGGATTTCCCGGAATTGTCTGATCCCATAAGGCACGTATTCTTGTTGTTCCGTCCGCATTCCTGAAATCATCGCTGGCATAATCAATCCCGCTGTCAACAATAGCTGTCAAAACCCCTTTTCCCAGTAAAGAAAAAGGAGTTTGCTGCACAGGACCTATGCAGGAAACTCTCTTTCCATTGGCAGCCTCAAAAAAAAGCCGCTTTGGTTTTTCTATAAATTCAATCTGTGGTATAACTGCCAGAGAATTAATAAGAGATTCCCTGACAGTAATAACCGCATATTCATTAGACAGTTCTGTTACGCCTGAAGCCAGTTCACGGACAGCATCAAGAGTGCCTGAGTATTTAATGATCAGGTCCCATTCCCGGTCAATGGGGTTGAATCCAACCTCCAGTTCCAGCGATCTCATTCTTTCTTCTTCCGTAGCATCCAATGCAAGATTCAGCAGATTTTCCACCTTCTGGCTCATAAAAGCACTCCCATCACTTATTGTTTTCCATACAACATGATCTTTTGCCTGCCACTTCCTTCAACCGGAAGAAAACTATCTGCCTTCTCCCTTATATGCCGCAAATGCATAAGGCAGAAAATATCCCTGATCGTGACGACAGACCGGGCACACCTTTGGAGCCTGCTTCCCTTCATGGATATATCCGCAGTTCGTACAGATCCACTTAGATTCCTGATCACAGGCAAAATACTGGTTTTCCTCAAGCAGCTTTGCCACTTCCCCAAAACGGACCTGATGTACATGCTCGATTTCCGCAGTCTGGTAAAAAGCAGATGCAGCCTCAAGAAATCCCTCTTCTTTTGCAATATCCCCGAATTTCTGGTATACATCTTCATACTCTTCTTTTTCATTGTGCTCCGCAGCACGCAGAAGTTCTGCCAGCGTCTCCTGCTGGTCAACCGGATAGCCGCCGTCAATAAAGATGGTCTCTCCGGATAAATCCTTCAGAAGTTCATAGTATCTCTCTGCATGGGCCCTCTCCTGCTCAGCCGTGTAAAGGAAAATGTCCTCAATTGTATACATCTTCTGGTCCCTTGCCTTTTCGGCAGCAATCGTATAGCGGTTTCTTGCCTGGCTCTCACCCGCAAATGCTCTCATCAGATTTTCTTTTGTTTTACTCTCAGAAAAATTAACAGCCATAATACACACTCCTTTTTTAATAGTAGTATGTACCAGCGGCGGTAAAATATACCTTCTCAGGCACCAGTTATTTAAATTTCATACAAAAAGGACACCCCGCGTACATGCGTAAGGTGCCCTGAATATTCCCCATGCTCCTTCTGGGCCGGCTTCTATACATCTAGTTGAATCCAATGAGCCTTCTTGCCACATTATAAGCCAGAGAAGATACTTTTCGGCCGGTTTTTCCGGGGAGGTTGATAGTTTGTCCCAGAATTCCGTAGCGTATCTTCATATAAGCCCCGTAATCCTTCTTCTTCAGATACTGCCACAATTCCTTTTTCTTCTCCAGATTCTCCTTCTTCTTGGAACGGATACAGAGGATCGAAGAAACTGTCATCATAATCGCAAGATAATTGACCATATACTTTCTCAGCTTCTTACTGGAAATCATTCTTAATTCGTACATAGCGATCATACTCTTCGTCACGAATATCTGCTGGTCAATCCGGCTGATCATAATCTTTTCATTGACGGACTGGTCTTCGCGCCCGATGAAATAACGGTAGAAATCCACGTCCATATAGTACATCGTCCGCACATGCGGCAGAGGATAGTATACATAAATGTTGTCCACATAGAATGTATGCTTCGGAAGCCGCAGCTGGCAGAGCTTCAACATCTCTGTCCGGTAAATCACGGAATGCATCAGGATATACTGGTCAAGACGGAAATGCCCGATATCGTCCCAGTGGAAAATCTGGTTCTGCGGAAGTACATTTCTGTAATTTATCACTTTCTTATGTTCCATGCCCACTTTCTCATACACATAGTTGGATATAATCATGTCCACTGTCGTATCTGTCTGCACAAATGTCTTTACCGCATCGAGTATCTCCATCAGTGCAGTCTCATCCACCCAGTCGTCACTGTCAACCACCTTAAAATATCGTCCTGCCGCATGCGCGAGGCCGCTGTTAACCGCATCACCGTGGCCTCCATTTTCCTTATTTACCACCTTCACGATTGTAGGGTACTGTTCCGCATACCGCTTGGCTATCTTCTTCGTCTTGTCTGTGGAACCGTCATTCACGACGATAATCTCCACATCCTCCCCGCCTTTTAGAATAGACTGAATTGCTTTTTCCATGTATGCTTCTGAATTGTAGCATGGAATCGCAAAAGATATATATTTCATAATTAAGCTCCTCTTTACTAAGATAAAGCAATTATACTGCACATTTCACAAATTTCCAACTACTTTTCAAGAAAAAGGACTTTTCTTCATATTGTAAAAAGTCCTTTTATCCCTTATAGTTAACTTAAATGATATTGATTCTATAAACATCTGGAGGGTAGATTATGAAGAAAAATGTGATTGTAGGACAATCCGGCGGACCAACTGCCGTGATTAACGCCAGTCTTTACGGCGTTGTGTACGAAGCACTGAACAGAGAGGATACTTTTGGAACTGTATACGGAATGATCAACGGGATCGAAGGCTTTCTTTCGGATCATTATATGGATATGAAGCCGCTTGAGATTTCCGGTGAACTGGAGCTGGTTAAAAATACACCGGGATCTTATTTAGGTTCCTGCCGCTATAAACTGCCGGAAGATCTGAATGACAGCGTTTATGTCCAATTATTTGAAAAATTCGAGGCGCTGGATATCGGTTACTTTTTCTATATCGGCGGGAATGATTCTATGGATACTGTCAGCAAACTCTCACGTTATGCCAGAAAAGTTTCCAGCGATATCCGGGTGATCGGAATTCCAAAAACTATCGACAATGACCTCGTGGAAACAGACCATACCCCGGGATTTGGGAGCGCGGCGAAATATATTGCCTCGACAGTCCGCGAGATTGCAATTGACGCGTCTGTTTATGATAATAAGAAGTCTGTCACCATCGTGGAAATCATGGGACGCCATGCGGGCTGGCTGGCCGCTGCCAGTGTGCTCGCACGGAAATTCGAGGGAGACAACCCTGTATTAGTCTATCTCCCGGAATCTGATTTCAATCAGGACGTATTCATCAGCAAGGTCCGCAAGTCTATGGAAAAGACACCGAATCTCGTTGTATGTATTTCCGAGGGCATCCATGATAAGAACGGCACATTTATCTGTGAGCTGGCAAGTGATGTTGGTGTAGATGCATTCGGCCATAAGATGCTGACCGGTTCCGGCAAATATCTTGAAAATCTGGTGAAAGAACGGCTCGGTGTGAAAGTCCGTTCCATCGAATTGAATGTCTGCCAGCGCTGCTCTTCATCCATGTTATCGAAGACAGACCAGAAAGAGGCCATCGCCTCCGGCGCTTACGGTGTGAAATGTGCCATCGAAGGCGAGACCGGCAAGATGATTGCATTTAAAAGAGAAAAGGACGAGCCATATACCATCGGATATACCACTGCAGATGTAGACATCATTTGTAATAAAGAAAAAACTGTTCCCGATGAGTGGATTACAAAAGACGGGACAGATGTCAGTGACGAATTCATTACCTATGCGAAACCGCTCATTCAGGGTGAAGTCAGCGTGGCTATGGAGGACGGCGTACCGAAATTTGCATACCGCAGGACAAAATCTGGCTCTTCCAAATTTTAAAACCATTCTAAGAAAAGAGAGTATTTTATGAGCAAAAAGAGAAAGTTATGGAGTATTTACCTGGCAGTCCCTTTCGGAATCGCAGTTATCGTCTGCCTCATTACAAATTATGCATTAGACCGTGCATTCACCTGGTCCCTGATCGCCATCGGCGGATGCATCTTCGCCTGTCTGCTGCTGCAGTTATTGATAAACGGAGAAAAGTACCGACTGCTGCTTCTCTATGCTGCCATCTGTATCCTGACCATTCCATACCTGTATCTGATCGAGATGGTTTCCAATCTGTATTTATCTGATCCAGTATACTGGGTATCCGGTTTCGGGGCACCCATCAGCATATTCTGGCTGGCCGTCTTAGGAATTCTTGTACTGATCCGGACGCTGGCACACGCAAATGTGTGGATGATGGCCGGTCTTTTTGTTCTGACATTTTATATTGGTGAAAAGTATACGAACTTTAAAATAGATGAGCTTGTGGGTACGAATCAGTCATGGCGATTGTCAGAGCATTATCCGGTCATCTATTTTGGGACTGCTGCTGTTTTTATCTTTATTGGAATTGTACTAGCAGCTGTCAGATATGTTAAGGGCAGTGCCGTGGAATAATCAAGAAAATAGAAGCATAAAAAAGCGTTAAGCCCTGTATATCAGAACTTAACGCCTTTTTTATGCGGGTGACAGGACTTGAACCTGCACGGTCGCCCACTAGATCCTAAGTCTAGCGCGTCTGCCAATTCCGCCACACCCGCATTTATATAATTGTATTCTGCCAGATTCTTTGGCAAAAAATAGAACAAGCATAATGCTTGTTCCGATGAGCGTGCGGGGATTCGAACCCCGGACAACTTGATTAAAAGTCAAGTGCTCTACCACCTGAGCTACACGCCCGTATCATTTTGAAATTCATCCCTGCCTGTCCAGGTTAAACTGGGCTAGCTGGATTCGAACCAGCGAATGCAGGAGTCAAAGTCCTGTGCCTTACCGCTTGGCGATAGCCCATTGAAGACTTATATCTGACACTGCGTTGCCAGTACTATAAAATAAAGGGTGGGTGATGGGACTCGAACCCACGATATCCAGAACCACAATCTGGCGCGCTAACCAACTGCACCACACCCACCACAACGAGCCTGGGGGGATTCGAACCCTCGACCTACGGCTTAGAAGGCCGTTGCTCTATCCAGCTGAGCTACAGACTCATATGCAATTATCCCCTTACTCTGCTTCTTACAACATCTGCTGTAAGAAAGCGGGTGATGGGAATCGAACCCACGTATCTAGCTTGGAAGGCTAGTGTTCTACCATTGAACTACACCCGCACTATCGGGGTGACAGGATTCGAACCTGCGACCTCCTGGTCCCAAACCAGGCGCTCTAGCCAAGCTGAGCCACACCCCGATGTTCTTTTTGCTTGTCACGCTTACCCGTGACGCAAGAATTATTATATAATAGGCTTGGCAATATGTCAACAACTATTTTTTATTTTTTTACATTTTTTTCACCGCGCCTGATTTTACGCAGAAAAGTGTTGAAATAGCGCCTGATTTCAAACATTCAGTCAAGGTAACACTGCTGAAACCGGAGCTGGTTTTTGTCATCTAATTCCATAATCATATAACTGCCTTTTCGTCCTTCCTGTCTTGGATAAGATACGCTCCCCGGATTCAAAATTGTAATTTCTTCATTTTTATCAAAGTACGGCTTGTGCGTATGGCCGTACATTACAATGTCAGCACCGCGCGCTTTGCCTTCTTCTTTAATATATTCAGGATCGAGGGACACATAGTATCCATGCCCGTGTGTAATAAATACTTTATAGTCCCTTATCTTGAATTCCTCCTCTTTAGGAAGATCTGAAAAGAAGTCGTTATTCCCCCTCACCATATGCTTCTCGCAGTCAAGGACAGCATCCAGATACTCTTCTCCGCCTTCTACATCACCAAGGTGGATAAACATGTCTATCTGTCCTGCCTGCTCCAATATCCTGTCCAGATTCTTATGATTTCCATGTGTATCGCT
Source organism: Clostridium sp. AF19-22AC (assembly GCF_003479085.1). Classification (NCBI taxonomy): domain Bacteria; kingdom Bacillati; phylum Bacillota; class Clostridia; order Eubacteriales; family Clostridiaceae; genus Clostridium; species Clostridium sp. AF19-22AC. Next base: position 12,369 of record NZ_QUGN01000037.1, on the reverse strand, counting down.
CACTATCAATACTCTCATATCACTCGCACCCTGTTTCTTATAATAATTGCCAAGTTACTGCCTGTTAACCGGATTTTCCGCTTCATTTAAACAGCTCTTCTACTGTGTGTCCGAATCAAGCTGCTTTTCTTCCAGTATTTTACGCATAGCACGGAGTGCTTTTCCGCGATGGCTAAGTTCATTCTTCTGATCCGGGTTCATCTCGGCCGTCGTGCAGCCATATTCAGGCACGTAGAATATCGGATCATACCCGAATCCGTTTTCCCCTGCTATCTCATAACCGATTATACCCTCAATCGTACCTCTGACTGTCTCGACTGTCCCGTCCGGTAATGCTGCGGCTATCGCACATACGAAACGCGCAGTTCTTTTTTCATCCGGTACGCCCTTAAGCTTGTCTAAAAGCATCTGGTTTTTAATATCATAAGACGTATCAACACCCGCAAATCTGGCCGAATAGATTCCGGGAGCCTTGTCCAGATAATCAATTTCAAGTCCTGAATCATCAGCAAGTATAATATCATCCGGCAGTAATCTGGCTATTGCATCTGCTTTTATTACGGCATTTTCTTCAAATGTGGAACCATCCTCAACAATATCAATGTCAATGCCGGCTTCCTTCATAGAATAAATCGGAATTCCTAAATCAGCCAGAATCATATGAATCTCCTTCATCTTATTCTGGTTCCCTGTTGCGAAGATTATTCTCTTTTCCATATCCATACCTTCTAATTCTTTGGTTTTGGAGGCTTAGGCCCCATAAACTGGTAAAAATAAGTCTTAATCATACCATTATATATTTTTCTGTTCTTATCGGCCTGTCTGCCGAAGTAGCGTTCTGCATCCTCATAGCTGGTTATCATATATGCAGACCAGCTGTCCAGGTTACGGAAACTCTCTCCAAAATCTCTGTAAAGTTCCGGCAGGACCGCCTTTTCTTCCAGACGCTCACCATATGGAGGATTAGTGATGATGAACCCATATTTTTTAGGGTGCCTCAGATCCCTGACATCCCGCTGCTGGAAATGGATCAGGTGTCCAACTCCCGCATCCTCTGCATTCTGCCTTGCGGCCTTCAATACATCTGCATCAATATCATACCCTTGAATGTCCACATCAATCTCATCATCGATCAGATCATTGGCTTCATCTACCGCCTGATACCATTGAGACTTCGATACAACACTGCCCCACTCTTCCGCAAGGAAAGACCTGTTCATTCCCGGTGCAATCTTTGCCGCCATCATTGCCGCTTCAATCGGAAATGTACCGCTTCCGCAAAATGGGTCAACAAGCACCCTGTCCCTGCTCCACGGTGTCAGCATGATTAATGCCGCGGCAAGCGTCTCCGTAATAGGCGCTTTTCCCGCCAGCTGCCGGTATCCCCGCTTATGGAGAGATACACCGGACGTATCAATACCCACGGTCACCATGTCCTTCATCAGAAACACTCTGACCGGATACGATGCCCCCTTCTCCTCAAACCATTTTATATGGTAGTGCACCTTCATGCGCTCCACCATAGCCTTTTTCATAATCGACTGAATATCAGACGGACTGAACAGCTTACTCTTCACAGACGCCGCTTTTGCCACCCAGAACTTGCCATCCTTCGGTATATATTCCTCCCAGGGAATGGTCTTTGTGTTCTCAAACAGCTCGTCAAAAGTCTCCGCCTTAAAGCAGCCAACCTTCAGCAAAACCCTCTCTGCCGTACGCAGAAAAATATTTGCCCTGCATATTGCCTCACTGTCACCATAAAATGCAACCCTGCCGTCTTCCACCTGAGAAATCTCATACCCAAGATCCTGAATCTCCCTCTTCAGTACTGCCTCAAGCCCAAAATGGCATGGTGCTATCAATTCTATTTTATCCATCCAAACGCCTCCATATGCTGTACTTATTCTGCCAGTAGTTCCCCGTGCATCAAACCGACACACCACAGAGTATATGTATCATATTACTATAAATTGGGGACGTAGTAAAGTTGAACTTTACTACGTCCCCAATTGAAGTTAGACGTGTACCAAAATGACTTTTGCCCTGTACCCTTTTGCAAAAAGTGTTCTATTTAGTAGTTGTTGCTCTCGTTGTTGTAAGAATTCATGTTCTTAGTGTTGTTCTGGCTGCTGTTAGATGTTGAGTTTGAAGATGAGTTCTTGTTTGAGTTCTTATTCTTGCTCTGCTCGTTTGAATAGTTTGAAGTAGAGTTTGAAGAAGAGTTGCTGTTTGTGTTCTTTGAAGAGTTGTTTGAGTTACTGTTTGAGTTATTTGAGTTGTTATAATTCTTTGACATGAGTGTCCCTCCTAGGAAAATTTATTTGGTACACTCATATTGTCTCATTAATATATATTTTTTATTCACAATTTACAAAATCCGCTGTATCTTTTTATTTAATATTTTTTTTATTTTTGCTTGCTTTTTCCAATTTGATATATTATACTTATCATTGTAGAAAGGTTACTTTCTACAACCCCTTATTAATTATTTATACTCCCCTCAAAAGACCGATGGCTCCCCCATCGGTCTTTTACTTTGCTTTTTTCTGAGGCAGAGTGCCAAAGCCACGCTTAATACGTGGTTTTTGATCCGCTTTTTAAAAGAAATAGAAAAAGGCCAGCGGATGCTTTTGTACGCCCACTGGCCCCTTTTAGTAATTCTTTTCCCGGCACTGGCTGTGTGTCTGGTGTCATCCCCGCCGGTTGCCGATGAACCGGATCACAATCATGATGATCAGTATCGGAACCAGTATGGGTGCAAGCAGGCTGATTACGCCTGATATGATTGCGAATACAGCCACTACTATCAACACTATTCCCAAAATAAGAAGCAGTTTTTTCCACCATGTGTTCAATCCAAACACGTGTACCTTTGGATTCTGCTCACGTGCCTGTTCCCTGCCGCTTTCATAACCGGTATATGAACCGCCGCCTGCCTCGTACACGGTAGACTTATCGGTTCCGTCTGCTGCATCAATGACGGTCCTCGCTATAATCCAGGGATCGCCCAGCATCTGAAGGACTTCTTCTTCGCTCTTTCCCTTTGCCATCTCATCCGTAATGTATTGGTTATAAAACTGTACATTCTCCTGAACGATGCTGCCAGACAGGTCATTTTCCAATGCCTGACGCAGTTCCTGAAGAAATTCACTCCGTGTCATCTTATTTTTTCCTCCTAACAGATATCTTCACACTTCTGTCCCATTTCATAAGATATCCACACATTCCGTCTTTTATCAACATCTGCTGCCGGTATTACTGTGAAAAAACAGGACCTTTCACTTAGAATACCACACTAAAGGGTTCTTTCCAAGTATAAGGTCCTTAAAATTTTCTTATAATTTTCTAAGTATATTACGGTCCACAAAAAACCAGTAAAATTAGGCCTTTGACAGTTCCTTCAGAAGTTCTTTCAGATACAGCCACATATGCCCGATGGATTCTTTCGATACTTTTTCCTTTGTTGAATGTACATCGAAAAGATCCGGTCCCGTAGAAATGATATCCATTCCCGGCTTCTTACTGTCCCAGTAGCCGCACTCGAGTCCCGCATGGATCGCCGCAACCTCCGCCTTCTTATGGAAAAGCTTTTCATACAATGCAATAGCTGTATCGCGCAGCGGGGAATCCTTTCTGTACTGCCATCCCGGGTAATCGCTTTCAAAAATGCATGTATCGCATTTTGAGTCCGCAATGATCTGGATTTTATCACGCAGCATGTATTTCTGAGACGCCACAGAACTTCTCAGAGACATCAGAAGTGTCAGTTTTCCGTCTTCACAGGTCAGTGACCCAAGATTCATGGATGTCTCAATCAGGCCGTCAATCGCAAAGGAATATCCTGAAACACCGTATGGCAATAACATCAGGCTTTCCGTGATCTCCTTCTGGTATTTAGCCGTATAGACTTCTGCCCCTGTCTGTGCAGCGCCCTCTTCAATCTCGAATGAAATAGAATCGGTATACTGTAATTCCGTCTGGAATGTTTTCTCTGCTTCTGCAAGTTTTACCTTAACTTCGTCTAGTTCTTCCGGCTTCACGTAGAGACACACACTTCCGTTGTTCGCAATCGCATTTGCCTTTCCCGGAGCATCCAGATGGTTAACTCTAACCTGCATATCCTTCAGGAAATACAAAAGTCTTCCAAGGAGTACAATAGAATTTCCCAGTCCCATGCCGATGTTGATGCCCGAGTGTCCTCCGGCAAGCCCCCGGAATGTTACCCTTAACGGAACTCTTTCCTCTTCCATCTTTTCCGTCTCCAGATCCCAGATCATCCTGCAGCGTAATCCGCCGGCACAGCTCGTATAAAAGATTCCTTCCTCCTCGGAGTCCAGATTAATAAAACGTGTTCCTTTCAAAGAAGATATATCAATCTTATCCGCGCCGACCAGGCCGACCTCTTCTTTTACCGTAAATACAATTTCGAGGTCGGGGTGGGGAATGTCATCACTATCGAGGACTGCCAGACAATACGCAACCGCAATTCCGTTGTCAGAACCAAGGGAAGTCCCATCGGCATAATAATACGCATCGTCCTCCTTCACCTCAATCCCGTTTTCATACACATGGCTGCTGTCATTCTCCTTTACATAGACCATGTCAAGGTGTCCCTGAAGTATAACTGGTTCTCCCGCATCAGGAACTGCTGCCGGTTTTCTGACAATCACATTATAGCAGGAATCCTGCGTCACATCGAGTCCCCTGTCCCTTGCGAAATCAACAATGTAGTCACTGACTGCCTTCTCATCCCCAGAGGCTCTCGGAATGGAGCAGACCTTTTTAAAATAAGAAATTACTTTTTCAACATCAGACATTTTTCTACCTTCTTTCTCTACCCGGATATCCTTATTATATCCTAAATACCGGAACCAGAACAGCTCTAAACTCTTTTATATAAACATTTTTACAAGACTCGAGAAGAAGCTGAACAAGCCGTCTCCGGCGATGAGTCCCGCATCACGGCAGTTCATGAATTCATCACCGATAATCTTACGGAAGACCACTGCCACAATGACACCGATACCATAGATCGGGTTGTTGATGAGCAGTCCTGTCGCCAGCAGTACGCCAAACATGTACTTCCTTCCCAGAATCTGTACAATCGCTCCCGGAACCGCCCATATCGCCAGTTCTTTCAAGAGAGCCAGATTACTTCCCATCTCAGCAGTCGTCGCAAACACAACGCTTGTTGCAGGAATCAGCCCGTCTTTCAGAGTCATGTCTGCAAAGAAAATGACAACAATAATACCGATGAATGCCCCCAGCATTTCAATGAACACCTGCTGTTTTCTCCCATATACTTCACGCTCTGCATTTTTGCCTTTTCCACGGATGATCCAGCCTGTCTTCAGGTCATATCCCATATCCGCAAAACATGGTCCTACTGAACTGATATACCCTGTCAGTACCGCTACTGCGATTGGGGAAAATCCCATCAGCACACCGATAGTCATAAAAATCGTTGTTACCGCAAAGCCCGGGAACCATCCTGAATACATTGCCGCCTTACCTATAATAATCATAGAAGCAACTGATGCAAACGCGGTCCAGATCACCCAGAGCACCATTTTGGCCGGAGACATGCCCGTGAAAATCCCACAGATAATTCCTACAAAAACTCCGCCTGCCACATGTGTAAGCAGTGCTGCGATCAGAGCTCTCTTTGTCTTTCCCCCACTGACCGTCAGACCTTCCTCACAGGCTTCCTGATCGGCTTTTGTCTTTTTACTCTTTGAAGAACTCTGGTAGATAGAAACAATGGACTGGAACAGTGCGATCAGTCCCGCACCTACCATGAAGCCCTGCGGAATACTTGTCGCACCAAGGTCAAATCCTGTAAGCGGTGCACAATATCCGCGGATCAGAAGTCCGATTCCGAGTGCCAGCATGGACACAATATTTGCAATAAATACGATACCTACAGCTCCCACAGGCAGTTTAAAGATACTTCCTACGATTCCCACTATGATTCCCTGAATAACTCTCTTCGCCTTATCGCCGCCTTCGTCCCCGGCCTCCAGTACTTCCGCAGTCGCAACTCCCGGTGCCCATGCTTCCCTTGCCGGAAACAGCGGGGAATCAAACAGTGACCCTACTGTATAAACAGAAATAACCGTTCCGAAGATACATCCCAGCGCCATCGGCAGGACTGCTTTTGTCTCACCCATGACAAACAGGATAGCAACCGCAACGAATGCACAGTTAGCAGCGGAGAATCCCGCCCCGGATACGATCGTCTGGATATAGTTCTGACGTTCCAGACTCTTGAATCTTCCGAATAAAGTCATCGGAATCTTGGATATCAGCATTGCAAATACCGCACCTAATATGGATGTATTCGCTGAGACCCCCACCTTCCCCATGATCTGCATACAGATAATACCGGACAATACTGCCAGAATGGAACCAAAGATGATTGTGACCGGTTCTGAAAAGCGTATTTTCTCGAATGTGGACGCCCCGGCTTTTGAATTTTTTTCTTCCATAATCTCCTCATCAAACTCCTTTTCCTTAAATTTTTCCCGTTTCTTTATCACACAAAAAACCTGTTTTCAAGTTTACCTGCCATTTTCAGGCTAAATTTGCGCAAAAAAAGAGCACCCTGATAGAAGGACTATCCGGGTACTCTTTTCAAAGTAGTTTAATACCCTGCTACTCCCATTTTCCTGCAGATCTCAGCAAGATCCGGATCTACATACTTACCATTTTCTTCGATTGCCACACCGTCCAGAATGATAGATGGTTTGGAAACAACACCGTCTGTGTGTGAGGATGCGGTCCAATAGCTTCCGCGGATCATTTTGCCCTGGCTGCCGATACCGAATTCCATACATCCGAAGATTCTCTCATCTTCTACAATACGGCCTGTCGCTTTTGAAACACCGGGGTTGAAGCCTAATGAATAGTGTGCAAGACGGAACATGTTCGGGTCGTCAAATGAATGGAGCCATGCGCTGAACCTCTCAGCATCCTTTCCGCCTTCGATCTTTGTAACACGGCCGTTCTCCAATGTCAGTTCTACATTTCCTGACAGGATACCCATATCTGTAGGCGGGAAGATCGCTGCATCAAATACAAGTTTTCCGTTGATCGTCTCCTCAATCGGGCACCAGCTGATCTGTCCGCACATCATAAACGGATATCCCTTGAAGGTAGCAAGCTGTCCGGAATGACGAACCGGTCTGCCTTCATTTCTTGCTGTCAGATATGTACCGTTTTCGTCTTTGATGATAATCTCGTTGCCTGCTTCCATCTTAGCCTTTAGAGCTTCTCCCAGCTCTACAACACGTGCTACATCTACTTTTCCGATGCAGTTTACGATCATAGTCACATCCATACCTGTAAGGTTGATGTAGCGGCATCCGAAATCAATTGCTTTTCTCCATGATTCACACAACATGATGGATGAATAAGATAATTCGATCCATACATCTGCTACCGCTACTGCATTGCCGAGAGGTGCAACCGGCTCTGCATACGCTTTTTCATTTGTCGGGACATAGACAAGTACCGGGTTCGCACCCACAATGTAGGCTGCGTTCATGATTGCGTCCAGAACTCTCTTATCCGTAGAGGTATCACCTGTTACAACGACATTTTCCCCGGGTTCTACCAGCATAACTTCTTTCACAAGTTTGTAGGCGGCTTTGCTCACCTCATAAGATAAATAATCCGGTGCCATTTCGATTCCAATTGGGTATTCCATAATAATTCTTCCTCCTTTTTCTTAACCCTTTTTATTTATTCATAATCTGCAATTCCCAGCTTTTTGCAGAATGAAATACATGTTTCTTCTTTGTAGATTCCATTTTCCTCCAACACTTCACCGTCCAGGATGATGGTCGGTTTTGATACGACTCCGTCCGTATGTGACGCTGCATCCCAGAACGCGCCCATCAGACTTGCCCCCTGGCTGCCAATGCCAAATTCGATACATCCGAAGATTCTTTCATCCTCTACGATCCGGCCCGTGGCTTTGCGTACCCCCGGATTAAATCCGATCGAATAATGTGCCAGACGGTACATGTTCGGATCGTCGAAGGATGCCAGCCACTTCTTAAAGACCTCGGCCTGTGCCCCTCCGGTAATCTCTGTCAGACGTCCCTCTTTGAATTCCAGCCTGACAGGTTCTTTCAAAAGCCCGATTTCACTCGGCGGGAACAGTGCTGCGTCAAATACCAGCGTCCCTTCGATCGTTTCTTCCACAGGACACCAGCTTACCTGGCCTCCAAGCATAACAGGGTAGCCCTTCTTCGTCGCAAGCTGTCCGGAATGTTTTACCTTACGTCCCTGGTTATAAGCCTTCAGGTTCGTTCCGTTGGCATCCCGTACGATAATTTCATTAGATGCCTGTACCTTCCGGGTCAGATATTCACCGAATTCCACCAGCACATCATATTTTACCCTTCCAACCGTATTTACAAGCATGATCGTATCCATACCGCACAGGCATGTGTATCTGGCCCCGTTTGCAATCGCCTTCTGGAAGCAGGGTGAATGCATAACACAATAATACGCAAACTCAATCCATACGTCCGCAGCAGCCACCGCATTAGCTATTGGGAGAAACGGTTCTTCAAAGGCTTTTCCGGTCGTCGGATATTTAATCAGCACCGGGTCCGCTCCAATGGTATATGCCGCCCCCATCACCGCATCTACAACACGCATATCAGTTGAAGTGTCCGCAGTGATTACAACAGATTCACCAGGCTTTACAAGCATGACGTCCCGCACCAGCTTCATTGCCGCACGCTGCACTTCATAGGACAGATACGTTTCTGTCATTTCAACTCCAATCGGGTAGTCCATGAATATCCCTCCATTCTTTTTTGCTTCCGCGCCCTTCTAATTTCGATTCATTTCAAGGCTGCAGAAAAAAGTCCTTCATTTGTCTTGATAATAACACAAATTTCTTTTAAAATGAAATCATATTATTTTATGGCATAATAAGTTCCGATTATATGGATAATTGCCTGAAAATTCAGAAAGGATTTGTGGTGAAATGTTAGATTTAAAATTGGATACCTTCCTGACCTTATGTGAAACAAGGAATTACACAAAGACCGCGACTCTGCTGAACATTACGCAGCCAGCCGTCACCCAGCACATCAAATATCTGGAAGGCTACTATCAGACTAAGCTGTTGTATTACGATGAAAAGCGCCGCCTGCATCTCACAGAACACGGGAAACTGCTCCGCGCGTATGCCCAGACGATCAAAGCAGACGCCCAGATCATCGAGCGGAAGCTGAAGAGCCCTCCCGACCAGCCTGACGAGCTGAAACTGGGTACATTAACGACCACCGGTGAGTCCCTTGTGCCGCATATGGTTGCAGAATATCTCCAGAGATACCCCGAGAAAAAAGTCAGCATGTACCTCGGTGAGGCTGACGCGCTTCAGAAGCAGCTGAAGGCCGGACGTATCCAGTTCTGTATCATAGACACTTACTGTCCGCCTCTGGAATTCGAGAGTCGTGAACTGTTCGAAGCCCATACGGTCTGTGTCTGTTCTCCGGAGCATCCACTGGCAGGCAAAACGGTCGACTTCCGGGAGCTGAACGACTACCGCCTTATTTTCCGTGAAAATGATACCAACTCGCACCGTAATCTGATGCAGATTCTGCACGCGCACAATCAGGATATCAACAATTTCAGGTCATATGTGGAAATCGGAACGATCAATACTGTGCAAAAAATGGTCATGGAAAATATCGGCATCTCCTTTATTTACCGCTTTGTCGTACAGGAAAAGCTGGACAGCGGCGCCTTGAGCCAGATACATATCCGGAATTTTTCTTCCCACTCCATGTTTAACTTTGTCTGGATGAAAAACAGCTTCTTTGAACCTGCAAACCTGCAGTTTCTTGACGTATGTAATGAGGTACTGGATTCTTCCGTCTTCCACAGGCAGGACTCCCACCCTGATTAGATACACTTGCACATGAAGACAGCCGGCTCTTCCAACATTAGGAAGACCGGCTGTCTTCGTGTATCACTGTACCAAAAACATCACTTCTTTTTCCCTAACTGCAAAGTAGATGTAAAGAAACTGTACAATGCAGAACCCGCGATGGAACCTGCACCGAGAATGTACAGAGTACTCTGTCCTTCTTCTCCTTTGAGTCTGACAACAACAATACGGATAATTAAAGCTACAATAACGGTAATACCTGTAATCGTGCTTCCAACGAGCATACCTGTTGCAAAGAGTACACCAAGCTGTTTCTTCGGGCCGCCGATGAACTGGAGTATCGCACCGGGAATAGCAAAAATAATCAGCCATTTTGCTATTTCAGGACTGGAACCTGCTTCGATTGTTGTTACAAATGTACGCGCGACCGGCGCAAACAGGTCCTGTTTGAAATATGTATTGCACATCACAAGTACAACTGCGAATGCTACAAAGAAAGACACAATTTCTGCCATATACTGCTGCTTTCTTCCTGCACGCTCAAAATCAGGGTCCGCCCCATTTCCGCGGAGGATGTAGCCGCACTTAAAGTCATACGCCATATCTGAAAATGCCGGCCCGGTTGCCGCGGTATAACCTGCCAGTATACCAAGAGGAAGCTTCGGGAATCCGATCATCATACCAACAATCAGGAAAATCAGGGCAGTAGCAAATCCCGGAAACCATCCGGAATGCATTGCTGACATACCAACAATCAGCTCTGATGCGATTGCTGCAAAAGCCGCGAATACTACCCAGATAATCAGTTTCGGAACAGACATTTGGGAATATATGCCGGATACTGCCGCCAGTCCGATCGCTACTACTACATATGCAATATATCCCTTTGCAAGCGCGCCCCTCATATCCGAGATGCTGCTTGTAAACTTTCCTGCGACGCTGTTCTTGCCGTCTTCCTTCTTAAAGAGCATAAGTCCGACCTGAATCAGCGCAACCAGCCCTGCACCGATCATGATACCGTGAGGAACATAATACTGGCTGATGTTAAATCCCTGGTCCGTACTGATACCAATAACGAGGGCACCAACACCAAAAGCACCAAGCGCCCACATGTCACCAATCCACGTAACACCGAGAAGGTCTGTCGGTATTCCGAATGCCTTTCCGACAATACCAATACCCATGCCTACGAGGAGGAGCATCGCTTTCTTACCTTTGTTAACAACAGCAAGTATCGTTTCTGCTGACGCAATTCCCGGCGGCCACGGTTCTTCAGCCGGGAACATCGGTGTGTCAAAAGTCTTATACAGAATCGTCGCATCAATAATCGTCGCCAGAAGTACACCTACCAGCATTGGAATGACAAGCTGGGGCTCTCCCATCAGATACGGGATACCAATCGGAAGAATCAAACTGTTCGCCGCTGAGAAGGTGGCACCGGAAATAGCTGTCTGCACCAGGTTCTGTGCGTGGATATTTCTGTATTTCTTAAAAAATGCAATCGGTATCCTCGAAAGGATAATCGCAAACAATGCACCTATGATAGATGTATTTGTACTGATACCAACACGAACAATCAATTCCAGACCAATGATTGCCCCTAAAATAGAAAGAATGATATTCAGGACCAGAATTGCCGGATTCAGGGCGGACGGATGGTCCTTTACCTGATTCCCTTTTCCACTTGTTTGTCCGTTCATTTAAACGCCTCCTTTGTTATGTCATATTACCTGTTGATTAAATATCTAACAGCTCACTGACAGTCCGTGCCAGCGTCGTCCTGCACAAAAGGACAGGCCTTTTTGCAATAGACGCAACGATTTCCTTTGCCTCCTTCGTAAATCCTATGCAGTCCATAACAATCAAATCTGCCTCGATGTCTCTGGCTTTTTCTGCCGCCTTTCGCACTTCATCCATATCGCCATAAGGGTTTGCCGCAATCGGCGTCACTTGTTTCATGATCGGCCCCCACTGGTCATATGCCTGCTGTACCTGCTGTTCATCTGGTGTTATCACTATGATGCTGGAGTTCTTACTCAACGCCGCAGCCAGGCCGTTTAAAATCTTAGCCGGATACACAAGCGGTACTTTTGCTTTAAATATGTCAGGAAATGTACCTGCACAGAAAAACATAATCAGACAGACCCCCTGATCTTCAAGCCTTGTGATGCAGTCCTGAAGTCTGTCCAGAATAAAGCTCTCTCCAAACTTTGCAAATGTACCGTCATTCAAACGCGATACTAACACATAGTCATTTTCAAGCGGCTCCATTGAATTGATCTCTTCCTTCGTAAGACCATCCAGTGCTCCCGCCTGCAGCAGCTCCACGCCTTCGCCGAATATCGGCATGATGTCAGGTGTGACATCGACACGCGGCGACTGCCCGATCGTAACCGCTCCAATCTTCAAATCACCCACCTCCTAGTATAATAATGATGTAGTCAATCAAGACTACT
>NZ_QUGN01000036.1:0-41847 GCF_003479085.1 Clostridium sp. AF19-22AC | reverse complement strand
TTAAGGTAATGGATAACCTCTACTTTTCATTTTCAATCTTTGTCCTTTATATTACAGTAAAATCAGTCGCCCTGAAACAGAATTATACATTCTTCAATGATTCGGAGCCATTTATGGTACATATCATAAATTTTACAGAAAATGCTTTATTTCCTTTATTATTGATCTGCCTTTATTTCAATGTCACAACCTCAAAATATATCTGCTTTGATATACGGCAGAAGTTAAATCTCTATGACACTTTTATGGGGGCATATATTTCATTCTCCGACATATTGTATACCCTTGAAACAGACACAGAAACTCTTGCACTCCTTTGCCGTTACTCAGCATATAAAGATCACAAATCAGAAACGATACACATTGCTTCAAACAAGTACCCTGACGAAAAAATGCACTGGCTTTTATCCCAGCAGGATTTACTGTTGGAATGCTGCTATCATTTTTCCGGGGATATGCTCAGCCGTTGTCAACAGATTTTTCAAAGTCTTCCTGATTGGTCGCTTTGTCTGCTGGACGAGGATTTCCCGAATAATATGATACAGTTTTTAGAAGAAAATCGCTGAGCATGCAGAATTTTAGAAAAACCACCAGAATTCACAGAATGAGGTAAAGCTATGAGTACAGAAGATAACAAAATCATTCATTTTCCGGGTTCTGACCCGGAAAACGAAAAAATTACGAGTAAGAAACAATTGCTTAAATCTTTCATTCATAAACATTTATCTAAAAGTTTTATTGCATTTGTGCTGGGGACGATTTTAATACCGGCCATTGGTTTCGTTCTTGGTCCTTATTTCAGCAAGAACATTGGGCGGACAAAAATCACAGACACCTATACCCTAAACTATACCAGCGCTGTATCATCAGCATCACTGGTCAATTATAACAAGCAAGACCATTCTTCAGCACGTGAAAAATACACATTTGCCTGTGCTGTCAGAACCTGTTTCTCCTGCAGCAAGACTTCCATAGCGCAGGCAACTGATAATACACTGAATATACTGTCAATTCATGATTACAGTGAGCCTGTGCTGAATTATCACTGTCTTGCGAGCGGCAATACCGTTAATTTTTATATCGTCAATTCCGGTGATGCCGCCGGATGCCCAGAAGGCGTTACCCTATTAGCGAAACAGACAGATACCGGCAGTCCCGCAAACTCTCCCGTTCTTCCCTGGGATAAAGTAGCAAAATCTGACCCTGACACAGCATTTCCGCTCAAACCTGCCCCCGTCGAAGGCGGGGACGGTATCAAATACTATTCATTCGAACCAAGCGACTGGGCTTTTTCATTCATGCAGGATGGCGGACAAATTGGACTGTATGGAAAAGTTGAAAACAAAACAGAATCAGCAGAGTTATTTTTTGGAATTATGTGTTTGTATGAGGGACGCCTTATTATAGAAGGCGGCGGAGCAGGTCCCGGGGACTCGAATATCCTGAACTATGTTTATATCCCCGTTGACCACACCAGTGCAGGCGACATTATCCCGATCCATTCTACCTTTTTAATACAGGACCGGGCCGCCGCAGATACCGTCCTGATACCGGATAAATCCTGCAGGCTTAAATACTCCCTCACCTATAAAATAGATGGCAAAGAATTAACCGCCGGCCCCTTTACAACCACAATCCATGTCCCCCTCTATGAAGACATGAGTACACTCAACATTGCCAATTATATGAATGATGCCGGTATGGATTATTACAAGTATACATCAAATCCCGAGCTTCAGGAAAAGGTCGGCCATGATCCGGTCCGTATTGTAGAGGGATATTACTAGACATACCTGCTACTTTAGCAGTGCAAATTCATAGGCTTCCCTGATCCAGCCCATCAGTTCCTGATCAATCTCATCTACATCTTCCACAATTACATGATGCGTCCACCGGTTTGGATAGGGCTCCACTGCCTGCATGATCCGCGGCGATTCCAGCCGGTGTGACAGACCAAATGTAACGATGATACAGATTTCGGGCCATCCTTTTCTTCTTCTGACCGGAAGCGAAACAAATGCAAAGTTATACTTGTTTTTGAACGAAATCTGGGTCTTTTTTACTTGAATCTCAATATACGCACACTCTTTCAGGATTCTTTCCTCAAATGCCTGATATATCGGCAGGGCCTGGGGCATCTTATCAAAAAACAATAAAGTATCAGCTGTCATAATCGTGCTTTCTCCTTTCAGGTTAGTCCCTCTTACCTAAATTCTACCACACAATTGACGTGCATATTTTAATATTCCCTCAAACAGAGGATCTGTTTTCTCCAACCCGCAGATCTTCTCCAATATTTCTTCATAACTGTTTTCTGCTTTGATCCTGCGCCACTCTTCCTCACCTTCCTGGTCATACACTAACATCGCCCCCGCCGTCATTTCTAAGACAGCTGTATCTTCCCCATATTTTTGAAGCAGCTTCAGCGGCCCGATGACTCTTTCGTTACTCGTCAGTTTCCTCTGTGGTTCGCGGGCGTTGCGCGCAATGGTATCGGCGATTGTCCTGTCGCAGAATTTTGCCCGTGACAGGGCGGCGAATTCCTGCTGGTCTTTTTCATCGTAGCCAAATTCGAGGCACAGGACACGGTTCGTCGCCGCATAATTCTGATCAAGCAGTTTCAGAATCTCCGGATCATTTGCCGCCTCGCCGTAATCCGTGTATCCCCGGATATATCCGAGATATGCGATCACACAGCTTGCGGCATTGTATGTAAAAAGCTTCCTTGTCAGGAAATTGCCGAAATGATCGATTGGTTTTACCCCTTTTACCGGTGGGGTATATCCATTTAACAGCTGTGCATCACACTGCAGATACGGGTAATTCTCTGAATAGATGTCCAGACCGCCGTCACTTGTAGTCGTGCAGAATACCGTTGCTTCGCTTATACTCACATTTTCTTTTCCGATTACGCTGCGCAGGGTTTCCGAAGGCCGGGAAGCATTTTCACATGTAATGATATAGCAGGGGGTATCCTCCAGTTTTCCTCTGAGCGATTCTCCGACTGCTTCCAGATTGGAGCCGCCCACGGACACGAAGACCAGCTCCACTTCTGAAAAATCGGCATCCTCCCATGTACATGCATGATAATCATCCACCACAAATTTGGGACGTACGTCCCCGAAAAAGGTGATCTGAAAGTTTCCCTTATCGTTTAGTTCTCTGACCAGTTCTGTATCTTTATCCACAAACATGATCTCTAAATGATCTTCTTTCAACAATCTTCCCACAAATCCCCGTCCGGTTTTCCCCGCACCGATTACCGCAATTTTACTCATTGATCCATCCTCTTCCCTTCAACAGTTCTATCTTTGATTTGATCAGTTTTCCCAGCTCCCCGTCCGCATCAAGCCCACATACGTTTACAAGCACGGCATCTATGCCCTCTTCTTTTCTAATCCGCTCCAGTTCCCGGGCAAACGGGTCACTGTCATTTTTGTAATAGACAGCCGCCGCAATTGCCGTCGCCAGGTGCTCCGGTACGATCCCGTATTCCTGCACAAGCCGTGCAGAACCGACAAGGCGGTCCTCCCGGCCAAGCTTTCGCAGGGGATCGCGCGCATTGCGTTCAATAAAGTCAACAATCTTGTAATCCTGCAGTTTGCGCTTTGAGGTCCGCGTGAATGCAAGCTGTTCCTCCAGCGGAAACTGGTGTTTCTTTGACAGTGCCTGTGCCGTCTCCGTGTACACACCTTCCAGAACTTCCAGAATCCGCTCGTCGTGTGCGGCATCCGCAAGTTTATCATACCCCAGAAGCGCACCAAGATAGGATACCGTCCCGTTTGCCGCGTTGTAGGTGTAAAACTTCCGCTCAAGAAAGCCTGTAAATTCCTCAACCAGCTTCAAGCCCTGAATATCCGGAAGTTTCCCGGCAAGCCGGGAAGCATCAACAGGCAGCTCCCAGAAATCCTGAACATTAACAATCAACGGGTCCTTCTTGAGAAGTTCCTCCTCCGATTCAATTGCCGACCGCATGATGACAGCCTCCGTAATGCCTACGTGTTCCTCCAAATAGAGTTTCGCGTCCTGGCAGATCATTTCATCCATAGCATCCTGAAGTATCTGTGCCGGCTGTTTCCAGTTTTCACACGTAATAATATTCAAGTCTTTGCCCGTCACCGCTTTTCTCTCGATCCCTTTTGCCAGCAGTTCTGTTATGCCGCCAAGATTTTTCCCTCCCACAGCTGTAAATACACATTCTGCCTCTGCGATGGCCTCCGTGATTTTCTCCGGCTCAGAGAACTTTAGTGCCCTGACACCTTTCACGACACAATTCTTATCACTGTTTCCAAGAATGTTTACCGTGTAGCTTCCCCGCTCGTTAATCAGATCGGCCAGCGTGTCGTTATATTCGATAAATGTAAAATCAATCCCGCTTAAATACAGCAAATGCCCGATAAATCCTCTGGCAATCTTTCCTGCTCCAAATATTACACAACTCATATTTTCTCCTTTTCTACTACTGTGCCCCCCCTGTTGGCGTGCACAGTACCTCTTTATCTGCCGCCTGTCAGGTTTTCTTTTTCTGTAAACAGCGCTTCCAGCGAAGGATACAGCTTTTTATATAGTTCAAATCGTTTCAGTAATATATCCCGGTAAGCCCCCGTCGGATAGATCACTGTATCTGTTTTACACAGACTGTGTGCCGCATTCTCGAGATCATCAAACAATTCATTTCCCACACCTGCAAGCATAACGGCCCCCATAGCAGAGGTATCATTTTCTTTTAAGGTCCTCACCGGCATCCCGAACAACTCCGCTTTCAGCGTATTGAGCGTCCGGTTTTTCGCCGCGCCGCCTGTCACTACGAGGGCCCTGCCTTCCGCCGACAGCTGAGTGTAAATGTGATACAGGCTGAACACAATCCCCTCCATTACTGAATAGGCCAGATGACATTTTTCACATTGTCCGCTGATACCGAAGAACACTCCTCTTGCATCCGGATTCCATATAGGAGCCCTCTCCCCGTTCAGGTATGGCAGAAAAATTGGAGGGTTGTCCCGGATACACGTTTCAATGTCTGCCTCCGGCGAAAAGTTTTTCAGGCAGAAATCCATTGATGCCCCGCTGGATGCGGTAACCCCGTAGTGGATAAAATCTTGAAAATATGGACCGCTCACCATTTTTGTATCACGGATTATCTGTTTCGTTAACACCCCGATATGCTCACTCGTACCCGTAATATCAAACACTTCGTTTCGGACCCCCATGCCCAGCAGCCCTGCAAAAAAATCATTGCATCCTATATATACTGGTATGCCCGGCTTAAGTCCTGTCTGCGTATTGCTGACCTCCCCCGCTTTCTCCCAAGGGTACATGACCGGAGGGAGCACTCCTGCATCTATTCCGGCATATGCAAGTCCCCATTCACTATACTGTGCCGTTTCCAGATTTGCCAGTCCTCTCCACGAATACAGGTCTGTCACCCGTTTTCCCGTCAGCACTTCACAGAGAAGATCCTTTGGCTGGCAGATAGTTTTAAAATTTCCGTAATGCTTCTTTATGTACATCATTCGCGGAATCGGGTAAGAATGTATCTCCGGATGGGGCATCGAGATTTCCCTGAGAAATACATCTGGCCCAATTTCTTTCCTTAGTATGTCAAGTTCTTCTTTCCCTTCCGGTGACCTCCAGCTGATAACATCCCTGCCGTCCACCACATAGGTTCCCACCTGTGAAGACAGTCCTACCGCAGTGACGGATGGGGCATCTATTTTCCCGACCGCCTGATACACGGCTTTTATCCATGCCTCACACCCGGCGCCCTTATATGTTTCTTTCACCTTTCTTACCGTGCCGTCTGTATACCACTGAAGCAGCTTCACAGATGACGTCCCCAGATCGATTCCAAGTATACTCTGTCTCAAAATTGAAACACCGCCTTTATGAATCCTTTCGGCCTGCTTCTTACCATTGCAAGCCCTTCTTCAAATTCCTCCAGATTCAGCTTCTTGCTTACAAAGCTTTCTATGTCAATCAGGCCTTCGGCCATATACGAAACAGCCTTTTTATGCATGTTCCAATTGTTTCCTGCTCCGACCACCCTGAGGTTGTTGATATGGATATCGTCCATGCGGATGCTCATCGTTTTCCCCCTGCCATATCCGGCAAGTGCAACCGTTCCACCTTTTCTTGCAATCTTGAGGCAATTCTGTATGCAGGATTCTATCCCAGTGGCATCAATCACCACATCGGAGCCGCCCGGATGCAGTCCTTTCATGACTTCCACAACATCCTCTTTTTCCGTTTCTATGGTAGCGCAGGCTCCCAGATTTCTTGCTTCCTCCAGCCGTTTTCCGGTGGACGCACATACTACGATCCTGCGCATCCCCATCGACTTTGCCGCAGCCAGCATACACAGGCCGATGGAACCGGCCCCCATGATCGTCAGGGTATCCCCGAATTTTGCGCCTGCCTTCTCAAGCGTGCCGAGCGCCACCCCAAGAGGCTCGCACAGTGCCCCGTGGTCAAAGGACACCTGTCCGGGAAGTTCACAGAGACCATAGGCGGGCACAATCACATACTCCGCATAGGCTCCGTTTCTTCTGAATCCGATTTCCTCAAATTCGCTGCAGTATCTCCAGTTCCCACTCCTGCACGCATCGCATTTCAGGCAGACCACGTCATTGCTCCCGATCACACGTTTTCCGATCCATGCTTCATCCTCTGCACTTCCCACGCTGTCAACAATCCCGCTCCATTCGTGTCCCGGAATCAGGGGGTAGTTTGCCGGGATATTGCCGTCTATCACCTCCAGATCCGTGGCGCAGATGGCCGCGGACTTTACTTTCACACGCACAAAACCGGCCGGCGGCTCCGGTTTTTCCACCGCCTTCAATAAAACGGTTCCCGGTTTCTCAACTACAATTGCCTTCATGTTTTCCTTCCTCCTCACAATTTTATTTTCCTGACTGCCTGATTCAGTGCCATCGCTGCGGCCCCGTAACAGGCACACCCTGCATCTGTTCTGGAAAATACTGCCCCGTCATTGATCCGGGTTACAGGTTCCATAAAAAATCTTTCGCTCTCCATAAGTTCCCCGCATAGAATGATATCCGTTATATGAAATATTTTTCGCATATTATAAATCGAAATGCCAAGTTTCGTCCCCATATCCTCAAATAGTGCCTTCGCCTGCGTTTCCCCCGCTCCGGCAGCTTCTATCAGGCTTTCCAGAGTCCTTCCCGAAAGCTTTTCCAATCCATTGACCGAGGCATAGGCTTCCAGACATCCCCTGTCTTTGACGGAATCTGTGTCCCTGTCCCATTCTGCCAGTGTATGGGCGATTTCAAAGCGTCCCGTCCCCTTCAGGATAACAGAGTCCAGCATCACTGCCATGCCGATCCCCCTGTCGATTCGAAGAAGGATGGCGTTTTGCACCTCTTTGGTTTCAGCATAGGCATGGAGGATACAGTTCGGATCATGCTCCAGCCAGACCGGAATCCCATATCTCTCCTCAAGCATCGCTGCCAGAGGCACGCTGTCCCATCCCCCACACTGGGCAATGCTCACAGAAATCCCGTTTTCAGCATCCACGACACCCTGCATGGCTGCGCCGATCCCGATGATTTCATATTTTTTACTCTCTTCGTCTGTAAGCGCCTGATCCAGAATCCCATTAATGCATCCAAGTAATTTTTCTTTACTACTGTAGCATGTTGGACAGTTCCACGTCTTCAGCGTCTCACTCTTCAGACTCACAAGCGCCGCTTTCATCCCTGTAATATTGACATCTATCCCCAGTGTACAGTACCTGCTGCCATCCACTTCCAGATAAGACGGCGTCCGCCCCGGCCCCGTGTTCCCATCCGGCTTATGTTCAGTTACAAAGCCATTGCCGATCAGACGCGCCGTAATATTGGAAATGGCGCCCCAGCTCATCCCTGTCACTGCCTCTATCTGCTTGCGTGTGATCTGCTTCTCCTCCCGGATCAGATGGAAAATGTCGATGCAGTTTTCGTGTTTCATGTACTCCTGATTCATAAACCTTTTCAATGCGCGGAGTCCTCCTTGACTATTATATCACTCGATGATATAATAATTTTATCACCCGGAAATAGAATCGTCAATAAGGAGAATGTCATATGTTAAAAGAGGAAATCATGGCGGTAAAAACGCTGGATCACCAGATCGCAGTCTTCTATCTCGGTCAGGAAGGTTTCCTGATCCGGTATCAGGGGACATCCATCCTGATCGATGCTTATCTTTCAGATTACGTAGACAGGAATTGCTGTACAGACAGTGTGGTATGGAAAAGGAAATACGATGCACCAATCGACGCGTCAGAACTGGATTTTATAGATTATGTATTCTGTACACATCCCCATTTCGATCATGCAGACCCGGACACACTCGCAGTCCTCAATAAAGTAAACAAGAATATCACTTATATTATTCCTTACTCATTGGAGGAATTGATGATATCTTACGGGATACCAGAAGACCGGATTCGATGTGCCGATGCAGATCAGGAGATGAAACTTTCGAAGCTGCTCGTGACACCTGTCCCCGCCGCACACGAGCAGCTTCATAAGGATGAGAATGGACATTATAAAGAACTGGGATATCGGATACAGTTCGGAGAGGATGTTACTATTTTCCACGCTGGAGACTGCTGCCCTTATGACGGGCTGAGTGAACGGCTGAAAGGGGTGGATATTGGATTTCTTCCCGTGAACGGACGCGATTATTACCGCTTAAGAGAGGATATCATCGGGAACATGGACAGCAGCGAAGCCATACTGCTTGCGAAAGAGACGGGTATGGGCCTCCTTGTCCCCATGCATTTCGACTTGTATGCCGTGAATGAAGTAAACCCGGCCCATTTCGTTGACCGTCTCTTTGCACTGAACCGGATGCAGAGATTTCACATATTTGCCCCGGGGGAAAGTTACATCTTCGGAAAATAAGGCTGCCAATAAGTCTTTAATTACGAATCGCCAGTTCCGGCAAATGCCGGTTCTGGCGATCCAGATTTGTTCCGTTAAGATAATCATTTTTGACTATTTTATTTCAGTAAATTTTTAATCTT
Organism: Clostridium sp. AF19-22AC; assembly: GCF_003479085.1. Taxonomy (NCBI): domain Bacteria; kingdom Bacillati; phylum Bacillota; class Clostridia; order Eubacteriales; family Clostridiaceae; genus Clostridium; species Clostridium sp. AF19-22AC. Next base: position 32,816 of record NZ_QUGN01000036.1, on the reverse strand, counting down.
TTCAGCACAGACATCAACAAAAGCATCGAATTTCACATGATCAAACAGATCATAATATGCTTGATTGTGCTCTTTGAAGTCAGGAGACTGCACCTCGTCATTATTGGGAACATACTCCCAATATGCCCACCAGTTATTGGTACAAGGCTCAACTTTAAGGGCGTTTCTGATTTCATCATCAAATAAGGTTTTGTTTGTGGCTTCCCCATTCACAGGACAACAATACCCAATGAAAATTTTATAATCAATTTCAATTCTTACCCAAACGTCTTTATCCGAATGGATAACATTCTTGTCCTTGTAGAAAAAACTAATTCCCGGATATGTCGAGTGTTTTCGATTGTAATACGTCTTGATTTTTTTATTGTTCTCATATTCAAAATCATATTGGTTGTTAATCTTTTGGATACCCACCTTTTCTTCAATAGCACGAAACAGCTTTAGCATGATTTCTTCTCTAACTTCATTTAGCGTACTCTGAATAGCAATGGCACTTTTTATATTGTCAGATGAAGCGAGCAGCAATTCCTTGATTTCCATTTCTTTTTCATCTCCCATCTTATCGGTAAATTTACGAATAACCGCAATAAGCTGTAGCAGCACTTCTCGAATAGGTGCAATTTTTAAAGTGTTGCTTTGCTTAAGGCATAAATCGAGCCATCCTAAGATATCATCTGAAAAAGAGAGATTAACAACCTCTTCATAACCCTCTTCATTTTCTGTGAGTCCTTTCGCACTGTATTCGCCCGGAGATGTACCAAATCGAGTGAGATAATATATCTTTGGGGCTTCGGTACGCTTTCTAGCCTCTACAAAATAATCGTAGCATTGATTTTCTTGTTCGCCTGCATATATTTTAACTTCAATCGGAATAAATTTTGTTGCGGTTTCAATGACCAAATCAATTCGCCTTTGTGCATCGATTTGATATTCACGAAAAACTCTTGTGGTTTCTAGTTCAGCTTCTGATATTTGAATATGTAAAGCACTCTCAAAAAACAATTTTAGGTAGACTGCACCTTGACAGTGAGAGCCTGTCGGCGAGAGCAATTCGTGTAAAACCCGGCATATCGTAACTTCATCATATGCGATATTCGCTACTTCAAAAATATTAAAGTATCCACCTGTTTTTTGGTAGAGCAAATCATACTTTTGAGATATGGCCGTAATTTGAGATAATAATATTTGACAATTCATTTCTACACCCCTTTCGTTTCTATTGGTAGTATCAAATATTAAAGTTTTGCCTGTTCTGCACTGATCTTCCCAGCATCCACACGCTCTACAATTGGCTCTGCCGCTGCATGTCTGTGCACTGCCAAAGAATAGCTATTACTATTGCAGCTCCGTATATTTCTTTTTACTTCCATACACTTTACTTACTTCATATTTTGCAGCATTTTTCTTCATTTTTGTACGGATAATGTCTTCCACATCCGCATCTATGGCGTCTGCCATGAGCAGACAGTAAACCATCACATCCGCGAGTTCATCCTTCATCTGGTCCCGCTTCTCTTCCACCGATGTATCTTCTGCCGACCATTGAAACAATTCCAGAAGCTCTGCCGCCTCAAGATTTATGGAAATGGCGAGGTCTTTCGGATTATGAAACTGTTTCCAGTTACGCTCATCGCGGAATGCGAGCACTTCTTCCATGAGTTCTTTCATACTGTACCTCCTGAATTATTTTACTCATCTACACACCTTAAAGATTCTTTCCCAGTTCATATGCCTGTGCCGGATAGTCCGTTTTCTGCAATGCATCCACATCGGCACACTCTACGCCTACTACCGTCCCTGCGATTTCCCAGTCCAGAAACTTTGTCATTCCTTTAAAGGATGCAATTGCACCATCAGCAGATTCCATCGTATCGTCTGCCATCGCCAGTATGAGCACTGCCTTCTTATGTCCATGCAGCGCAGAATCATTGGCATAGAAACGGTCAATGACAGCCTTCACCTGTGCATTGATGTCATAGTAATAAATCGGAGACACAAGCACAACTGCATCTGCCGCCAGAAGCTGTGTGTTCACTTCATTCATATCGTCCTGAAACACGCAGCCGGCATCCGTGTTGTGGCATTTTTCACAGGCAATGCACGGGTGCACGTTCTTAAATGCCGCATCAAAACGATAAACCTCGTGTCCTGCCTCTTCCGCCCCTTTTATAAACTCAGATGCGAGCATCGCGGTCGTTCCGTTTTTGTGGGCGCTTCCTGTAATCATTAAGATCTTCATAGATATGTCCTCCTTAGTATGTTTTATATATTGCTTAATGGACGAAATTCTCCATTTCGTTTTGATTTTTGATAATCCAGATCAGCCAGTTTGTAAATTCAACTGCTAAATGCTTTTGATGGGAGTTAACTATTATTGGGGGACATAACACAGGAAATTCAACTGCTAACCTGCATTCTATCCCAGCAGGCGTATCTCTAAATTGGTGTCTTACACCGCCGATAATCGTCCCATCATCCAGTTTTGCCACCCCTGCTGACTGGTAAGTAAATTTAGGGTTTTTAGGTTCTGAAAGCCCACTTTCATCACCAAATGTTATAAAGAATTGTACCGGTACCGGAGCATTCCCGGTTGTTTCAATCACTTCTAAAACACCATTTTTATCTGGTGTTAATACATAATGTTCAGGGTAGACTGATAAATTCACTTTTCGGTGTTCTTTTGCAGCTTCTACCATTAACAAATCCAGTAGTTTACTGAATTTATCAACAGATATCCCCTTTGCCAGTATTGTTGTTCTCGCTACACGTCGTTTTTTGCCAGATAGCCTGCCTGCAATTTTCATCACATATTTGCTAAAAAACAGTTTTTTTCTCAAGATCTTCCTGATTTCATCATCAGATAATTGAACCTTCCATTTTGTTAATTTATCACTCATTTCTGATATTGATGCTTTTTGTGGTATTTTTATATGCAGGGTTTTATATGCTTTTTTTATTCTTTGTTTTTTCCAGACTTCCATATCTTGCTGGGTGAACTGCTTTCTGTTAATTAAAACTTTTATATTAACATCTTTCATTTTACTTCATCCCCTATTTACTTATCTATTTTATTATCTATCCGAAGGCGGGAAAACTCAAGTAAGATTTTATACTGTTTTGTCACATTAACAATCAGACCTTTTGATTAAGTCTAATCAGCCTCGGGAAAATGTTGATTTAGCCAATCAACAATTGTATTAACTGCCAGCATATGATTCCCAATTTGACAATGTTGTTCGCCGCCCTCTGCCACGGTAAACATCCTGCAAGTCAGGCTTTTTGCATTATGTATGGAACTTTTCAGCCGGTAAAATTGAATCGACGGTATATAATGATCTTTCTCTCCAGCCAGCAAGAGCACATCCTGCGTAATGAAATCCGTACTCCCTAAAAGATTGTGATGAGATAGATTTTGATAAAACTCAAAAGGTGTTTTTGTTCCTGTAATATGCATCCCTTGATTTACCGCCCAATCAGCCAGAACACTTTTCTTTACAATCTTACCAACCAGCCCATTGAGAAGTCGTTTCCATTTTTTATAATAAGCAAGCCGGATGATTCGGCAGATAGGAGCAGGAAATACATTTGTCATTACTTCCAGCCCGTCATCCATTACATCGTATGCGGCAACAGCTGATATTCTTTTTTCATAGGCAGCACTTCGCAAAGCAAAATAACCACCCCATGAGATTCCTACAAAAGCACATCTTTTAATATGGAAGTAATCTAAAATGGCAGATGTGGCATTTTCAAAATCAAAACGGAAGTATAAGTTTTCCCGAAGACATTTCCCCTGTCCTGGCCCGTCAAAAAGAATAATTTCAAAGCCTTTAGATACAAGGTCATGCACCTGCAATACAAATTCTTCAATAAAGGAATCATATCCCCCACAGACAACGACCGTTCCCTTCAAATACGTGGGAGACAGTTTCAGGCAATATAGATTTTTTCCTTCAAAGGGAACCTGTATTTTTTCATAGTGTAATTGCAGCTCCAAATCAAAGGCACGGTAAAAATTCTTAATACATTTACTATAAGTATCATCCTTTCGTTCATCAGTGGATTTTAAGAAAAACTCGGCCATACGATAGTAATAGGCCGCATGAAGATAGTGTTTAATGCTTTCGGCATTTCTGCCCATACCCGACCAGACTGCATACCATTCTTCAAACGTTCGTACACTTGGAAGATTCATCTTAATTTCTTTACTGTTACATGCCAAATCGCCATAAGTTAAAACCCTGTTGATTTGAAAATTAAACTGCGGAATAGGATTTATCATTGTATAACTCATTGTTACCTCCCCCCTTCCTTCTATTAAGTTACTTAACAGAAAAAGCAAAAAATATTCCAGCCATATCTATACTTTTACGATAGTTCCTTCCACATCTTTTGAACATCAATGGCCAGCGACGAAAGAATATCAACTGTTTCCGGCGGATATTTGTTCAATATGGCAGTCAGCTTTTCCCTCAGTAAAATATGCTGCTTATCATGTAAATCAGAAACTTTTTCTCCTTTTTCCGTAAGAGATAAGATAACTTCATTATCCGTATCTGGAGAAACTCTTTTTTCAATAAAACCCTTTTTGACAAGTCTGCTGACCGCTTGGGACGCAGCACTTCTTGAAGTTCCCTGCAATTTTGCCAAATCAGTTATATTGATATTTTCATGTGCCCGTATAGCTGCAATGGTATGAATTTCAGCCAAATAAATTTTAGGTTCAACATCATAGGTGTGTGTCGATTTTTCCAGAGCTGAGTATTGATTTATCGTCTGGAGAAATAATTCACATAATTGATCTACAGGTAAATTATTCATTGCATCCCTCCTCTGTTAATCTACTTAACAGAATACGGCGTATATCTGTTTATGTCAAGCGGATTTATAGTAAATATGACATTTGAAGCTTCAATTTCGGTGAAATTAACAGGGGGCATCATGATTCTCCCTAACCACAATACCCCCTGTACTGGCGTTATCTTAGTCTGGCCAGCATCTTATTACTCAATGTCCTGAATACCTGACAATAATTCTGAAAACCAGTCTGCCCGATTATATAAATGTTTGGCATATAAGCCATCCGCCTTTTTGAATATGCTATCCGTTCTAAACCATTATCCACAGATGTATGGTTACTCAACGCTACATCGACCTTTTCTCTTTTTGCTTCACCTAAGAAATAATCCAAAGATTTTAAATAGATCTGCACACCGTCCCCTGTCCACGGAGGTGTTGTACCCCCCCACAATGCAGCCATGTGAACTTCCCCGCCTTCCTTTACCGGGAAAATATAACTAAGGCCTCCCGGCGTATGGCCCGGAGTTCCATAAACATGAATCACCTTATCTCCCAGTGTTATGGTATCTCCATCCTCTATATAGACACTTATCTCATAATCCTTCCACGTTTCCGGCCTGTCACCTTTTACTGAATGTTCTTTCCAATAAATATCATCCACTTCCGACAGATATGTTTCCACATGGTATTTTTCAACCAGCCATCTGCCGCACCCAGTATGATCTACATGTCCATGAGTTAATACTAATTTTTTTATATAATCCGGATTCCAGCCAACATCTTTAATGGCCCTTACAATTGCGTCAAAAGCCTCTTTTCTGGGCCAGATAGCATCAATGACTATAAGCCCCTCTGAAGTTTTCAGCACAAAACAGTTTGTTTCTTTCTGTGCAACAATCATTAAATCGTCAAAAATCAAAGCATGAGTGAAAAAAGTCATGTCCTCCATTGCCCTGATCGTCATCTCATTAACAACCGGAATATTCATTCTATCCATATTATTCTCTCTCCTCTGTACAATCATTTATCATCTTAATGCACAGAGGATTAGCGGTTCTTAGCGTGCATCTTTAGAAATCTTTTCATTCCTTCAGCCTTTCTGCAATCTCATGGATTATTACCCCTGCTTATTTCAAATTTCCAAACCAAATAGAATTTTATCGTTCTGACATATATTTTTGTATTTCATCTGGAGTCAGTTTCCGTATCTGTGTATTTTCATATTCTCTGTATTCTTCGATAGCGAAAACAGGTGCCATACTTTCACACGTTTTTCCCTTATTCTTTTTTAGATATAACTGCAAATCTTCGCTGCCCGCAAAGATTTTGTATGAAAGTCTGCCATTATTACTTCTAACCTCATAAATACCACACGGCTTTTTCATACTGTAATCAGCGGTTCGCAAATACAATTTTGCAATTTCCAGTGACTTAAAAGGAAAATTCCACCGCTGCAATCCTCTTTTAGGATCATGTTCAATACAAATACACCGTCCACAGGTTCCACATATGTACTGGGTATGATTTTCCAAACAATCAATCGGATTTAATAGCGGAGTTATTCTATTTTCATCTACATAACATTCCATACACATAACACTTTCTCCTCCATTCAAACTTGTCTGTTGCCTTCATTCTGAACCGTTGCAAATTTTGTAACAGTTGATGTTCTTGCCAATTCACCCTCATCAAAAATATTTTTATGCACCTTGATATGGTAGTTTAATCATACAAATTTCCTCTTTCTACACTACTTTACCAAATTACACAAATCAGATAATATATTATACCATTCTCCTTTGACTTTTTCTATTACTTCCAGAGTCATAACCACCATCTCCACCATCTTAACCCAAAATCACAAACTTAGGATGAAGTGATATGACTCAATAAAAACTATTCTTTTGGGTGTTTTTATATTGTTTGTTTTCACTAATCCCCCCGTTTATATTACAAAAGGAGGCATCATGATTCTCCCGAACCATAATGCCTCTATTTCTATGACCGTATCTAACTAAATTGCAGGACTGCAACCCCGAACGCTTCCAGAGTAACAGCGCTATCTCCCTTTTCCCCGGAAATCATTTCCGTATATGTTCCTTTTACAGGCACCACAGCCTGCTGGTCCGAATGGTTTAGCAGGAACAGGGCTTCTTTTTCCCCATCACTGGCAGTCACCGCCTCGATCCCTTCCATTTCATAGGGAAGTACATTCATATCAAGCTCCCTTCCCAGATAGAGGGCAAGATTTTTCATCTCATTTTCTTCTAAGTCACACCCGAGGTAATAAGTCTTTCCGCTGCCAAACTGGTTTACTGTAAAACATGGTTTCCCCGCATAGTAGTCTCCCGTATAAACACCGAGTACCTTTGCGTTTACAGGTTTTATGATATCGCACCAGATCTTAGCCGTACTATTTCCAAATACGCCCGATACTGCTGTTATTTTTTCTAGCAGCGGGTCATACTCTTCTATCTCCACTCCAGCCATTTCGCTTAAGAATCCCGGCATAGTCTCTGTCAGCATATTATTGTGCATATCCTTAATACCACTCCGGAAGCTGAATAAGACAGTGCCTCCGTCCCGGATGTAGTCTTCCAGATTCTGCTTTGTCTTTTCATCTGACATCATGAACAACGGCGCAAGTATGAGCTTGTATTGTTTAAAACTATCCTCCGGCGAAACAAAATCAACAGCACATCCCAGTTTGGTAAATGCCTTGTAGTATTCCAACTGAAAGTCATCATATTGAAGGTTCTCTGCCTGGCGGTGGATCGCCTGGCTCCATTCACAGTCAAAGGATTTTAAAATAGCGGCCTCTGCATGAGGCATTAGTGCTTTATAATGCCTGTTTAAGGATTTCATTTCAGTGCCTGTCCGGGCGATTTCACGATATCTTCTATTTTCCCTGCCATCGTAATTCAGAATGCCATGCCAGAGTTCTTCTGTTCCAAACGGACATGTTCTCCACCTGAAATATACAACCGTATCTGCCCCGCCTGCAACTGCCTGATAAGTCCACAGCCTTAACCTTCCCGGCGACGGTGCCGGTCCCATCTTACTCCACCCGCAGGGGCCTGACTGCTGCTCCATCACCCAGAAGGGCTGCTTTTTATAACTCCGAAGCAAGGCGTGGTCTCTTGACACAGTTTCTTTATCGGCTTTTCCCCACTGGAACTCTACATAATTGTCCCATGTAACGAAATCCAGTTCTTTTGACAGTTTGAAATAGTCAATACCTGTCCCTGAATTAACCGCCGCATCCAATAGATTTGTAGTCACAGGCCTGTCTGAGTATCTCCGGATGGTATCTGCCGATTCCTTCGTAAAAGCTATGACCGAATCACTGCAGAACCTGTCATAATCCAGAAGAAGCGCCGGATTCTGCCCCTGTGTATCGTGGCATGTATCATAACAGGCCCCCGCTCTTGGAATAATGACTTCTTCAAAGCTATTGTAGATCTGGCTCCAGAATACTGTGCCGTATATCTGGTTTAGGTTATCTATTGTCCCGTATTTATTCTTCAGCCAGTTCTGGAACTTTATCCGGCAGTTTTCACAATAGCATCGGGCCGTATTAGACCAGCCCAGTTCATTATCTATCTGCCATCCTTCTACAGCTTCGTTCTGACCATACCTCTGTGCAATCTTTTCATTTAGTATGCGTACTTTCTCCCGGTATGTATCGCTGTTAAAACAGTAATGCTTCCTCGTTCCAAATCCTTTTGGATTCCCATGTATGTCCCATTGTAAAATATCCGGGCAGCGGTCTGTCAGCCACTTGGGCGGGGTCGCCGAAGGCGTGCACAGTACCGCCTTCATTTGATGCCGGTTCAGGAAATCCAGCACTTCATCCATCCATTCAAAATCAAATCTGCCTACCTCAGGCTCATAAAGGCTCCATGCAAATTCACCAATACGTACTAATCCGATATTGGCCTTTGCCATCATTTCCATATCGGTTTCCCATCTGGATTTGTCCCAATGCTCCGGATAGTAATCAACGCCTATTCTCATATTCTCCTCCAATAAGAACCATAAACCATTTGTGCATCATACTATACAGAAAATGTGAAGACAGCCTTTTTCAAATCATCCATCTTGCTTGAGTCACCGGTATATGCAGTGTATGTAATATCCTCTTTTACAAAATCATCTTTTTCCTCAGAATAATATGCCATATCTGCTGCCGTTACCTGCAAAATAACTTCCTTCTTTTCGCCCGGCTCAAGTTCGACTCTCTGGAAATCTTTCAGCACCTTCACAGGGCGGTCTACTGCGCTGTCCTCACAGCCAATATAAAGCTGTACGACATCTGCGCCCTTTTGTTTTCCTGTATTCTGTATGCTTACCCTGATCTTTGCAGTTCCGTCAAATACTTCCACCGTTGGTCCGCCCAGTTCAAATGTGGTGTAGGAAAGGCCGTATCCGAATGGATATAAAACAGGGATTCCCTCTTTCTCCATTTTGGTGTAGCCATGATAATATTCGTACTCTGCATAAGTGCAGTCCGGATCAAATGCAGGATAGTCCTCTTCTGAATAGGTAACCGTATATGGCAGTTTCCCGCTCGGGCAAATATCACCGAACAGAATGTCTGCCAGAGAATTACCGCCTTCCATTCCACTATAGAAAGAAAACAGGATTGCAGGCACATCCCCTTCCCATTCATCAATTAAAATCGCACTGCTTCCAACGATAGAAACAACTGTATTCTCATTCACTCCTTTTAGTGCATGTATTAAATCCACATCTCGTTTGTGAAGGCGCATACTGGCCCTGTCTCCGCCCATCTCCGCAATATCGCTCCTGTCAGCCAAAAATTCCCCTTCGTCACTGTGGATATAGCCTGCCACAATAACAACGGCATCTGCATCTTCTGCAAGTGCTTTTGCCCGTCCAAGGTCACTTCCGTCATCATACAGAACCTGGGCCTGAGGCATTTTCTTCATGAGTCCCTTCAACGGGGTTATTGTATAATAAGGATGGACTCTGCTGGAACCATGATCCCCTATATTTTCGGTATCTCCCAGAACACCCAGCACTACAATCTTATCTGTAGTCTGTTTACTAAATGGCAGTACATTATTTTCATTTTTCAGAAGAACCATAGCCTCGTCTGCCGCACGTTTTGCCACTGCCACATGCTCCTCACAGGCGAGTAAATCTGCTGTATATTCCTGCAGGTCTTTTCTCGTTTCATAAAACAGTACCGTTCTGAGGATATAGCCGACAGCCTCGTCTACGTCCGCGATGTCAAGACGTCCATCTTCTACCGCCTTCGGTATCTCTTCTACATAGCGGCAGAAACAGGGCATTTCTACATTCATGCCTGACAGTACTGCCTTCACACCGTCTTTAACTGCCCACAGGAAGTCTGACAGGGTAAATCCTTCAAATCCCCATTTGTCTCTTAGGATATCTTTTAAAAGATATCTGCTCTCTGAGGCCTGTTCCCCATAGACTTTATTGTAAGCACCCATAACAGACGCTGCGCCTTCTTCAATACAGCGTTTAAAATGTGGAAGATATACTTCAAACAAAGTTCGCTTATCTGCATGCACATCCGCTTTAAATCTTGCATTTTCTATGCTGTTCATTGCGAAATGCTTGATACACGCCATTACGTTCTGACTCTGGACGCCTCTTGTCAGGGCCGCGCCCATTTCGCCGAGATGAAAACTGTCTTCCCCATAGCACTCCTGCGCCCTGCCCCATCTCGGATTTCTCGGAAGGTTGATGCAGACCCCGCCGAAATAATTTCCGCCCTCTGCACGTACCTCTGCACCGATGACCTTTCCTATTTCTTCCTCCAGTTCTCTGTCAAATGATGCGCCTCTGGCCATTGATACAGGGAAGCAGGTCGCCGAGCCGGATACGACACCGCGCGGTCCGTCAACGAAGCGGATATTCGGCAGTCCCAGCCGCTCTACCGCTTTCGTTGGATAGGGTTTTACGTTGTAATGACAAATTAAGAATAAGTCGTCCATTAGTTTCTGTTCCGTAATCTGCCCGGACATGATTCCTATTTTTTCTTCCAGTGTAAGTTTGGGTATTACTTCATCTACATATCTTTTAATTGTTTCTTTGCTGCATTCTTCCGTAAGCTTTGTATTCTTTACAACATCTCTCATGATACCGCCCTCACTTTATTTTCTTTTTGTATATTTTCTCATATCAATCACGACAGCAAGCAGGATAATCAATCCTTTTACAATATACTGCCAATACATATTTACACCGATAAATGCCAGACCATAATTAATGACCGTAAAAATAAGCACACCGATTACGATTCCGCCTACACTTCCCACACCTCCTGAAAGTGAGACACCACCAATGACACAGGCCGCTACCGCATCCATTTCATAACCGTTTCCCGTTGTGTTGGAAGCACTGCCGATACGCGCCACTTCCAGAGCCGCTGCAATGGCATACATCATCCCTGCTGCGGCATAAACAGTAATTTGTGTCCTGATTACATTTACCCCTGACACTTTTGCTGCTTCCGGATTTCCTCCAACCGCAAACATGTACTTTCCAAATTTTGTTTTATTCCACACGATCCAGCATACGATACATACAATGACGGCAATAATAATCAGATACGGAATCCTGAATTCCCCAAATCCAACCGAGCCTGTTGCAATTTTCGTGATGGATGGGTCAATCCCTCCTATAGGCTGTGCCCCATACGGCGGGCGGTCGAAATAAATGGAAGAAATCCCATATAAAATTAACTGCATGCCCAGTGTGGCAATAAAAGGCGGAACCTTAAATATTGCAACCGCCAGACCCGATATGCCGCCGAATACAAGGCAGATTAACATAACTACCAGCAACGGCACGATAATCGGCATCTGCCGGAGATTAGGGTACATCCTGTACGCATATTCCGGTGCCTGTACAAGGGATGCAAAAACAACTGCTGCCAGCCCAATCATACGCCCGGTTGACAGGTCCACGCCCTGTACAACCAGAATCATCCCCGCCGCCAGGGCAATGATAATCTTTGTGGATGACTGTGCAAATATGTTTCGAAAGTTATTAAATGATAAAAATTTTGGTTCTACAATAATGATTCCGATAAGAAGAATGATAAAGACAATATAAATTGCCTTCTCGGCCATTAACTCCTTCATCCGTGTTTTAGAGATTTTCATGTAACATATCCTCCTGTTTTTACTCCGCCAGCCTATATATACTTCGCCGCCGCTTCCATTACCTCTACCTGCCCCACTTCATTGGTCTGTAATGTTGCCGCCTGACGGCCATTACTCATAACTACAATCCTGTCTGAAATCCCAAAAAGTTCCGGCATTTCTGAGCTTACCACAATGATTCCTTTGCCCTGTGCAGCCAAATCATTAATCAGCTGGTATATTTCGAACTTTGCACCGACATCAATTCCTCTCGTTGGCTCATCCAGAAGCAGAATTTCCGGATTTGTCAACAGCCACCTTCCCAAAATCACTTTTTGCTGATTACCGCCGGACAGGTTGCCAATCTGTGTTTTCTCTGACGGTGTTTTTACCTTCATAGCCGCTACCATTCTATCCGTATCATTTTTCATGGCCGTATCCTTTAGAAGCCCATGACCGGCATAGGATTTCATATTGGCGATTGTCATATTGAACCTGACACTCAATCCCCCAAAAATTCCGTCCAGCCTCCGTTCTTCCGTTAGCATTGCAAACCCGTTCGCCATAGCTTCTCTTGGACTTCTATTTTCTATCTTCCTGCCGTTTACGATAATCTCACCCCCGCCTTTTTGCCGAAGCCCGAATATCGTTTCTAATACCTCTGTTCTCTTTGCTCCAACGAGGCCCGCAATACCAATGATCTCTCCCTTATGTAATTCAAAACTCACCTTTTCGAAGCACGGCGCCAAGGTGGAAAGCTCTTTTACTTCCATCAGTACATCTCCGATTTCAGCAGTTTTTTCCGGATAGCGGTCCTTCAATTCTCTGCCGACCATCATCTGGATAATCACATCAATCGTCAGTTTTCTGGCAGGTTCCGTGCCAATCCACCTGCCGTCCCTCATGACAGTCACATCATTGGAAATCCTCAGAATTTCTTCCATCTTGTGTGAAATATAAATGATACTGCTTCCCTTATTTACCAGTTTATTGATAATGCGGAAAAGATGCTCTACCTCAACCTCGGTAAGGGAGGAAGTGGGCTCATCCATTACAATGATTTTAGAATCATATGAAACCGCTTTTGCAATCTCAATCATCTGCTTCTGGGATACCTTCAGCGTCCCCATTTTTACCCTCGGATCTACCTCAATCTCCAGATCATCAAATATTTTCTTTGTTTCTTCATACATCTTCTTATCATCAATCAGCCCATGTTTTCTGGGATATCTGCCCAGCCACAGGTTTTCCATTACAGTCTGGTTCAATACCTGATTGAGTTCTTGATGTACCATAGACACCTGATTATTCAGTGCTTCTGAAGGACTATGGAAAGCCACCTCCTTCCCATCAAGAATAATACTTCCGCTGTCCATTGAATAAATTCCAAACAGGCACTTCATCAGTGTGGATTTCCCCGCCCCGTTTTCACCCATCAGTGAGTGTACAGTCCCGGGACGCACACAGAGTGTAACGTCATCTAAGGCTTTCACACCAGGAAAGGATTTTGTGATATGCCTCATTTCCAGAATATACTTTGTTTCCATTGCCTTCCTTCCCTTCCATGCTCTTTTCGCTTTACTGTGCACCCCCTATGGGCGTGCACAGTAACCTTTTCATTCTTTATTCAGCGTATGTTGCCTCTGCCTCATCGAGATTTTCCTGAGTGACTGCCTTATATGGAACACGCACTGCCTTTGCGCCTTCTTCCATTTCCAGACCGTCAATTCCATCCATGACGTCTTTTCCATTCACAAGGTTTTCAGCTATCTTTACAATCGTCTGTCCCTGTGTTTTTGCATCCTGTAAGACAGATCCGGTAACTTCCCCACTCTTAATTTTAGATAAAATTTCAGGAAGTGCATCAATTCCATAAATCGGGATATACTTGCTGCTCGACTCTCCGTCTTCATTAAATCCTGCTGCTTCTACGGATGCCAGTGCCCCCAATGCCATCGCATCATTTCCTGCTGCACAGCACTCAATCTCATCCCCGTATTTGGATACCCATGCATCCATCTTCTCCTTTGCATTCGCTGTTACCCACATTCCGGTGTCTTCTGCAAGGACTTCAATCTTAATGCCCGCCTCTTCAATTGTCTTCTTTAAATATTCGCTTCTTGGCTGTGCTGCAGTATGCCCCGGATCTCCCATCAGATAAACTAACTGCAGGACTCCGTCTCCGTTCTTATCCATCTCAGGATGTGCATTCCAATAATCTATAATCATTTCCGCCTGAATCTTTGCCCCATAATCCCCACCTGTAGAGGTAACCTGATAGGCGTTTTCATAGGAATTGATAACATCCTGGTCTGTGATTTCCTTATTGAAGAAAATAATCGGGATGTCTCCTGCATCCTTACACTTCTGAATCAAAGAAGGTGCGGCCGTCACATCACACACAGAAACCGCAACTGCGCTTGCACCTTTGGCAAGCATCGTATCAACCTGATTATTCTGGGTGGACTGGTCATTCTGACCGTCTTCAATATTTGTCGTAAATACACCCTTGCATGCATTGGAGATTGCCTTTCCGATATAAGAGTTAAAATTATCCGACGCAGAATAAATCCCTGCCCCGAGAATCTTTTCCTCACCGGCATCGTCCGTTCCCTTCTTACTGTCACCTTCATTCCCGCCGCCTCCTGAGCAGGCCGTCAGAGCCACTACCATCGCAACACTCATCAATACACTTACAAACCTTTTCTTCATAACCTTTTTCCTCCATTTTCTTGTAATTTGTTCTTTGTATCTGACTATTGTTCTATCAGATACGTCATTTTGTACAACAATCATATGTTTTTTGCCCCATTCCTTCAACTTTCTTTATTTAGATTAGGGGGGACATTCTTTAGCTTTTGTATTTATTGTATAAAAATCCACATTCTCACATCAAAATTTTGATTAATACGCCAAACCCATACAGAATATCCAGCAAACGGGCTCCAGCCTCGTTGGCGGACAGAGCCGCAGATTCTTTCCTGCCGGCCGGATGAACCAGCCTGCCGTGGAATGGGGCGGGGTTCTGGCGGATACGTATGGCCTGTTTGGAATACATAAAGGAAACTTAGCAGCAGTTAGGGGAAACACGCAAAAGCAGACGGAGAAAAGTTAATTACCAAATTAACTTTTCAGACCGCCTGAGATGCCTAATCACCAGATTAGGCATTGAATGCGGCCGGTGCCGTCTGCTTTTGCGCGTTTCCTCTTACTGCTGCTTAGTGAAACGGCCTGTATTCCAAACAGGCCATACATATCCGCCAGAGCCCCGCCCTATTCCACGGCAGGCGCCCCCCTCCGAAACTAAAGCTCTCCCTCTTTCCCTATCATTCCCCATATTTCTTTTTCTTCCATATATTTCCCACGGTAATAATATAGGGATTTCCCGGGGATTTTCCCCATAGTGTATAAATTGGAAGTCAATATCAATATACTGATGCCCCTTTTTTGCAAAACCCGTATCATTTTCATTGTCAGATTCTGCATATTGATATCTATGTCAGCAAATGGATTGTGGCAGATTAATACCTTCGGCATATAGAGAAGCCATTTTTCGTAGACCATTTTCTGCCTTTCCAAGCTATTCATGTTCTTCACTTTTCTCATATCCAGATGCATTTCTTTGATGTATTCTTCCACACTCTGTGAATACTTCCTGAACATCCAGTACCCGCTTACTTTTTCCTGAAGGGGCATGCTCATGTTTTCAAGAATGGAAATATTGTCCATCAACTCATTCTGGTATGGTTTTTCCAGTATAAATCCGATGCCCTCCCTCACGGAATCTGACATGTTCCGAATCCTGAGAGGCTTATTTCCCAATGATATCTCTCCGCTTACCCGGCGCACTTCCCCGGAAAAGATACCCCATATATGTTCCTTCGTCTGTTCGTCAGAATAATAAATCTTTTGGATTTCCCCTGCTTCGATATCAAGGTTAAAGTTCTGCAGGTATTCTGTATTGACCCGTTTAGCTGTCAATATGCTCCCACTTTCCTTTGAGGGTGGTTTAGAAAAGTGTGTCATGAGCTTGTCAGGCTTTCCACTTTCATTAATTAAAACCTGCAGAATCTGGTTCAGTCCCTTTTTCTGTATCATTAGCTGTGACATTGCTATCGTTCTGCCATTCTGGACAAGTACCATCCGGTCCAGATGACTAATCCCAACCTCTTCGAACCCGGCAATCACCAAAAAAGTCATCTCTTCCTTTGTCTGGTCCATGAATGCAAACAACTCTTCTGTCTCCGGTTTTGTCAGTGCCCCGACGACATCTTCCAGTACAACTATTTTCTTTCTTCCAACGTAAGCTTTTAAAAGCTCTATCATGATCCGTTCTTTAATAGACAGCTCATACATTTTATCCGGGATTTCTGAAAGGATATGAAATTGCTGTTTTAATGTTTCAAACTGCTTTTTATAACTTTTTTGGCTGATAAAACAGCTTTTATCCGAAAATAGGAAAATATTATCCTCAATGCTCACAGATGGAATCAGACCACTTTTGCGCCCGATAACAGCAGTATATTTTGATAACTTTTTAGATGCTGCATCAAAAGTCTGTTTCTGCTCCTCCAGACTAATCTGCCCGGAAGAAAGCATGCGTTCCCCCAGAAGAAGTTCCAGAAAGAAGCGCTGTTCCATCAGGTTGTCGAATGCAAGTCCTGCAATCTCCCCGGCGAATAACTGCAGGGATAAGTCCTTAAATACCGGAATGCCATCCTGTACCATGCTTCCGTTTTCTATTACAATTACCTCACGTTTCATAAGCGCTCCCCTTTTTCAGGTGATCCGGGATAGTCTTTATCGCTTTCACTGATAAACGGGACACTGACCTGGACTTCGGTCCCGACACCGGGTATACTGAAAATATGCAAGCCGTATTCCTCTCCGAAAAGAAGCTTAATCCGCCTGCTTACATTCGTCAGGGCAATGCTCCCCTTTTTCTTTTCTGCCGGTTTTTCCTCAGGCCTCACCAGCCTTTCATTCAACTTCTGGAGCTCATTTTCCGGGATCCCCACGCCATCATCCTGTATACTGATAAGTAGTTTACTCTGCGTACTGTCGATTGAAATCAGTACAAGCCCTCCGGTATCCTTAGATTCCAGTCCATGAAAAACTGCATTTTCCACGATTGGCTGCAGCGTCAGTTTCGGAACTTTACATTGAAGCACCTTTGCGTAATCTTCCGGGAAGTCGACCTGAAGACACAGTCTCTCGCCAAACCTGTACTTCTGAATTTTAAAATAATTTTCTATATTCTCCAGTTCATCTTCAAGAGCCACCAGATTCCCTGTGTCGGAAATTGTATAACGGAAAAATGTCGACAGGGCCTCCGTAGTATCCGCTATCTCATCCATTCCCTCTGATAAGGCATCCCCCCTGATCGCTTCCAGTGTATTATAGAGGAAATGCGGGTTAATCTGATTTTGAAGTGCTAACAGCTCCGCATGCTTAGTCGAAAGCTGTATGATATTCTGTTTATCCAGTATCTTGTCAAATTGCTGCCATACCTCTTTTTCACCACTGTACAGCTGGTATTCACAATCGAGCAGTTCCTCATATTGACGGCTGTGTATAAAATTCTCTAATTTTGCCATATGTTTCTTATACGGATGGATCAGTGTCTGATAAACAAACCTGCATAAGATACCGGCCACAGCAATATCGGCCGCTGTCAGTACAATAAACTGTACACCCGATATATTCCGGCAGAGAAAAAGCGCTAAACCGGCTATCTCAAATATACAGGCGAATCCTATACATAAGCCGTAAATCATAAAACATGCGCGTCTGAACAAAATTTTCTTTTTCATATCTGTCTCCTGCTGGTTTTTGAATCCGCACACTAATAATATAATTTTCTGAATTCGGAAGGACTTAATCCTGTGTTTTTCTTGAATAGCTTTGAAAAATACTTTAAATCCCCATATCCGACAGAAGAAGCTATTTCAGCGATATCGTAATCTGTCTGCATCAGATAGTTCTTAGCCTTCTGCATCCGAAGTTCCGTTACATATTCTAAGAAATTTTTACCGGTCTCTTTCTTAAACAAGGTTGAAAAATAAGCCGGATTGAATCCGATCTGCTCACTGACACACTCCAACGTAATATTCATGCTGAAATGGTCATAGATATACTGCTTCGCATCCCGTATAGGTCTGGATACGGCATCTTTCTTATTCTCTATGTAAAGCTCGTATTCGGACTTAATAACTGCTGTCATCCACTCGAATACTTCCTCATATGTTTTCCTCTTCTTAAATTGCAGGATGTAGTCCGGGAAGACCGCAACACCAAAGGATTTCATCCCAAACTGCAGTATTTGTATCAGTTCACAATAACATCTATATATGAACTTTCCATCCTTCCGGTACGGCTTTAACCTCTTTTCTATGCTCAGAATCTGCTTTTCTACCCCTTCCACATCCAGCCGCTCCTGACATGCCAGAATATCACTCCGTTTCTGTATATCAATCAAGTCACTGACTTCCAGACTTTGTTCCTGCTCCTGATACCACATACAATAAGATGAATTTTCACCCATTCGGTTTAATAACGCTTCGTCTGATTCCTCAATACACCTCCCTATTTGGGAAATATCCTCCGCGCTCCTCCCGATCCCAGCAATCAGCTGCACCTCCTCAATCATATCTGAAAGATTGGACATATCAATCTTAATGTGCTTTAACTGCCTCTCTATTTCTGCACAATCCTCTGAGATAGAATTTATCATGCAGACCACCTCTTCTTCAAAGACAGTACAGATAACTTCCTGACAACAGCACGAAAGCCTCTCTTTCGCCAGCTGATTCAATTTTTTCAGGAAAAAACTTATGATTTCATCTGATATGCCGCTTCCACCAAAGAATGGGTGGAGTCTGACAACATTAAAAAAACCATCCACAAAAGCTGTTCCATGCTGTTGGTTGATCTCTTCTAAATTTGTATCTTTAAGGGCTAATATAGCATTTTTATTTGTCAGCAGTAAAACCAAAAGATTTTCTTTTGCCTGCTTCCGGGAAGCATCTGCCAATACCCTGATCTTCTCCCGCTCCTTCTCATCCGCCATACTGGATTCGTACTGTTCCTTAATCCCATGAAGGGTATTTTCTAACTCTCTTTTCTTCAATGGCTTCAGCAAATAATCCTTCACCCCGTATTTAATCGCCTTCTGGGCATATTCAAACTGGCTGTAGCCACTGATGACAATAAAGCTAATCGCCGGAAACAGCTCCTTGCTTCTCCGAATCAACTCCAATCCGTCATAATTAGGCATCCGGATATCCGTAATCACAATATCCGGCTGTTTACTGCATACTAAATCCAAAGCCGTCTTACCGTCATTGACAACTCCCACGATCTCCATTCCAAATTCATCCCAGTCCACTAAATGCTGTATCAATTTACATACCTTGGGTTCATCATCTGCAATCAAAACTTTCATGTCAGCCTGTCTCCTATTTTCCACACCGTTTTCCCCACTTCCGTCTTCAAAGATAAATTTCATGGGTTTGTGCTGTAACCATACTTCATTCTGAACAGTTACTTTAAATTTAATTATAGCAAAAAAAAGATATAATTCACAATTATTTTTGCTTTGTTTCATTTATCCAGTTTTTTCCTTTTACTGTAATTAAAAAAGACATACCGTAAAAAATGTTACGTTATGTCTTTCATAATCACAAAACTGTCAGATTGGGAGATATTGGAACAGCATTATGAAGTTTGGAAGCATTGCCAGTTGAAATGTGATTAAGCATTGTTTACATGGAAGGCTCTCCATGAAATTTTTCTTTTCCTGTGCAGGGGGCAGTAAGAGTAAAAGAGGATACTTTACAATATTGTTTACCGATTGATACACCATCAAAAAATCATCCCTCTGTCACGCCAAACTGCTTGAGAATCTCATATGCATCTAACATTTCTGCCATATATGTATTCACATTGTAGTCAAATTCTACTTCACCTTTTCTTGCAATTAAAGTATCTACAATATTTCTCTGCTCTTCTGACAGTTCTAGTGCATCAACAGCTTTGAGTGCTTCTTTTTCTTCTTTGAACCGTTTTTGATATTCTGTGTCATTTTCTAGTAATTCATTTAAAGTACGATTCTTCATACCGTCAGCTGCCAGCTTTAACACTTCCTTTACTTCACTCATTTCTAGTCTTGTTTCGTAATCCCTGTTGTCTTCGTTTGGTGCACACCCAAAAAGCAGATAATCAGCCACTCCCTTATGGTGGCACGTTTGAATATATCTTCCGTGAATTTCATTCTTCCCCTCTCTTTATATTAAGGGTATGTGGTTGACTTACCACACTTTATTTCTTCACGTCAACCGTGTACCATTAGCCTTTACTTTTAAATACTTCTATACTCGTATAACCGTACAAAGTTAAGAGGGGAGGGAAGAATCACTATGACATATTCAGACGCTATAATTAAACGATTAACAGAATTATGTATGGAAAAAGATATTACGGTCAACAGACTTGCCACTCTGTCAGGAATCACACAGTCTACTGTAGATAATCTGATGAAGGGCAAGACAAAGAATCCTAAATTGAAAACACTTCACAAATTAGCGGTGGGATTGGGTATGACTGTTTCTGAACTGTTGGATTTTCCAGAAATGAATGAGACTGCTTTTGAGGATGAATAATATTTGGTAGATTAGAAATCTAATTATAACTGCAACCGGGCATCATGATTCATTTAAAGGTAATGAGAATAAAGAATCAGGTCACCCTAATGGTTGAATTCCATAAGGTGACTTGCTCCTTTTATTCTGCCTTGCTTTCTGGTAGATAGTATATCTTACCATCTTTTGCAATTAGTTGAACATCCTCGCCATACAAAGTCGTTGTGTCTTGATGATGTTTTTCGTATCCGGATGCCTGTGTAGTAATCATACTTGCAGTACTTTTTTCAATAGCCCTAAAGTTAAATTCTTCATTGAACAATCCCGGAATAAAGTGGACAACGCCATCAAATCCAGTTCTTTTCCGTTTACCGTCCTCTGCACTAATTGTTAATCGTTTCGCTGTTTCCTTATGCCAAGTACTCAATCTTCCTTGCGTGTCTGCTACCTGTTGTGTATGCTATATGATGATATCCCAGATACCCTTTCCCTGCTTATCCGTACTGCTTTCATTGCAAAACCGGGATACAAATTCTATGTGGCAGACTTTAGTGCAATCGAAGCTCGCGTCATTGCTCACCTAGCCGGAGAATCATGGCGTGCTGAAGTATTCAAAAATAGCGGTGACATTTACTGTGCATCCGCAAGTCAGATGTTTCATGTGCCAGTTGAGAAACATGGTATAAACGGTCACCTTCGTCAAAAAGGTAAAATCGCAGCTCTTTGGTGGGACTTTGATACAGCCATCAAAAATGCAATCAAGATGCACTGCAGCACTGCCTCTCATGGTATTAAGTTCACCTGGCGTAGCGGAATGTTATTCATTACTCTTCCATCCGGTAGAACAACCGCCTACGTCAAACCTCGTATTGTCGAGAACAAGTTCGGTGGAAGTACTCTGTAAACAGATGGCAAAAACGCCAGACTGGATGCCGGACATTCTTCTTCGTGCTGATGGATATATTACAGACTTCTATAAAAAAGACTAACCAAAAAGGACGGTATGTTTCCTCTATTGTGAGGTACACACCGTCCTTATTTCAAATCTTAATCAAGAAAATTTTTAGTATAAATCTTTTGAACCTCCTTAATGACCTTATCGATAATAGCATATCCCTGTGACTTTGCTCCCCCCAAATCTACAGCATTTAAGATTTCACCCTTCTGGTAACCTTCATAATGCATAGAAAAGATCTGTGGGTATCTTTCATCAAGAACTCTAAGCTCATCCAAGATAAAATTAAGCGTCTCAAGTACATCTGCCTTGTCAGCATCCTCTGTGGTACCGGTATAATCCATTCCTCCTTCTTCCTCACCTTCTCCATCGAGCCCTTCCATAATTTCATCGAGTGATGAGTACAATGTTGTAAAAATCTTGGCATCGAATTTTCCGTAATACTTACATCCATTACAGTCCTTGCGATCACAAAGTGTATAGGCACCTTTACCGTTTGGAATGTAGCATGGCTTCTTTCTATACTTCTCCAGATAATCATTCACATCTCTGTTAAAGAGTTTCATCCAATCTGCTACATTCTCTTCATTGATTGGAAAAAAGCCAACCTTTACCTTCTTCCCTCCATACTTCCAGATCTCCAGATTCTCTTTGATTACTTCCGGGTTTCTAACAATCTCATCACTAATTCTGAATGGCACCAGAACTTCTCCTTCAATACATGCCACTCCATTGTATGGCTTTTTGTTACTGTAATCTTTTCCAAATTTTTTACTCGTTTTTTCCATCTTTGTCCTCGCTTTCCTTCCCGGCTGGTAAGGTTGCGAGGAAACAAAAAATGAGCCGATACAATGAAGTACCGACTCTTAGACAGCATAATTACGCATGACGAAATAAGGGTACTCCTATGTACCTCTATCTTTTTTACTGATAGAAGCTCATATTTGTACCTCGCACCGTATTACGTAATTCAGGCCGAGATATACATTTTTACTTGAAGAAACTTATTGCTTTCGCGATATATTCTTTACGTTTGCAACATTTAATCCTCCGTTAATAGAAACCTATATCGCTTCATGGTATAATGGTGAATAAATAGAAGCTACATAAAGAACGCTTACGTTCCTTCTATGCTTAAAACTATCGTTGCTCCAGTTACTGTCAATGCTCAAAGCACCCCTTTTCAGTTACTTGAGTTACTTTCGCTAAAGGAGATGAAAAATAATGGATTATCCATATTTGTGCGGAGGAGTCTTTTTCCTTTTGTTGGGACAGGCGACACACAAAAATGGTTCCTCTAAGGACCATACAAATGGAATTAAAGATAATCATTCGAATACAAAGGTTACCGTTGACTTAATATACGCTTTATCAGAGGGGACATATTATCCAGAAGCCCCAAAGGATATTTCGAACTATAGAAATTGCAAGTCCGAGGGAAGTATTAATGTACCGTTTAACGACACAGCCTTTGCTCAAAGCTATGACTACCTGGTAAAAAACAAATACTCCGACGCCCTAAAAAGGATGTCGGAGTTTAATGAGATGCATATTGATTACAGCAAATCCACCTGGCTAGTTACAGCTCTACTTGATGTCATTGAAAACGATCATAGCATCATGGAATCTGATAACTTCTTTATTCAAGAGACCGGGTTATCTGTAAAAAAAGCTGATATTCGTAATATGACTGATTTTACTTTTCAGTCATTTCTTGTTGGAGTATTACATTACATTCTCATGTATCGTGGCAATAAAAATAGTCTGGGAATTACAACACTGGACGCCTGGAGCACACAAGCTCCTCGTAAACCTCGTATATATAATGGAAATGCAGGTGATGCTGTTAATCGTGCCATCAACGTAACATTATGGTCTCCACAAACAAATACCGCCCCAGTATCTGAGGCTCATATCCACGCGACCAATGATCCAACACCTCATGAGATTATAAATAATCAGATACTGAAAATTGGACAAATTATGGCAGATAAATTTGCCCAGGTTGAAAAAGCAATGGCAGACGAGATCACTGTAAAAAACGCTGAAAGAATACAGTTTGGTACCACTGCTGATAACAAAACTAACGTGGGCGCTCCATATACTTCAGAAGATGTCATGTTACTCCAGGAATTCACCAATGATTATGACGATATAATGCTCTCTATAATAAAAGAGAACTATGGTGACTCTCTGATCGACATGACAA
Organism: Clostridium sp. AF19-22AC; assembly: GCF_003479085.1. NCBI lineage: Bacteria > Bacillati > Bacillota > Clostridia > Eubacteriales > Clostridiaceae > Clostridium > Clostridium sp. AF19-22AC. The sequence continues at coordinate 9,071 of NZ_QUGN01000036.1, read as the reverse complement.
TCCCTGCAAGGATAAAGAATCTATATCAAACAAAATGGAATAACAAGGCAAATGAGTTTCAAGATCCAAGTTTGAAATCATATGCTTTTGCCCTGCTTGGAGAATTAGACAAACTAGAAAATAGTTTCTCTGGAAACAGCAATACTTCGCCTTTACTTAGAACTGCAAGGAAGAAAATACGTAATTTATACATAAAACTCCATCCTGGGAATGACTCTGCATCTTTTCCATACGATGCCTTTATAGATGATTGGGACGATGGAGAATTTTAGAAAAGGAGTGATTAAATGCCATCATTAGATGATTCTATTCGAAGAATAGACGACGTTATATGCCGACACCTGGATAATATTGAAAATTCATCACGCGGAGCTATTTCACAGGATATCCTTGAACAGCTAACGAAATTCACAGAACATATCATGCTTAAATTTTACGCTAATGGTTCTAACCTCCGGAGCTCAGAAGAAAATATAACTAAGGCAATCGAGCATGCTCAGGTAAATAGTGAATTAAGCTCTTTATATAAATTCCACAGTTTTCTACAGGTGGTAACAACGCAATACACACTAGACGAAGACGGCTCAGAGCGACTGATGTTGAAGTATTATCAGTATCTCTTGGAAGCAAAAATATTACTACAGCGCTATTTTGGAATTACAATTCTTCATAACCTGCATAAGTTTCCTCTCCGACTGGATGATACATTACAAGAGTATTATGCCAAAATATCAGAAAAAATCGAAAGGCATCCTGCAAACTTTAATGGATCAGGCAACAATAAATACTATGTACAAAAGATAAAGCCACTATTTGTAGATAGCAGAATATATTATGAAGTAACATTTACTCCTGTTGACGATAGAAAAAACAAGTCAAAAACAAACAGAGTAATAGCATTTACAAAATTACCTGTTACAAGTAATTATGCTTCTAAATTCCATTTAATAAATGAATCCATTGAGATTCTTGGAAAAACTATGCCTATCATTATTATTGATGGATGGGAAGTCTCTATCCGCGATTGTGAATTTCAAAATTTCATATCACTAATAATTGGAGAACGCAAACGTGTTCCGTATCCAGAACAGAGACTCATATGTGAATTTCTCACAAGAACTCAGTACTCTCTTAGTGACGTGATAGCTTTTCCGGATTTTGCATATGACCGACTGACAACAGAATGGAAAACACAACTTCGTTCTTCGATCTTTATTCCTGTTTTGGATCGATGTAAATATATCGTTCGCAGAGGCAGATCTGGTCAAAACATTCTACGCTATCTTCTTTATTGCATGAATAATGTCATCATAAAAAATCAACGAAGTAGCATAGAAAATAACAAGCTCTCAAATTTATACTTAATGAATGGTTGCAAACAATTTGATTCTCTTCCTTTTAACAGATCGCCAATCGGCCACAATCCAAAGCTAAGCGCAGTTTTTGATTGTATCCCTCGTGGGAACAGGCAACCAGAACTTTTTGCTAGATACATTAGAAACAATACTGAAGGAAAAGGACAATTATTTACAGATGTTGATGAAATTACAGGTTACACAAATATAATTGAGCTGAAAGATCAGTACAATGAAAGTCTCTGGTTTGGCCATCGGCCTAAAAGTGACCTTATGATCGAGCATAATCAGGTATTCATTAATGAGTATAAAATAGATACCTGTAAGATTATAGAAAAGCTGCAAGAACTATCGGAATCTGGTGTCGAAGGCTATCAAAACGATGTTGAAATGTGGCAGTTATTTGGTGATTACGAAATTGACTGTCCGGAGAAGAAGGACATAATTACCCGTATCTTTTCTGAGTCAAGAGTTGGTGTGATTTATGGTTCTGCTGGAGTAGGGAAATCAACATTAATAAATCATGTTTCCCATTATCTGAACGATGAAAGAAAACTGTATTTAACACAAACCAACCCTGCCAAAGAAAACTTAGTTCGGAATATCACGGCAGACAATACATATTTTTCCACGATTGAGAGCTTTAAAAATCAAAGTTCTTATACGCAATATGAGCTTCTTGTAATTGACGAATGTAGCACCGTTAGCAATAGTGATATGGTTAAGATCCTTGAGACTGCAAACTTCAATATGCTTCTTCTAGTCGGGGATACTTATCAAATAGATGCCATTCAATTTGGTAACTGGTTCTCTGTCTTAAGGACCTTTCTTCCATCAAGCGCGGTATTTGAACTCACAAATCCATATCGTACTACAGATGAGTATTTATTGGAGCTCTGGGACAAAGTACGAAATATGGATGAAACCGCAAAAGAAGTAATTGAAAGAGAAAGTTATTCACTGAAAGTGGATGAAACATTACTATCTTCATTGGAACCTGGCGAAGCGATTCTTTGTCTAAATTACGACGGACTATATGGTATAAACAACATCAATAGATTCCTCCAGGAAAGCAATCCTAACCCTACATTCCAATGGGATATACAACAATACAAAGTAGATGATCCTATTCTGTTTCTTGAATCAGACAGGTTCTTCCCTTTGATTCATAACAATATGAAAGGCATCATCAAAGGAATCGAAATTGTTGATGCTGGCACCCCTGAAGAGCGAATCCAGTTTGATGTAGAAATACCAAGATATGTAGATGAGAGTGATTTGACATTCTTCCCACTAGAATTTATTTCAAATTCTGAAGAAGATGAATCCTCGGTAGTTCGTTTCTATGTACATAAGTTAAAAAGTGCTGACGAGGATAGCGATGAACAAGGTTCTACTACTGTTGTTCCATTTCAGATTGCATATGCGGTATCGATTCATAAAGCTCAGGGACTTGAATATGATTCCGTAAAGATCGTTATAACGGATGAGGTTGAAGAACTCGTAACTCACAGTGTTTTCTATACTGCTATAACTCGCGCAAGAAATAAGCTGAAAATCTACTGGACACCTGAAGTAGAGGAAAAAGTTCTGAACAGAATTAAACCGCGTGATATCAGCAAAGACGTTGAAATGCTAAAGCACTATTTGCCTTCACATCAGACAGAGCAGGTATTTGACGATTTCGATTTTCTAGAGGAGGATCAATATGAGAATCAGTTATAATAAACTATGGAAATTGTTAATTGATAAAGAAATGAATAAGAATGATCTAAGAGAAGCCGCCGGAATAAGTGCTGCCTCAATTGCAAAACTTGGAAAAGGCGCAAACATCACCACCGACGTACTTCTAAAGATATGCGATGCACTGGATTGTAACCTCAATGACATTATGGAATCTATAAAGGATTAATATGAAAAAAAGCCGGTCAAAAGATCTATGTTTACCATAATCTTCTGATCGGCTGTCATCGGATGGAAATACTGTTTTGGATTTGGTCACTTTCCGCAGCTGACGATTAACCCCTTCGATCGCATTCGTAGTATAGATCAGGCGACGTACTGCCTCCGGGTACTTAAAATAAGTCGACAGGTTTGCCTAGTTGTCTTGTAAACGCAAAATGTCAAGATACTTGCTATTTTGCGTTTACTTCTGACTGGATAGGAGAAGAAGGAACTTCTATAAAATCTGGTGTGTTGTCAGCAGCTGCCAGAAAAGCTTCCCGAACTTTTCGGAGTCTCCAATAATAACTCGCTTTCGTCATGTCGTGCAGCTGGCACCATTCATCGATTTTCATACCCTGTGGGCGATTTTGGCAATCCCTGACCAGTTCGGCCCATTCACTCAAACGAGTTTGCTGTGCAACTAAACTTGTATGAGATTTCATAACTCACCTCCTGTAGTCTGGTCAAAAAAGTTGAGTACTAAACTATTTTGACTTTATAGTGATGAGTCTATTATCTCACATATGATAATTTTGAAAAAGTACTTACTATTTGGCGTTTACGTTGTCTTTCCAGGACTTGGCGATCTTGGGGTATTTTCCACTCCATTTTTCATCAAAACTGTCCAGCTCGGATAAAGCGATATCTTCCGTAGGCGCAGCATACACTCGTTTCAGATCTGACATCAGAGGCTTGATCTCTTTATAGGATACGAATTTCGTGGTATTACGGATCTGATGGATGATGCATTGTTGGATCTCTGTCTGTGGGTATACTGCCTCGACCGCCTGGGGGAATCCGGTCAGACTATCCACACATGCGATCAGGATATCTTCTACACCGCGGTTCCTCAGACCATTCAAGATAGACAGCCAAAACTTTGCACTTTCATTCTGGCCCACATCCATTTCCAAAACATCTTTTTTCCATCCATGTCGATACCTATAGCTATGTAGACCGCACGTTTTACGATCCGTCCTTCATGACGGACGTGATAATGTATGGCATCCATGAAGACCACCGCATAGATCTCCTCCAGGGGGCGTTCCTGCCATTCTTTTACGATGGGAAGGTTCTTGTCTGTGATACGGCTGATGGTGCTGTCAGAAATATCAATATCGTACAGATCTCTCATATGGCTTTCTATGTCACCGGTGGTCATTCCCTTCGCATACATGGAAATGATCTTATCCTCCATATCCTGGGTGACGGTATTCTGGTATTTTTTGACGACTTGAGGTTCAAATTCAACGTTACGGTCTCTGGGAATATCGATTTCCATATCTCCATAACTGGTATGCATCGTTTTACTGGAATGGCCGTCCGGCTGTTATGGGTATCTTTGTTTCTGTAATCATATTTGGAATAACCTAATTCTTCATCCATCTCGCCATCAAGAGTCCCTTCGAGGATAATGGACATCCTATCCCGCATGATCGCATTCACATCGCTGTCCGCATATGCTGCATCGTTTGTATATAGGCAATTTTATTTCCTCCGAGTCCCTTTTAATTTACATCATCAAAAAAGCATCCAGGCTGTCCTAGACGCTTTTCAATTCATATAAGGATTTATCACCTGTTTAGTAATCAGTGATTGAGCAACACCTGGGAACTGATCAAGCTCAGGTATAAAGTCCTTTTCTCCATTATATTTATACTTTTCACAACAATAAGATAGAGCATATTTATCTAAGTAGAAAGCCTCTATTGTAAAACAATATCCAGCAACCGCCTCGTACATTAACCTATTGCGTTTTAAGTCATTATAGATAAACATGTTATCACTGTAATTAAATAATTTATTTTCGATGTTTTCTTTCAAAAAGTGTAACGCCCCAAAAGGCGTATCTTTAATGATTCTGCCATATCTTAAGAATTCATTTCTGTCAATAAATCCCTTACTAAATGCGTCTGCTAAACGAGCCAAATATCTTACTTTTTCAGATATATCCATATCGTCGATAAGTTTTAATACAGCAAGGCCATATTCCTCACCATAATCACTTTCCACTAATATTTCTCCTATAACTCGTGCTCTTTTAAAATTTTCTTTACTACCATATTCCTCAAGAAATATCCTCAAATTGTATGTAAACATCTTATCTCTAATATTTCCTGGCAACTTCTCTATGCTTTCTATTAAATATAATATACTTGATGGATCTCCATGCATAGCATTGTCTATACTTACTGCAAAATCTATTATTTTATAAGTCTTTTCATTCATTTATAATCTCCGCCTATTTTGAAGGAATGTGCAACATTTTATATTAGCGCAACATATGAACTAAAAATCTTTGGTTATTTTGACAAGTTTTTTGTATAAATCAATATATTCCATAAAAGCATAACATATTCTTTCATAATATTCCCCCGTATTTACAATACAAAGTCCTATAGATGCTTTGGCTCCTTTTGGGGTAATTGTCTCTAAAATCCCTGGTTGTTCCTTATACATTTCAAAAATAATTGATTTTAGATTTGATTCATCCAACTTTCCAATTATACTTCTTATATTCTTATCTACGGTTCTATAAATTAACACTTCTAAAATTTTGTTATGTATAAAATCGCAATTTTTATACAACGCTTCCATCTTTGTGACTTCTTTTCTATTGTAAAAATCCTGTGTCCCATCTGTAAAAAGATTAACATCATTTAGCTGTTTTAGTATACTCTCTTTTTCTATAGTATTTTCAATGGAAAAGGACGGATAAATAATTTTAATAATACTTTCCATCTTTCTTTCAATAGTTTGCAATTTGGGATATATTAAATCCCGATTTTGTTTAGCCCTAATTTTTTCAGGTATAGCAACCTGCAATATATAAAATATATATGCTGCAATTATACTAAGAACAACCCCATATAACATTGAATCATGATTATTTACCATAAATTGAAAATTTTCATTTATTATCGGGATATCCACACAATATATTACAGATACAATCGCAATTACTGTTAATAATATAAACATATATCTCCTCCCAAATTTAAACTACAATTATAATAAACTAAACTTTTAAAGTTATCAACAAATATTAGTAAAATTATAGTTTCATATCAGAAAATATAGTTGCTTCAGAAAAAGAGACACCGAAGTGCCTCCCCTTATAACTACAATATCTAATAATTATTTTTTTTTAAACATTTCATATGTAGCATTTTTAGCATTCATCGTTAGCATATCCATCTTAAAACTTAAATACTCCAGTAAATTCACCCTTTTATCAACCAATATATTAAAATCATTATCTGATAAAGATAATAATAATTTCTGTTTACCAGATCCTTTGCAAATCAAGTAGTTATTATAAGCAATTAATCTATCCTCCGTACTTTCCGCTCCTCTCGAAATCACAATTCCTACTTGTGCTTCATTTGATGCCATAATATCAGATAGTTTATGAAAGTATGTGTTGGATGGCGTTTTTCCTTTACCAGATTTATCTAATTCATTTTTACACTCTATAATAAAATACGGTGTCAAATACTTCATTATTGTTGGAAAAATTGATGAACTTTGTGAAAAACGCATTGTACAATCAAATTGATTTGTATATGTCCTTATTCTATTCGTACCACTAACACTTTTAATCTGATTAAATAAGTATATAGAAAATCTTTCCAAGGCATCTCCTTTTTCCTTGGGCGTTTGAAATGATCCATCAAGTGCTATCTTTAACCGCATTAATTCTTTATATGCTGACTCCTCAGGACTATAATAAATAGAATATATTTCATTAGGATTATTAGCCAAAGAATCAGCAATGCTAAAATTTGGGAAATCTTCATTTTGATGGCCAAATCCCATTTTAGAAAAAATTGCATCTCTTATCCGTTCTTCCAAAACACCGGGGTCCTTTATTTTATTATAAGCAATCATAATGTTACTTTCTGTTATGATGAACTCATTATCACAATTATGACAATATGTGCTTTTTCCTAACATATTATATATATCTTTTTCGCTATAATCATTTAAATACATTTCACAATTTGTATTATCACAAAATAAGATGTATCTTTTTTCTAATATCTTTTCGCTAACAGCAAATTTTAATAGGACATCCGCAGTAGCATAATTAACCATAAACTTAGATGCAATAAAAGATGTTGTTATCCTTTTTGTTTCTCTATCTGAAGTTACAGTCAACCAATAGTCGACTTCCTCCAAAAATTGTTTATCCAACACATCAGTAATTTTCAAAAATTGTTTGTAGAACATTTTGTATATCCACCTCCTCTGGAAAATAAGACATTTTTAAATATCCCCAATCCTTTTTTATGACACTAAACTGTGCTGTAAAGGAAGTCAAATATCCTCTTTTTCTATTATAACATAAGTTTAATCTCTTACACATTTGAGTGTCTAATATATACTTTTTCCCGTCATAAAAAACATCTGTACACTGTAGTGGCATTTCTTTAGATGATGCTGTATCTATTTTTGTCATTTGTTTTGCATCGTCAGAACTAATCTTTATTAAATATGCTTCCCTATCTTCCTTAAAAACATCAATCATATCACCATTTATAGAAATATATTTTTCCAAAAATATCTCTATATCTTTTATGGCGCTCGGAATATTCTGGTTCTTCAATTCCATTCTTCTAAAAATCTCTTTTATATATTGTTTAGATATTTCTTCCAGTGATCTAACCTTATTATCTACGTCCAAAGGAATAAAAGAATATTTTTGATATAGTTTAAAAAGCATAGATTGCCACCTGTGCTTCGTTGATAAATCAATTAATTCTCCATTTAATAATATTATTATTCTACTTAGCAAAAATGTAATATCGTCCAATACCTTGGCTTTATTTTCTTTGAGTACAATACCAGCCTCATTGCATTCATATAATGTTGTTTTCGACTTTCCTCTTCCAACTATAAAATTTTCTTTTATATAAACCTCTATATATATCGGATATATTACTTTACGTCCTGGCTTATTTTCTATATCCCCTTCCAACATAAACTTCGAGAATATAAATTCAATTCTTTCTAAAATATTATTCTCATCATAATGCTTATGATAATTAACTAATTTGTATACATCACTGTTTTTAAATTTTATAACATCACTTTGATTATAATATGGATATTTATTCAACACAATATCATCCAAATGTTCTAATACATTTTCATCTATTATAATCCGTTTGAAGCAAAATTGTTTACTCCCCTCCTTTATGGATTCCAATAACCAATTATATACTTCCATATACCTTTCTTGTGTTACATCTTCGCCTGCGTATTCAATAACTTTATTAAATAACTCTTTTTTATTCTCACTTATTTTCATTTCATGTTTTTTACAAAAATTCTTAAGCTTTTCTGCACAAATGTAATCATTTACTATACTATCAGCTATTTCTACCATCATTATATCACTCCACATATAAGTCCCAACACCAAAACATCACCACAATTAAATTAATAATATACCATATTCTTACATTTATCAACAAATTGTAGACACGTTTTCAATTATATGTGGTATACTTTCATCCACCACAAAACGCCCCACACTTTCATGCAGGACGTTTTTTCTACATGTATGAAGGAGGTCATACATCCGAGAAACCACCATCGGACTATTGTTATAATTGTTCTATTATAATTATATCATATATAAAATGTTAATAGGGTTAATCTTTCAGATATCCAATAATAACCTAAAATGAAATTTTAAATTCCACTCCCTTATCTCCCAGTGGATTTTACTCTCGCACAGTTGATATTTACTCTTTCATATATTAG
>NZ_QUGN01000035.1:0-44554 GCF_003479085.1 Clostridium sp. AF19-22AC | reverse complement strand
GGTCAAAGCAAACCACCGGCTAAGCCGGTGGTCGTGATTACGAAGAAAATGCATCATGCGAAGTAAAAAGTCCTCCGGGCGGGATGCACATTCCCAAATAAGGTATATAACAGGAGAAAAATTCCTGAGTAAATTATCAGGAGAAGGTCTTGACTTTTATTCCGTGGTATGCAATGGTTTTGTATATATGGTTTGGATTTGCAAATGAGGAGGCTGTAAATATGGGGAACGACAGATACGATGCAGAGGTCCGCAGACAGCGGATTGAGAAGCGTAGAAAACAGGTGCGTCAGAGGATGCTGATGGTCATTGGGGGAGCCGTGCTGATTCTGATAGTGATAATCAGTTTATGTATTGCGGGAGTGAAGCGGCATTCGTCGAAAAAGCAGCTGGCTGCGGGAAAAGAAGCGGTGCAGGCTTGCTACGATACATTTGTTAAGACGCTGGATGGTGCGGTGGAGGCTTCGTCTGCTACCGGGAAAGGGGAAAAAGGCTCTTTTTCCGACTGGTTCATGGAGGCTTATCCGGAAAAAAAGGATGCAGTTTTGAAGGCTGCACAGGATGGAAAGATTTCCGGTGAAGATATTTATGCCGCGGTTGGAGAAACGATGCATGTCGTTAATGACCGCTATAAAGGCTGGCTTGATGACGCAAAAACTGCAAAGAAGCATGGGATTTACATGAAAAAAGGAAGTTCCGGTAAGGCTGCGGAAGTGGTTGTTGCAGGGGATATCTGTTTTGCAGAGGATGGATTTGTGCTGGATCACTATGACACGGTAAATGACCTGTCGAAATGCATTTCTCCCGAAATATTGAAAATAACAAATGATGCGGATGTTTTTTATCTGAACCATGAGTACTGTATCAGTGAAAGAGGGGAGGCTCTGGAGGGGAAGCTGTACACGTTCCGTGCAAAACCTGAGCGGATGGCCCTTCTTGAGGAGATGGGGACGGATCTCGTATCTCTGGCCAATAACCATGTTTACGATTATGGCGAAGATGCCCTTTTAGATACGCTGGACCTTCTGGATGAGGCCAAGATCCCTTATGTCGGCGGCGGGAGGAATATCGGGGAGGCGAAGCGGCCGGTTTATTATGTGGTAAACGGTGTGAAAATCGGTTTTGTCGCGGCGACGAATGCGGAAGTGGTGTATTACACCCCTGCGGCAGAAGAAGACTCTCCGGGGGTTCTGGAGGCTTATGATACGGCGGAATATAACCGGGTCATTCAGGATGCAGCTGGACAGTGTGATTATTTGATTGCATATATCCACTGGGGACCCGAAGACACGAATGTTTACGAACAGTATCAGCACGATATGGGAAAAGAATTTCTGGACGCCGGGGCCGACATTGTAGTCGGAGGACATCCCCATGTGCTTCAGGGGATGGAATACATAGACGGAAAGCCTGTTATTTACAGCATGGGGGATTTCTGGTTTAATGATGAGACAAAATATACCGGCCTTTTGAAGCTGGATATTAATGATAAGGGATTGAAAGGAATGTCCTTCGTGCCCTGTCTGCAGACGGAGTATACAACCCAGTATATTAAAGATAAGGACGAGCAGGCCGAATTCTATGAGTTTTTCAACGGTTTGTCCCCCAATGCAGAGCTGAACGATAAAGGGGTATTCAAAGAGGTGGAAAAGAAAGATGAATAAAGAAGAGATTATAATCAGGGCGGCTGATCAGCGTGATGCAGAAGCCCTCCTTAATATTTATATCCCGTATGTGACGGATACGGCTATCACATTTGAATATGAGCCGCCGACTCTGGAGGAATTCAGGGCCCGCATGGTCCGTATAATGCAAAAGTATCCTTATCTGGTGGCGGTGGCTGACGGAAAAATCGCCGGATACTGCTATGTTTCCCAGTTTAAAGACAGAGATGCTTATGACTGGTCTGTCGAAACGACGGTCTATGTCGGCCGTGAGCTGAAAGGCAGGGGAATAGGAAGAAAACTCTATGAGAAGCTGGAAGAGGTTTTGAAAGCACAGCATATTCTGAATCTGAATGCCTGTATCGCCTATCCCCATCCGGAAAGCATTGCGTTTCACGAGAAGCTCGGGTACAAAACGGTCGCACATTTTCATAAATGCGGCTATAAACTGGGTGTCTGGTACGATATGGTATGGATGGAAAAAATGCTGGGTGAGCATACGGAGAATCCGCTTCCGGTTATTCCGGCCTGTGAGCTGGAGTTGGAAGAGCTGCTTTCATAAGAATTTCAAAAACGTAATCAGGAGATTAATGGAAGGATACAAAAATTGAAAGATGTATATTGACATTTTTCATAATACGGTGTAAAGTTCCTATTGTACTTAACAACTTAACAAAGCAAGCTTTCTCTTATTCAGAGCGGTGGAGGTACAAAGGACCTGTGAAGCCGCGGCAACCCCTAACACGGAAGGTGCCAACCTGAGCGAGTAATCGAACAATAAGAGGATTGATTTATGAGATATAAACAGTCCGCTTCTTGTGGGCTGTTTTCTTTGTTTATAGAGGAAATTTTTTGTGAACAAGGCAGGCAGTCCCAGAGAGAAAGAGCTGATTCGGACGTACTGGCGGTTTATTATACGAAAAGAACCGCGGACGGTCCGGACATTTCAGAAGGGAGAAATGACATGGAAAAATTATTATTTACATCAGAATCAGTAACAGAAGGACATCCGGATAAAATGTGTGACCAGATATCCGATGCTATTTTGGATGCGCTTCTCAAGGAAGACCCGATGAGCCGTGTGGCGTGTGAGACATGCACAACAACAGGCCTTGTCATGGTTATGGGAGAAATCACGACGAATGCGTATGTGGACATCCAGAAGCTGGTACGTGATACCGTACGTGAGATTGGATATACAAGGGGGAAATTCGGCTTTGACGCGGATACATGCGGCGTAATCACTGCGATTGACGAGCAGTCAGCAGATATTGCACTCGGGGTTGACAAGGCTCTCGAAGCAAAAGAAAATAAGATGTCCGACGACGAGATTGAGGCAATCGGAGCGGGAGACCAGGGAATGATGTTCGGATATGCAACAGATGAGACAGAGGAATATATGCCATACCCGATCGCTATGGCCCACAAGCTTGCCAGAAGGCTGACAGAGATCAGGAAAGATGGAACACTTCCGTACCTGCGCCCCGACGGGAAGACCCAGGTAACGGTAGAATATGACGAGAACGGCGTTCCCGCGAGACTGGAAGCAGTTGTATTATCCACACAGCATGACCCGGAGGTTACACAGGAACAGATCCACGAAGATATCAGGAAATACGTATTTGATGCGATTCTTCCGTCAGAAATGATTGATGAGAACACAAAGTTCTTCATTAACCCGACAGGGCGCTTTGTCATCGGAGGACCTCACGGGGACAGCGGCCTGACAGGAAGAAAGATCATCGTAGATACTTACGGCGGAATGGCACGCCACGGCGGCGGGGCTTTCTCCGGAAAAGACTGTACAAAAGTAGACCGCTCCGCGGCATATGCAGCTCGTTACGCAGCAAAGAACATTGTAGCGGCGGGCCTTGCAAAGAAATGCGAGATCCAGTTATCCTATGCAATCGGTGTTGCACAGCCGACTTCTATCAACGTAGATACATTCGGAACAGGAAATGTATCCGAGGAGAAGCTGAACGAAATCATCCGCGAGAACTTCGACCTGCGTCCGGCCGGAATCATCAAAATGCTTGACCTTCGCAGACCGATCTACAAACAGACAGCAGCATATGGACATTTTGGCCGTAATGACTTAAATTTACCTTGGGAAAAGCTAGATAAAGTTGACGCATTGAGAAAATATCTGTAATATAACAGTATTAGGTGCGTTAAAAAAGAAGGGGACAGGCACCGGAAAGTGTCTGTCTTTTTCATATATAACTATATGGGCCGGATATAACAAAAATCCGGTAAACATGAGGGCGGCGGGGCGTACCGAAGAAAAACAGGCAGCATAATTTTAAGAATATTCTGAAAACGGAGCGCAAAAGGGTCTGACCCCTTTGCAGAAGAGGTGACAATATGAAGCTTAAGACGAAATTGATTCTCGCGTTTATGACGGTTATGATTCTTCCTACTATCTTTGCGATTATTGCGATGTATACGTTTGCGCCGAAGGGGGCGGGCGAGCTGGGGGAGATCCAGCAGCTGTATCTGCTGGTTGTATTCCTGACTGCGGCACTTTTGATTTACTGGATCTACAGGACGGTTTCCCTGCCGCTCTCGAGACTGCAGATCGCAACCCGTAATATTAAGGAAGGGAATCTGGATTTTGAGATTAAGAGTGAGACGGACGATGAGATCGGCATGCTCTGCCGGGATTTCGAGGAGATGCGTCTCCGGCTGAAGGCGAATGCGGAAGAAAAAGTTGCGTATGATAGAGAGAATAAGGAACTGATCAGTAATATCTCCCATGATTTAAAAACACCGATTACGGCGATTAAAGGTTATGTGGAGGGAATCATGGATGGTGTTGCGGATACGCCGGAAAAGATGGACAGATACATCAAAACAATATACAATAAGGCTAATGAGATGGATCTGCTTATCAATGAGCTGACGCTCTATTCCAAGATCGACACGAACCGTATTCCTTATAATTTTACGACCTGCTCAGCCAAACAGTATTTTGGCGACTGTGCAGAGGATTTGTCGCTGGAACTGGAAGCGAAGGGTGTGGAGTTTACGTACCGCAATTATGTGGAAACGGACTTTAAGGTGATTGTAGATCCGGAACAGCTTCGGCGGGTAATTAACAATATTGTTAATAACTCCCTGAAATATATGGACAAGCCGAAGGGAAAGATTTTTATGAATTTAAAGGATGTAGGGGATTTTATCCAGATTGAGCTTGGAGATAACGGCAAAGGGATCGCCCCGAAGGATTTACCGTATATATTCGACAGGTTTTACCGGACGGATGCTTCAAGAAACTCTTCGAAAGGCGGAAGTGGTATCGGACTTTCCATCGTCAAGAAGATTGTGGAAGAACATGGCGGTAAGATTTGGGCGACCAGTGAGGATGGGGCTGGAACAACAATGTATTTTGTAATAAGAAAATATCAGGAGGTACCGGTGGATGAGTAAGAAGATTTTGATTATTGAGGATGAAGAAAGTATTGCAGATCTGGAGAAGGACTATCTGGAACTGAGTGACTTCGAGGTTTCTGTAGCAAATGATGGTGAGATTGGAATGAAAAAGGCGCTGGAGGAGGATTTTGATCTGATTATACTAGACCTTATGCTCCCGGGGGTAGATGGATTTGAGATCTGCAGGCAGGTCCGTGACCAGAAGAATACGCCGATCATTATGGTATCAGCGAAGAAAGATGACATCGACAAGATCAGGGGTCTGGGACTTGGTGCAGATGATTATATGACAAAGCCTTTCAGCCCGAGTGAGCTTGTGGCCCGTGTGAAGGCACATCTGGCACGCTACGAGCGTCTGATAGGAAGCAATGTGGAAGAGAATGAGATCATTGAGATCAGGGGACTGAAGATTGACACAACCGCGAGACGTGTCTGGGTCAACGGAGAGGAAAGGTCCTTTACAACAAAAGAATTCGACCTTCTGACATTCCTGGCCGGGCACCCGAACCATGTATACACGAAGGAAGAACTATTCCAGCAGATCTGGGATATGGAATCTATCGGGGATATTGCCACTGTGACCGTGCATATTAAAAAAATCCGTGAGAAGATTGAATATGACACCTCACACCCACAGTATATTGAGACAATCTGGGGTGTAGGATACCGCTTCAAGGTGTAATACCCGCACTTGGCGAGTTTTTTGAGCCTGGTAAGACATAGATCTGATTTCTTAACAGGGGAACCTATGACTTATGAAAGTCATGGGTTCCCCTGTTTAAATTCTCTATTTCCATTCAGCTTACTGCTTTACGGATATCACCTGAATCTTTAAAGGATCAGGTGATTTTTTTGTTTTTAGAAATATGAAAATAAGCGAAAGTGTGATTTTGTCCATATAAAATGAAACTTTCTCTATAGAATCAGCCAAAGTAAAGTTGCTATAATCTGTCTAACGAAACACGAAGGAGGAGAAAATGAAGTTAGAAAATTATTATGAAGATCCTGAAGTGCTGCATGTGGGAACAACGAAAGAAAGGTCTTATTATATTCCGCAAAGAGATAAGTCAGTCTCAAAAGTACTGCTGAATGGTGACTGGAGGTTTTACTACAGTGATGATCCAGATGGGATTCCGGAGGGGTTTTATAAAAAGGGATTTCAGGCAGATGACTGGCATACCATACCTGTTCCGGGATGCTGGCAGAATTATGGGTTTGATACACATCAATATGTATGTAATTACTACCCGTTTCCATACCGCCCTCCGTATGTACCTGGACGAAATCCATGTGGGGCCTACATACATACATTTTTTCTAAAAGGGAATTCTGTGGAGAAGAGACAGTATCTGA
Source organism: Clostridium sp. AF19-22AC (assembly GCF_003479085.1). Taxonomy (NCBI): domain Bacteria; kingdom Bacillati; phylum Bacillota; class Clostridia; order Eubacteriales; family Clostridiaceae; genus Clostridium; species Clostridium sp. AF19-22AC. The sequence goes on along the minus strand of NZ_QUGN01000035.1, from coordinate 38,105 downwards.
ATTTTGAAGGAGTTGATTCCTGTTTTTATGTATGGATAAATGGCCAGTTTGCAGGATACAGTCAGGTTTCACATTCGACCAGCGAATTTGAAATTACAGATTTGGTAACGGCAGGGGAGAATACGCTGGCAGTTCTTGTTTTAAAATGGTGTGACGGCAGTTATTTAGAGGATCAGGATAAGTTTAGGATGTCCGGTATTTTCAGAGACGTATATTTGCTGGAAAGGCCTCAGAAACATATACGTGATTTCTTCGTACATGCAAGATTAGAAAATGGTTTGGATAAAGGCGTGGTCGAAGTAGAATTTGAAAATACGGATAATAACATGACAATTATGGCGGTACTTGAAACTCCTGAACAAAAAGTACTGGAAAAAGGTGAGACAAACAAAGGTAATCTGAAGTTTTCAATTGTAAATCCGATTCTGTGGAATGCAGAACAGCCCAGATTGTATCAGCTGACCCTGGATACGGGAGAAGAACAGATTATTCATAAATTTGGATTTAGAAAAATAGAGGTAATTGACTCTGTTGTGTATCTGAATAAAGTCCCTGTTAAAATGCGTGGTGTAAACCATCATGATTCTGATCCTGTGACCGGATTTGTCATGAACAGAGAACAAGCCCTGAAGGATTTGGCTTTAATGAAACAGCATAACATAAATGCTATACGGACCAGCCATTATCCGAGTTCACCGTGGCTTATGGAAATGTGTGATGAACTTGGCTTTTATGTATTGGATGAGGCCGATCTGGAAGCGCATGGATCAGCGGAATTCTACGGAGGGTCCTGTGAAAAAACCTATGGTGATGTTGTACAGAATCCTATATTCTATGAGGCGGTGCAGGACAGGGTCAGACGTTGTATCCACAGGGATAAGAACCGTACAAGTGTTATCATCTGGTCCCTGGGAAATGAATCCGGGTATGGGGAGAGTATGGAAGCAGCAGGGCGTTGGGTAAAATCATTTGATCCTGACAGACTGCTGCAGTATGAAGGCAGCATATGGGAGACAGGCGGACATAAAAACGATATATCCATGCTTGACCTATATACAAAAATGTATGATTCAACAGCAGAAATAGAAAACTATTTGAATAACCCGGAATCAAAAAAACCGTACATGTTAATTGAATATGCACATGCTATGGGAAATGGACCCGGTGATTTGGAAGATTATCAAAGGATTTTTGAAAACAGCCCAAGGGTATTCGGAGGCTTTGTGTGGGAATGGTGTGACCACGGCATCTTTATGGGAAAAGCTGATAACGGCAAAGCCAGATATTTTTATGGCGGGGATTTTAAAGAGGAACTCCATGATGATAATTTCTGTATGGACGGATTGGTTTATCCGGATAGAACACCCCATACGGGGCTGAAAGAATATCAGAATGTTCTGCGGCCGGTCAGGGCAGTCCTCCTTAATCAAGATAACGGTGAAATCGAAATCGAGAATAAAATGGATTTTACCGCTCTCGAGGAAAGACTTTACATCCATTATACTGTTGAGCAGGACGGCGCTGTTGTATATGGGAAAGATTTATATCCGGAACATCATCCGGCCCATACTAAAAAGAATTATCTGTTTGATTACACTGTTCCTTCATCAGGTATATGCACATTGAATTTAGAGTACCGGACGCTGAAAAAAGAATATTTTATTGAGAAGGATACTGTGGTCGGATTTGACCAGTTTATTCTGCGCGGTGAAGCACAAGAGAGGAGTCCGGAAGTACAGGGCGGCATAGGGAAAGAAGAACAGGGACGTTTCATTCATATAAAAGGCAGTGACTTTACATACCGGTTTGATAGATATGCAGGGGCGTTTGACCGAATCATTTGCGATGGGTGTATCTATACGATGGAACCCGTCCAGTACAATATTTGGCGAGCACCTACAGATAATGACCGGCTTGCGAAACTGGAATGGCAAAAAGCAGGATATGACAGGGTTCAGGTATGTGTAAAGGAAACGAAGGCAGAACAATTAGAAGAGTCAGTCCGCATCTGGGTATCCCTGGATTTGGCAGCGGCGCATATACAGCCATGCCTGGAGGCAGAAGCTGAATGGCTGATTTATGCCGGAGGGGCAATAACTGTGAATATCAGGGCAAAACGTAATATGAACATGCCCTATCTTCCCAGATTTGGTATCCGCATGTTCATGCCGAAGGAATTCACAAAAGTGTCTTATCTTGGTTATGGACCTTGGGAATCCTATTGTGATAAACATCAGGCATCAAGACTTGGGCGCTTTTGTGGAGACGTTAAAGATCTTTATGAAGATTACATCAAACCTCAGGAAAACGGAAGTCACTATCATACATATGAGATGATATTGTCTGATGATCTGGGAAATCAGATGGAGGTATTTTCAAAGGACACTTTTTCTATGCAGGTTCTTCCTTATACACAGGAGGAGCTGGCTTCAAAAAGACATAATTTTGAACTGCAGGAAGCTGACCATACGGTTCTGTGTCTTGATTATAAAATGAGTGGAATTGGTTCACAAAGCTGTGGACCGGAATTAAAGGAAGAGTATCAGTTATCGGATGAGAGAATAAATTATCAATTCAATTTATGTTTTAAGACGCTGAGGAGGAAGTAATATGAAGATTAAGAGTTTTTTTACAAAAGAAAATATTAGCTTTACGATTATCCAGACAGCATATTGGGCCGGCTTCTGTATTTTGTTTGCGTATCTGAGTCCTTATATTCTGAGTCTGGGCTGCTCTAATACCCAGCTCGGAGTTATTATTTCAGCAAATTCTCTGGCCAGTATAATCGGGCAGCCGGTCTTTGGGTATATCTGCGACAGATCAGGGTCCATTAAAAAGGTAATGATTGGCAGCCTTTTGGGAGGCAGTGCGCTTGCAGCTATTTTCTATTTCACAGGCAGCAGCTATATGGCGATTTTATTCTTTTCAACGGTAATATCTTTCGTCATACAGGCCGTGTACCCCCTGATTGATAACTGGACGGTTTTAGATGCGCAGGTGAATCCGACAACGAATTATGGTATTACCCGGGGAATTGCATCTCTAGGGTATGCAGCCACATCAGCAATAGTAGGAGGTTTTTTTGATAAACATGGATTTCAGTGGATGTTTATCCTGTTTATTGCTATGATGGTGATTGCGGCACTGGGGTGTCTGGGTCCGAAGGATACTAATAATACTGTTGTAAAAGAAAAAGTGAAATTTACTGATTTAAAATTGCTGGCAACTAATTATGGATATATAGCATTCGTGATCGTAGCGACTCTTTTATATGTAGCCTTCCGCTCAGCACATGGTTTTCTTGCTACATTAATGACACAGGTGGGAGGCAGTACAGAACAGCTCGGATACGCATGGTCTGTTCTGGGACTGAGTGAAGTGCCGGCTCTGTTTCTGGCAGGGATCATTCTGCGGAAAATGAAGGACTCACATTTACTTTTCATATCCATGTGCTTCTTTATATTAAGAGTACTGCTCCCTTCATTTGCAACAACGCCAACACAACTGATCTGGATGACCGCCCTGCAGGGGCTTTCCTATGGGTTATTTCTTCCGGCATCAGTATCATTTATTGCCAGAATTACAAAAAGGGAATTATCGAGCACAGCCCAGACATTCGCTGTTGCAATGTATGCAGGAGTGGGAAATACGGTAGCGGGAGTAGTCGGAGGTATCTTGGTAGATTCTATAGGTGTTGCAAATGTATACCGAATTGCAGGGTTGGTTATAGCAGTTCTTGCGGCTGTTTTCGGTTTTGTCGTGGTATCTCTGGATAAAAAAGAAAAGGCGGCACAGACAGCTGCAATATAGGGGGAACTTTCATTCTGTAAAGCTGCAGACGGATACCTGTTCAGGATGATTGACCGGAAACACCCTAAAGAGGAGAGGAGAGAGTAATGTCAGTTATCGATTTTATCATTGTTGTTGTTTATTTGGGAGCACTTCTTGTTGTGGGAGCAAGGCTGAGCAAAGGTAACGTGACACAGGATGATTACTTTATAGCAGGACGCTCTATGGCATGGCTGCCGGTAGCGCTGTCGGTAGCTGCCACTACAATTAGCGGTAACGGCCTTATCGGAGGGCCGGGCTGGTCGTACCAGTCCGGTCTGCGGGCCTTTATGCAGAATGCAAGTATTCCGTTAGTGCTGGCACTGGCGTGCAGCTGTTTTCTTCCATTTTTATACCATATCCGCATAACGTCATGCTATGAGTATTTACAAAAGCGGTTTGGGGCTGTTAGCAGAACTCTCGGGGCAGTGGGATTTTTAATGACGGCCCTGATTCAGGTCAGTTCAATGGTGTATATCCCCTCCCTGATTATTAGCCAGCTGACAGGCTGGGACATTAAACTGGTTTTAGTAATTATTGTGATTGTATCTACAGTTTATACACTGCTTGGTGGTATTAAAGCTGTCATATGGACAGATGTAATCCAGATGGTAATCGTATGGGGCGGGTTATTTGCAATTGTATTTTTGGCGTTTAAGAATCTGGATATTAGTTTTATGGATACCATTCAGACTGCCCGGGAGGCCGGAAAGCTGAATGCGCTTGATTTCTCAGCAAATCCGAAAGTTGAAAATGGATTCTGGGTCACCCTTTTAGGGGGCGGTATCATGTGGATGCAGTATTATATATCGGATCAGTCACAGGTACAGAGACTGTTTTCAACTAAATCGGTAACGGAGGTGAAACGTTCACTGCTTACAAGCGGAATTCTGATGAATGTAATGTATTTTTTGTTCATGATCATCGGACTTATTATGTTTTCTGTTTTTCAGGGAAAGACTTTTGAGAATACCAATCAGGTTATGATCCAGTTTATAGCTGAGAAAATACCAACAGGGGTGATGGGCTGTATCATAGCGGGGATTTTTGCGGCAGCAATGTCAAGTGTCGACTCTCTTTTGAATTCAATGGCAACAGTCTTTATAAAAGATATTTACGAAAAATGGGTACTGAAAGGCAGAAGGGCTGTATCTATGGGGGTATCCCGGTATTTTACACTGGCTATGGCAGGTCTGGCAGTACTGTTTGCCACATTTGGTTTTATGAATACAACGGCATCTGTCTTAGCTGTTGTGGGCAGTTATATATCCTATTTGTGTGGTGCGATTCTGGGTATGTTCCTGTTGGGAATGCTAACCAGAAAAGCAAATGATTTTGGCGTTTCAATTGGATTTGTGGCCGGAGTATTGGGAACAGTAGCCATAGCACGGGTATATCCTGTCAACTATCTTTGGTACAACGTGACGGGGCTTGCAATTACGATGGTGGCGGGGTATCTGGCAAGTCTTGTAAAACCATGCAGAAGTACAGATGATATAGAAGCCTATACACTTTTAGGATGCAGAAGAGAAATACGCATGCGCGGCAAAGATCAGAAAGGGCTGCTTCAGGAAATGCCCTGCCGCATGGACAAGTATACATGGGGACTCATTATATTTTGTGTGATCCAGTACATTGTGCTGGGCATATTAAAATAGTATAGCGGCAATTATAAAGAGATCAAGTTTTCTGTTCCCTGATATGCCCTTGGCACGTGATCAATGAGGTATAGTATTGTTATACTTTACCCCATTGATTTTTTTTATATTCGTTTGGAGAATATCCGGTTTTCTTTTTAAAGATGCGGCTGAAATAGAGTGGGTCTGAATAGCCTACCAACTCAGCAATTTCAGCAATTTGAAAAGATGTATTACTTAATAAATCCTTCGCCTGTTCTATTCGCATATCTGTGAGATAGGCCTGTGGTGAAGAACCGGTAAAATCTTTGAAACACCGTATAAACCAGTTATAAGTCATATGGTATTTTTCGGCAAGTTCCCGTATGATAATGGGTTCTTTATAGTTTTCATGAATATAGAGGACGGCAGAAGCAATATCATTATGTCTGTTGTAATAGGGAGACTTTTGTTTTTCGCGGGCTCTGTTCAAAAGGAGACAGAGCTGTTGCAGCATGAGTGTATTCATGCTGCAAAAATCATTCTCCTGCAGCTGTATTTCGCGGATGATGCTGTTAAAAAGTGAGATCAGGGTACTGTCAATGCCGATGTACAGTGTAGTTTCCCCCCAAAGCTGATAGTGTTTCAGCAAAGATTCACAATGATATCCGGTAAAATGAATCCAGAAAACTTCCGGCTGTTCTTCCAGACGGTAGTAGTAAAACTGTGGTTCATTCGGATAATATATGATAATATTCCCGGCAGTTACTGCCTGGTATTTTCCATGAATCAGGAAATGTCCGGTACCTTTGGTCATATAAAGAATCTGATAGTCTAACCGTCCGTTTAGCCGTGTTGTTTCTAAATAATTCAATTTGACCAACCGGTAATGTCCGGCACTGTTAACGAACAGAGGGACTGTAAGATTCTCGACCTCATCAGGTTTATAGCGGTGGAATCCCGTTATGCTAATCATTGAAATCACATCCTTTCATAGAGAAAAGCGAAATAAATTTCGTAAACAAAGTTTTATCTATTATATCATTTCCAATTACAATAGAAAAGTAAAGTAATAACAATGGGATGTCATCAGGATTTCGGGGCTGTCCTTTTCAGTTCGCCTGTGTTAGAATGGTAACCAAAGTTGATATCATAATACACCGGCTTATCCGGAATAATAAAACTTAAGGTGTTAAGACATGAAAAATAAAAGTTTAAGGAAAATCAGCCTCAATACGATGCAGAAGATTGCGGTTGGTTTTTTAGGCGTTATCCTGCTGGGGGCACTGCTTTTATGGCTCCCTGTCAGTAACCGGCAGCCGATCGCATTTGCGGATGCGCTGTTTACGGCGGTCTCTGCCGTCTGCGTGACAGGACTTGTGACAATCACCCCGGCCGTACAGTTCACGGTATTTGGAAAAGGAATACTCCTGGTACTGATACAGATCGGCGGTCTGGGAGTGATTGCATGTATGATGGCCTTTTTCCTGATTATTAAGAAAAAGATTACATTGAAGGAACGCGTTGTGATCCAGCAGACCTACAATCTGGACACACTGAGCGGCCTGGTGAAGTTTATTATCCGCATCCTGCGCGGAACTTTCATCGTGGAAGGGATCGGTGCCATTCTCTATTCGATAAAATTCATTCCCGAATTCGGTATGGTAAAAGGTATCTGCTATTCCATTTTCCATGCGGTATCTGCGTTCTGCAATGCCGGGATTGACATTCTGGGAAACAGCAGTTATATGGAATATGTAAAATCACCGGTCATCAGTTTTACGACGATGTTTCTAATTGTCATCGGGGGGCTGGGATTCACGGTTTGGCATGACATTTATAAAAACACGAAGAGAGTGATATGGGAGAAGCAGCCGGCAAGAAGGCTGTTTACGCGCCTGAAGCTTCAGACAAAGATCGTGCTGACGATGACCCTTGTTCTGCTGGCGGCCGGGTTTGTCGGATTTTTTGTACTGGAGTATCATAATCCGGATACAATGGCAGGACTCAATCTGGGGCAGAAGCTGATGGCTGCCGGGTTCCAGTCCGTTACGACAAGGACTGCTGGTTTTGCAAATATTTCTCAGGACGGACTGGCGCCGGGATCAAAACTGCTGGCATGTATCCTCATGTTTGTCGGCGGTTCTCCGGCAGGAACTGCAGGCGGTGTGAAGACGACGACCGTTGCGATGCTGCTTCTGACATGCATCGGCGTCATTAAGGGAAAGAGGGATACGGAATGCTTCGGAAGGAAGATCGAGCCTTCTGTTGTCCGCTCAGGTATCGCCATTATCCTGCTTACTTTTTTATTCTGGCTGTCAGGAGTAACACTGGTTACCGTTCTGGAGCCACATGTGGATTTCCTCAGGATCATGTATGAGGTAACATCTGCGATGGCAACCGTGGGGCTGACGGCCGACCTTACCCCGGATTTGTGCCGGGCGAGTCAGGCTGTTCTGATGGTGCTGATGTATATCGGGAGGATTGGACCCATCACGATGGCCCTTGTCTTCGCGGGCAGGGCAGACACTGGTGCCCAGTTACGAGATCTTCCGGAAAAACGGATTATGCTGGGTTAATAGGCTGGTAATGACAAACAAAGATGTTGCAAGGAGAAGATGAATGAAGAAACAATATGCGGTATTTGGACTGGGAAGCTTTGGGCGGAGCGTTGCGCTGACTCTGGAAAGTCTGGGCTGTGACGTGATTGTGGTAGATAAATCATATGAGAAGGTGCAGGAAATCTCTGATTCGGTATCTTATGCCATGAGGGCGGATGTATCCGACCCCGAGGCACTCGTGTCTCTGGGAGGTAAGAATCTGGACGGTGCTGTCGTGGCAGTATCAGAAAGTCTGGAAGCAAGTATCATGGCGACGATTGCGGCTAAGGAGATCGGCATTCCTTACGTTCTTGCAAAAGCCAGAGACGAACTTCAGGGCATGATTCTGGAAAAGATCGGGGCAGATGCGATCGTCTATCCGGAGCGGGACATGGGCAGCAGGGTGGCGAAAAGTCTGGTCTCAACCGCGTTTACGGACTGGATTGAACTGTCCGCGGAATACAGCATGGCAGAGACTGTGATCCCGGATAAATGGGTCGGGAAATCACTTGCCGATCTGAAGGTAAGGGAGCGCTACGGGCTGAATGTCGTCGGGATCATGCGGGGGGAAGAAGTAGATGTTACGTTTGACCCTCACGAGCCGCTTCCGTCAGACTGCATCATTATCGTGATCGGGGCCAACTCGGTTTTGTCGAAGTTCCATTCTATGAAGTAAGAGCAGAAAATGAATAATTCCAGAAAGTAATGGTAGAAAGATATGATTACAAGTACAAGCAACCAAAGGGTAAAAGAACTACTGCAGCTGCAGAAAAAAAGCAAGGCGAGAAATCAGGCGGGAGTATTTCTGGCCGAGGGGACAAGAATGGTCATGGAGGCGCCGCAGAAGCGGGTGCGTAAAGTATATGTCTCAGAGTCTTATATGAAGAAGCATGAAAAAGAACTGGAAGGAAAAGGGTTTGTGCCGGAAATTCTGTCGGATACGGTATTTGATTATGTATCCGACACGAAGACGCCCCAGGGGATTCTGGCGGTAATCCGGCAGATGGATTACACGCTGGAGGAGATCCTGAAACAGAAATCCCCGCACATTCTGGTTCTGGACAATCTTCAGGACCCGGGAAACGCAGGCACCATATTCAGGACGGCGGAAGCCGCAGGTGTGACAGGAATCCTGATGAGCAGGGATTGTGTAGACATTTATAACCCAAAGACGATCCGCTCCACGATGGGGGCCATTTACCGGATGCCGTTTTTATATCTGGATGATGTAATGGCGGGAATTGAAACGGTAAAAGAACACGGTGTACGGGTTTATGCGGCACATCTGGACGGGAAAAATGCTTATGATCAGGAGGATTACCAAAAGGGGACTGCATTTCTGATCGGAAATGAAGGAAACGGTCTGCGTAAGGAAGTGGCGGAATGCGCGGATGCATGGGTGCGTATCCCGATGTCAGGACAGGTGGAGTCACTGAATGCGGCTGTAGCGGCCACAGTGCTGATGTTTGAAGTGAGCAGGCAGAGGAGAGTGGATTAGAGGGGCTGCACCAAAGCAATATGATATGAATAACTGATAGTTTTAATGAAAGAACAGCGGACTTGTTCCGGCTGTTCTTTTTTGATGGAATTCTCTCCAGATTTGTTACAAATAAGGCAAATTATTCAAACAAATGATAATATATAAACATTTATAACAAATAGAAATGTGAAAAATATGAAATAAAAGTAACAAATGTTATTGACAAAACAAAATCAGGGTGGTATATTGACATTGTAACAAACAATATATTGAAAATGCGCATCAATATACAAAGCAAGGAAAAGTGGATTATTAGGAGGATTTACAATGTTGACAGTGAATGAATTTGCAAAACATTTGGATTTGGCTTATCTGGCACCGAATTTACAGAAGGAAGATATTATCAAGGCATGTGATATTGCCAAGAAGTATCATGTAAACGCAGTAAATGTGAATTCCTGCTGGGCAGAACTTGTCGTGGAAGAGTTAAAGGGAACAGATGTAGGACCGAGTGCAGTCATTGGTTTTCCTTACGGTGCGATGTGCACAAAAGCAAAATTGTTTGAACTGGAAGAGATGGTAAAGCTTGGATGTACGGCCTGCGACATGGTTGTAAACATTGGAGCTGTAAAAGATAAAAATTATGAGCTGGTCCGCCATGAAATCAGTGAATTTGTAAGAATCTGCGGGGAGGGCTGCGATACAAAGCTGATATTCGAAGTCGGTTTCCTGACAGACGAAGAGATTGCCGAGCTGACAAGAATCTGCTGTGAATGCGGCGTTACATATGTAAAGACTGCAACAGGCTCACAGGCATTCCCGACGATGGAACAGGTACAGATTATGAAGGATAATCTTTCCGGCGATACAAAGATCAAGGTATCAGGTGTGCCGAGAACATTTACCATGCCGGCGGCCCTCCATATGTTTGAACACATGGGCGTCAGTCTGGTAGGGACAAGAAGTGCAGGAAAGCTTGTTGAAGAATACAGCAGATATCTGGAAGAGCTGAAGTAATGGAGGGTATTATGCAGACAGTGAATTACAGTTTGGCGTCTCTCGTAGGCGGAGAGACACAGATCATATCAAGTGACGAGGGGTATGTTAGAAGAGCACTCCATCAGAATATAAGCCTGGAAGAATACGAATTTCTTCAGAAGACAGTCCGCTACATCGGTGTCAGCGAACGGTTTAAGGATGTCATCGACTTATTCAAGGTTCCGGAAGGAGAGACTCCCGCAGGCTTCAAGATTGAGTACAACATGAAAGAGAACCAGATAATGGAAATAGATTTGGTCAGAAATATATCGTATGATAAGAACGGTAAAAAGAGGCCGACCAAGTTCATCTATTCGGCAGATACGGCTAACCCGTATGAAGTGGAACCGATCAAGCACCTGATCGGCAACCTGACCTGTAACCCGGGTATTATTTATGACCTGTTCATCAATAATCCAAAGGCAAACGTCGGTCATAAGTTCAAGACCAGAAATGAAGTCATGGGTGAAATTTCCAACATACTCGGTCCCGGCTGCGATATCAGCGTTGAGGTGAATAACCCGTTTGCTGATTTCAGCCAGATTCTGGAGGAGGCGGAAGAATTCAGGGAGATGTTCTCCGATTACCGGATGGTAATCAAAGTTCCGCATACAGGCCCTGTTAATGCCGATAATGTCGGGGAACTGCTTACCGGAAATAAAAAGCTGTCCACACGCTGGAATCAGGGCACGACGAAGGACTACCTTTACGGGCATAATCTTGCACTGAAGCTGAAAGAACACGGATTCCGTGTGAATTACACGCTGATGTTTGAACCGTGGCAGACAGGTATGGCGCTGCAGGCAAAGCCGTACTTCATCAACAGCTTCGTACGCCAGCGCTTCGGGGTTACAACTTACATCAACGGGCTGCTCAATGCATACCAGACAACGTATGACGACCGGTTCCTGCAGGCACTGCGCAGCTTTATGATCGAATGGGACTTCCTCTCCAGAGACGATCAGGATGCAGACCTGCGTCTGGTTGAGAAGGTAGCAAGGGAGACTGTGGAATACAGGAAGATTAATGAGCATGAAGGGTTTGACGGCATGGATGGTGTAAGGCATAACTTAAGAATGCTCAGGAATTCGAATCTGGATGATACCAGACTGATCATCTGCAGTATCGAAGGTTCCAGAATGTATCCGGAACTCGACAAGCTGATGACGGAGGATGAGTTCAAGGATATGACAGACCGGATTGTGATTACAACAGAACCGAGTTATCTGGCCCAGAACACATCTGCCCCGCAGATTATTACATATCAGAGAAGATTCATGAATGCTGCAAATGGTGAGAAATAGCATATCTGGAAAGATGGCCGGAAACTTACCATGAAAGGCTGTGACTGATAAGGAGACATCATGGTCAGGCCAGGGTGCCTCCTTATTATGGACTAAGGATGAATGGGTGGAGAGATGAAGAAAAGCCAGTATCTAATATTTGCCGTTTTTGTAGGAATCCAGTCATTCCTGCTCCAGCTCGTGGACCAGTTGATTGGCACACACCTTGTACCGGGCGGACACAGCGGATTTGTCTTTATCGCCTTTCAGGGGTGGGCGCTATATTTTCTGCTGGGAAGCAGCGTGAAAGGGGCCGTGAAGGGGTTCTGCGGCTATGTTTTGGGAATCGTTTTTGCGGTCATCATGATCGGGATGCCGGCCGTGCTCCCGGATTTGAAACTCCTGACAGTACCGGTTGTAGCGCTGATCGTCGTTCCATTTATGATGTATTTCGAATTTGCACCCTGGTGTATCAGCAATGTGGCAGTATTTTTTGTTGGTGCAGGTGCTTTTTTCGGGATCAACAGCTATGTGGAAGGAATCAGGATATGGCAGTCGGCCGGGATTGTGCTGCTGTACTGCGTCTTTGGACTGGCATCTGGCTGGATGAGTATTGTATTTCGGAAAAGAATAACGGAGGTGCATCAGGTATATGAGCAAGCTGGAAATGTTAACGAAATTAAATGATATCTGTTTATTTGTAAAAGACTTTCAGGGAGCGCTTAAATTCTATACGGAGAAGTTCGGATTCAAAATAAAGCGGCTCCAGCCGGACCCGGAGCATGCGAACTATGCGGAGTTTGAGTTCTGCGGGACGGCAGTAACACTTTGGGATAAAAAAGGGCTCTGTGAAGTCGTGGACCATACATATATAGATGGGGAAGGGCATCATTTTATGATGGCTGTAAAAGTCCCGAAACTTCAGGATGTAGATGATATTGCACAGGAACTGATTGGCAACGGGGTGAACTGCATCAAGGAACCGACTACATATGGTTTTGGCTCCAGGGCGGCTTATTTTCAGGATTTTGAAGGGAATGTGTGGGAAGTGTTTGCCTGGGAAGAGGGCAACGGACCGGGACTTCTTGACGAAGCCGGTGAATAGGAGGAAAACGGGCCATGCCAAAGTTTACAATTATCGTGCTGGACAGCGTCGGGGTAGGAGAACTTCCTGATGCTGATGAGTTCGGGGATACTGGAACCAACACGCTGAAACATGTTGATGAATACAGAGGTGGTTTACATATTCCGAACCTGAAGAAATTAGGGTTATTTCATATTCAGGGCACAGGCCTTGCGGCCGCCGGGGAACCGGAAGGGTGTTTCGGGAAAGCAGCAGAGCTCGGGAAAGCCAAAGATACGACAAATGGGCATTTCGAGATCGCAGGGCTGACGGTGAAGAAACCGTTTAAAGTGTTCGGTGAATCCTTTCCCCCGCGGATCATAGAAGAGCTGGAACGCAGGATCGGTACAAAGGTGATCGGGAATTACCCGGCATCCGGGACAGAGATCATAAAGGTGCTGGGGGACGAGCATGTAAGGACTGGCTATCCCATCGTCTATCTGTCCGCGGACAGCCTGATGCAGATTGCCATGCACGAGAGTATCATTCCTCTTAAGCGGCAGTATGAGATCTGCAAGACGGCAAGGGAGCTTCTGACAGGGGATGACACTGTAAGCAGGGTGATTTGCAGGCCATTTACTGGGGAGAGCGGCAATTATTACCGTACCGAGAACCGGAAGGATTTTTCCGTGGACCCGCCCGGTTATACCGTTCTGGACCTGCTCAGTGAAAAGGGGAAAGACGTAATCGGCGTCGGCAAGATAGAGGACATCTTCAACAGGCGGGGACTGACAGAAATCAACCATACAAAGAATAACAGAGAGGGCATCCAGGCGGCACTGTCTTATCTGAGAACAGGATTTGACGGACTTTTATTTGTGAATCTGGTTGATTTTGACATGCTGTACGGCCACCGGAATGACCCACAGGGGTATGCAGAGGCGCTTGAATATTTCGATACCTTTGTACCTGAGATGTTAAGCCTTCTGGATGAAGAAGACATCCTCCTGATTACTGCCGACCACGGGTGCGACCCCACAACTCCGGGAACAGACCATACCCGTGAGTATATACCGATCGTTGTTTATGGGAAACAGTTAAAAAAAGGAACAGACATAGGAACAAGAAGTACCTTTTCGGATATTGCGGCAACCGTTTCTGAATATTTCGGATACGAATTTCAGGCGGGAACCTCTTTTCTGAAAGAGATTCGTAACTGATCACAATGCGGGGCAGTTACAGAGATGGAAAGGTAAGGTAGAGGATATGGATAGTTTTGAATTTATGTCTCCGACAAAGTTTATCCTGGACAAAGATGCAGACCAGCTTTGTGGACAGGAAATCAGAAAGATATCAGACAATGTATTATTCGTCCATTATGGTGACGGATATATGTATAAATCAGGGCTTCACGGAAGGATTATGGATGCTTTGAAAGCGGCGGAAGTTACCTGCTATGAACTTCCCGGAGTAGAGCCGAACCCGAAGGTCGGGCTTGTCAGGGAAGGCATCGGGCTATGCAGGGAGCACCAGATCGGCTGTGTACTGGCAGTAGGCGGGGGCAGTGTCATCGACACCGCAAAGGCAGTAGCACTTGGTGCAAAATATGACGGTGATGTATGGGATTTTTACAGTAAGAAAGCTGTCCCGACAGAAGCACTTCCCGTGGGCACGGTTATGACACTCCCGGCAACAGGCAGTGAAGGCAGCAACGGAAGTGTTCTGAATAATCCGGAAACGGGTGAGAGTGCCGATGTTATGGCAGATTTCTTAAGACCTGCATTTACCCTGATGAATCCGGACCTGACGCTGACGATACCGAGGCGGCAGACAGTCTTTGGGATTGTGGATATGTTTTCCCATGTACTGGAACGTTACTTCTCCAGTTCGGTCAATGTAAACCTGACAGACTATATGTGCGAGGGTGTTATGAAGGCAATCCTGGTAAATGCCAGGGCGCTGATGGAAAATATGGATGATTACAATGCCAGGGCAGAGTTCATGTGGACGGCAATTGTGGCACATAACGGACTGCTCGCGGCAGGGCGGAATCAGGACTGGGCAACACACACGATAGGCGCGCAGTTAAGCGCACAGTACAACGCGGTGCACGGCTCCACGCTCTCTGTTTTGTTCCCGTGCTGGGCAAAATATGTGTACAAAGAAAATATTCCGCGGTTTGTGCAGTTTGCAAACAGGGTATTTGACGTAGAGGTTGATTTTTACGATCAGGAAAAAACGGCGCTGGAAGGCATCCGCAGGCTGAAAGAGTTCTTCCTTTCTATGGGGGCTCCGGTAACCTTAAAAGAGATCGGGGTTGAGACCGATGAAAAGTTCAGGAAAATGGCGGAGGATGCGTGCAGATTTGGCAGTATCGGAGGGCTTAAGAGCCTCAATGCCGATGATGTGGAAGCAATCTATAGAATGGCACAGTAGGTGGGGTTATGAAATATCAAACAGGTATCAGCGGGGCAATTATCGTCTCGGCACACAACCGGTATCAGCCGTTCATCGGATCGGTAGGCGTGTCAGAAGGACGGATTGCAGCCGTATCAGAAGGACAACTGAATAAGGAAGACTGTGAGGAATGGATCGATGCAGAGGGGAAAATCCTGATGCCCGGACTTGTCAACGGGCACTGCCACGGTGACATGACACTGGCGCGAGGGCTCGGGGATGACTTAACTCTGCTCGAACAGAACAGGAAGTTTGCTGATACCGGATGGTTTTATACCCTGATCACAGACGAGGACAGGTTCTGGTCCAGACAGCTTACATATTGTGAAGCGTTACTCTCCGGTACGACATTTATTATGGAGAACATGTACTGGGGACTTGGAGAAGATTCTGTACGCGCGATGAAGGAGGTTGGTATACGAGGCGCTCTGGCGGAAGATGTCCGGGTAGATTTCCTGAGACCGGATGAATTCGTATCAGAACAATTTCTCACCGGTTTTATCAGGCTGTGCCGGGAAAATGGTCTGGTGCCCGTTCTGGGCGGGGTCTCAGAAGAAGACTATGACACAGAAAGACTGCGGAAGATTCAGGGGATCCAAAAGCAGTACAAAGTTCTGCTTACCTGTCATCTGGCGGAAAACACATGGAGACAGGAAATGGTGGAGGAAAAATACCACACCACGGCAGTTGACTATCTGCACAGGAATAACCTTCTGAACAAGGGGCTGATTGGTTCCCATGTTGTATATGCCTCGAAGGAAGAGGTGCGCCAGCTTGCCCGGACGGATACAAAGGTAGTGAATACGCCGCTGTGCGAGATGAAGATCCAGGACGGCATTGCCCCTGTTCCGGAAATGATAAGACAGGGTGTCTGCGTATCTCTGGGCACGGACGGTGCGATGTGGAATAATTCCAACGACATTTTCCGTGAAATGAAAGGAATGTCGCTGCTCCACACAATCAGTGGGGGAATCCGCAGCCTTAAGAAGACAGACATTCTGGATATGGCAACGATCAACGGGGCTAAGTGCTTCGGTCTGGAGAAGGATTACGGGACCATCGAGGCAGGGAAAAAGGCCGACTTTATCCTGATTGAGACGAGGGTTCCCCATATGCAGCCGATGCTTACAGGGACACCGGAGACGGTAACGTCCGCACTTGTCTATAATGCGACGGGACGAGACGTGACCGATGTATTCGTGGATGGAAGACATGTAGTAAAAGATGGGGTTTTACAAACAATAAACGTAAATGATGTCATGAAAAGAGTGCAGGAGGCTTCTGGGAAAATAGCGGCGGCACTTTCTTCATAGAAAAAGAAAAGGAAGGAAATTATTTATGAAAAAAAGAGTTTTGGCAGTTATGCTTGTAGCAGTGATGGTGGTTGGACTTGTAGCAGGGTGTGCAAAGAAATCTGAGCCGGCTTCTTCCGACAAAGGAAAAGACGACGGGGAAAAACAGTTGAAGGTTGCCCTTGTAGTAAACCAGAAGTTTGGTGACAAGGCTTCTATGGATGACCTCGCAAAAGGTGCCGACCAGGCGGCAGAGGATTTTGGCGTTGAGATCAAGAAGCTGGAGTCAGCAGAAGCTTCTAAGTTTGAAGAAGATGTGCGTGCAATGTCCAAGGCCGGATACGATTTGATTGTAACAACCTATGGATACATGACGGATGCGACAAAACTTGTCTCAAAAGAATATCCGGATACGAAATATGCAGCCATTTTCCAGACAATCAATGATGGCAGCGAGAAGTATGAGAACGTGTGGGATACAGAATTTCATGGTGAAGGAGCATTTTACCTTGGCGGATATATTGCCGGAAAACTTACGAAATCCAATCATGTAGGCTTCGTGGTAGGTGCAGAAGAGCCGACTCCGAATGCAGAAGGCAATGGTTTCATGATGGGTGTAAAAGCGGCAAATCCGGATGCCACAGTGGAATTCTCCTATGTAGGCAGTTATGAAGACCCGGCTAAGGCAAAAGAGATTACAAGCGCTATGATTTCAAAAGGCTGCGACGTCATCCAGACAGATTCAGGGGCTTCCAATGCAGGTGTGGTTGAGGCATCTAAGGATGCAGGCATCCTGTGTGCAGGCGAAATCAGTGACTATTACGACACATACGAAGGATTCTACGGTATCGAAGGCATCGGCTTTGGCGATACAGTATATAAAGCGATTGAAATGTTAAAGAATGGGGAATACCCGGGCGGAGAGCACGGAATCCGTGACCTGACGAACGGCGGATATTTTATGGACTGGGATTCTTTCAACAGATTCGCAGATGGTAATGCAGAGTATAAAGATGTCATGAAGGCAGCAATTGAAGAAGCACAAAAGATGGAAGAACAGATCAAGGACGGTTCTCTGGAAGTTCCATTTAACACAGATGTACCGAACTGGGATAAAATCAAAGCTTCAGCAGAATAAAAGGAGAATCAGTCATTATGGAAGAAAGCATAAATAAAGCATCAGCTCCGAAGGCCGAAAATGAAGGTGTATATCATCTTCAGTTAAAACCGGGGGATGTCCCCCCTTACGTGATCCTTCCGGGGGCTCCGGAGAGGACTGTGAAAATAGCGAAGAACTGGGACGATGTTAAGGAAGTGGCATCTTACCGGGAGTATAAAACAGTGACCGGAAAATATAAGGGCATGGATATGGCATGTACGTCTACAGGCATTGGCGGACCGAGTTCTGAGATCTGCCTCCACGAACTGAACACACTGGGCGTTCATACCTGTATCCGTGTGGGCACGACAGGCTGTATCGTACCGCAGTTTGACCTCGGCGACCTGATTATCCCGGTTGCCTGTGTCCGAAAGGACGGAACATCCGCAACGTATGTGGAACCGGAGTTCCCGGCATTTGCGAATACCTATGTTGTCATGGCCCTGATGGAGGCCTGTGAACGGCTTGGATTCCGCTATGGACTGGGTCTGGATTACACGGTCGGGTCTTTTTATATCGGACAGGGCCGCCCGCTGAACGAGGACGGAAGCGGTTACTGGCCGTCCTTCGCGGAGAAGATTATTCCGGACCTGCAGACTGCAGGCGTGACGAATATCGAGATGGAGACATCCGGGCAGTATGTTGTAGGCTATCTGCATGAAATGAGGATGGGTGCAATTCTTTCGGTTATTTCCAACAGGGTGTTAGACCGCTGGGGAGATAATGGCGGAGAAGAAAAGGCGTGCCTGGCAGCGGCAGAAGCTATGAAGATACTGAAAGAATGGGATGAAACTGGTGAAGTAAAACTGAGCGTTAAGAAAAATCGTATCTGTACTAAAGCATAGCAGATAAGCAGAAAAGGAAGGATATTATGGCAGTAGCGGTTGAAATGTTGAATATATCGAAATTCTTTCCCGGTGTAGTGGCGAATGATAACGTTTCTTTAAGCGTAGGTGAGGGGGAGATACTTGGACTGATCGGCGAGAACGGTGCCGGAAAATCTACAATGATGAATATGCTGTATGGAATGATGGAGCCGGATCTCGGTGTAATAAAGCTCTTTGGAAAAGAGGTCCGTATCCAGTCCCCGAATATGGCGATTAAACTGGGAATCGGAATGGTACATCAGCATTTCATGCTGATGCCGAACTTAAGTGTTTTACAAAACATTATCTTAGGGAAAGCACCAACTAAAAAAGGCCTGATTGACACAAAAGAGGCAAAAGAAAAGATTCGGGAGATCATGGATACATATGATCTCCCGGTGGATCTGGACGAGAAGGTATACCAGCTTTCCGTTGGGGAAAAACAGAGGGTTGAAATCATCAAGGCGCTGTACAGAGAGGCGAAGGTGCTGATTCTCGACGAGCCTACGGCGGTACTGACACCAACAGAGACGGATAAGCTTCTGGATGTACTCCGTCTCCTGAAATCAAAGGGATGTGCCATTATTTTTATCACACATAAGCTCCGTGAAGTGATGGCCATCACCGATAAAATCGTTGTCATGAGAAAGGGGCTCGTCACTGGAAGTCTGGATACTTCGGAGGCGAATACAGAAGGGCTTTCCGACATGATGGTGGGAAGGAAGGTAAATCTGGAGATTGACCGTAAGCCCTACCAGCCCGGCGAAGATGTTCTGGAGGTTAAGGATATCCATGCTCTGAACCAGAGAGGCCTGCCGGCATTAAACGGAGTCAGCTTCCATGTTTCAAGAGGGGAAGTTGTGGGAATCGCAGGCGTCGAAGGGAACGGGCAGACAGAACTGATTGAAGCAGTATCAGGGATGCTGAAGCCTACAGGCGGACAGATTATTTTCAAAGGGCAGGATGTTACCGCCCGGAATGTGCGCCAGAGGCGGGAGAGCGGCATGTCCCACATCCCGGAGGACAGGCTGAAAATGGGAAGTGCGGTAAACTGTACCATCAGGGATAACCTGATTCTGAACAGGTACTATCAGAAACCATACTGCAAGTCAGGTATCCTCGATAATAAAAAGCTCCATGCCTTGTCAGAGGAGCTATGTAAGAATTTCGACGTAAAGACGCCGGATTCTGATTATAAGCTGGGAACACTTTCCGGCGGAAACATGCAGAAGGTCATCTTTGCACGTGAGATGGAAGCTGACCCGGACCTGCTGATTGCGGCGCAGCCGACAAGAGGGGTTGATATTGGCGCGATAGAATCAATCCACCACAAGATCATTGAAGTACGCGATTCCAACAGGGGTGTCCTGCTGGTCAGTGCGGAGCTGGATGAGATCCTTTCCCTTTCTGACAGGATTCTGGTTATGTATGAAGGAGAAATCATGGCAGAATTCAAACGCGGGGAAGCAGATGAGAGAACGATTGCTGTTTACATGACAGGAGCAAAGAGACAAGGCGGTGATGACGATGAAAAATAAAGATAACAACAGAATATTATCCGCAGTGGGTGTTGTGGGAAAACAAGTTGGCCTGATTGTCATTGCACTGATCCTTGCAACGATCTTCCTGGCCGTATCCGGCTATGAGCCGCTGGCGATCGTAAATGGTATATTTGAGGGACTTACCCTTGATATTGCAGGTACAATCCGCTGGGCTACCCCGTTAATCCTCGCCGGGCTTGCAATCTGTGTGACTTACAAGGCGGAAGTTTTTAACCTTGGTGTGGACGGGCAGCTGTATATGGGTGCCGCGGCGGCGACAGCAGTAGCGGTGAATATTCCGAAATCAATGAACCATGTGGCTGCGCTCGTTCTTGTATTTTTAGCGGCTATGGCAGCAGGGGCGCTGTTTGCAATGATTCCGGCCCTGATGAAGGTATATCTGAACACGAACGAAGTTGTTTCCACACTGCTTTTGAACTTTATCGCGGCTCTGTACGTGGAATATCTCGTAACCGGTCCTTTACGTGATCCGGAAGCCGGGACGAACTTAAATGCCAGTGCCATATTAAATGAAAACACATGGCTCCCGCGTATCTCTTATTTTGAGCCATCCTCGGCAAACATTGGTTTTTACATAGCAATTATCGTAATGCTTGTTCTCGCATTCGTTTTCTTTAGGACGGCATTCGGACACGAGATTAAAGTGGTCGGCTCGAATCCTGTTCTGGCAAAATACTCCGGTATGAAGCCGAAGAAGACGATCCTTCAGGTTATGGCGATGAGTGGTGCAATTGCAGGAATTGTCGGGGCTGTAGAGGTTACGGCGGTCCAGCACAGACTTCTGGCAGGGTTTAACCCGGATTTCGGGTTTGACGGTATCGTTGTGTCCCTGCTGGCAAACAATAACCCGATCGGTGTGCTGTTCTCCGGTATCTTCTTTGGTGCATTGAAGAACGGCGGAATCAACATGGAACGTATCACGGATGTACCGTCCGCAGTAACTGACATTGTAACAGCGATCATATTCATAACAATCAGTGCCAAGTTTGTACTTCCAAGGTTAAAGAGAAAAGCGGCCGGGAAGAAACAGGCAAGTGAAGGAGGTAAATAGGATGAACATAGCGGTTATTTCTGACACACTGGCATCTATGATAAGAATTGCCACTCCTTTAATGCTCATGGCATTGGGCGGTCTTTTGTGCCAGCGGGCGGGTGTCTTCAACATTGCATTGGAAGGTTTCTCTCTGGTAGGCGCATTTGCGGCAGTCGCAGTGGTACAGTTTACCGGTGGTAATGTCTGGGCGGGACTCATCGGCGCGATGCTGGTCGGGGCGTTGTACAGTGCACTCTTTGCTTTATTTGTTACGAAATTTAAAGCCGATAATATCATTGCCAGTATCGCCATGAACATGCTGGGCGCGGGCCTGACTTCCTACCTGCTGCGGGCCATGTTCGAAGTGCAGGGGGCATACAGCCCGGACAAGATCCATAAGCTGAATATGATCCACATTCCTGTTATTAAAGATATCCCGATCCTGAACTGTATAAGCGGGCAGAGTATTGTGACTTATTTTGCAATCTTTCTTGTTGTTGTCATTTACATTATGCTCTTCAAGACAAAGATGGGCTTAAGTATCTGTGCAGTCGGGGAGTCCGAAGTGGCAGCTAAGACGGCGGGCATCAAACCGGCGCTGGTGAAATGGCAGGTCATACTGATTTCAGGTGCACTGTCAGGACTTGCGGGTGCATACTTATCCACAATTTCAGTCTCACAGTTTTCAGAAGACATGATTCAGGGACGAGGCTTCAATGCATTTACGGCACTCGTTTTTGGAAATGCACACCCGGTCTTCTCTTCACTCGTCACACTGCTTTTTGGACTCGCAGACGCTGTCGGAATCAGGATAGAACTGGTAGGCATGAATATTTCGCCGTCAATTATTAAGATGTTCCCGTTCCTGTTCGCGATTTTTGCACTTGCGATCAGTTCTTATACGACAAAGCTGAAGGTGAAAGGTGTGATCGGACATAAAAAGAAAAAGGAGAAAACAGCATGAATAAGCAATTAGAGACTTTGGCAGTGAATGCAGTCCGCATCTTATCCGCGGATATGGTGCAGAAAGCAAATTCAGGGCATCCGGGGCTCCCGTTAGGGGCGGCTCCGATTGCATATGAGGTCTGGGCGCACCAGATGGACCATAATCCGGCGGACCCGGAATGGATCAATCGTGACAGGTTTATACTGTCGGCGGGGCATGGTTCCTCCATGCTGTATTCTCTGCTGCATTTATTCGGATATGGGGGGCTTGGGATTGAAGACCTGAAGAATTTCCGGCAGTTAGGTTCTCTGACCCCGGGACACCCCGAATATGGACATACAACAGGTGTGGAGGCGACAACAGGACCGCTGGGCGCCGGACTCGGGATGGCAGTCGGAATGGCGATAGCGGAGAAACATCTGGCTGCGAAATTCAACAGGGAAGGATACCCGGTCTTCGACCATTATACATACGCATTGTGCGGGGACGGCTGCCTGATGGAAGGGATTTCTTCCGAGGCCATGTCTCTGGCAGGTACGTGCGGCCTTGGGAAACTGATCGTCCTGTATGATTCAAATTCGATTACAATCGAGGGAAGTACCGGGATCGCTTTTACGGAAGATGTGGAAAAGCGTTTCGAGGCGTTTGGGTTCCAGATACTTACAGTGGAAGACGGGAACGACACGGAGGCAATCGGAAAAGCGGTTGCACAGGCAAAGGCTGATAAGGAAAGACCTTCCTTTATTAAAATCACGACAAAAATCGGGTATGGCGTCCCTGCAAAAGAGGGCAGGGCGAGTGCACACGGCGAGCCGCTCGGAGAGGAAAATGTAAAAATCCTCAGGGAGTCGTTAGGATGGCCCGAACAGGAGGCGTTTGCGGTACCTCAGGAAGTTTATGAACACTACAGTACTCTGGCGCGCAGCGGGGCTGCGAAGGAATATTTCTGGCAGCAGATGTTTGAAGAATATGGCAGAAAGTATCCTGAATTGAAAGCAGGACTGGATGCCTATTATGATGAAGAAGCTCCGCTTAAACTGCTGGATGACGAAGAATTCTGGGCAAGAACCGGCAAAGCCGAGGCTACAAGGAGCATTTCCGGAAAGGTATTGAATGTTATAAAAGACCGGATGCCGAATTTGATCGGGGGTTCCGCAGATCTGGGACCGTCGAATAAAACCGTTATGAACGGGGAGCCTGATTTCTCGAGAACATGTCCGGAGGGAAGAAATATGCATTACGGGGTCAGAGAATTAGGAATGACGGCCGTGGCAAATGGAATCCTGCTGCACGGAGGGCTGCGCACTTATGCCGCGACATTCTTTGTGTTCTCAGACTATATGAAACCAATGCTGCGCCTGTCTTCCCTGATGGGGCTGCCAATGATTTCCGTTCTGACCCATGACAGTATTGGGGTCGGGGAGGATGGCCCGACCCACGAGCCGGTTGAGCAGCTGACCATGCTGAGGTCCCTCCCGAATATGCATGTGTTCAGGCCGGCCGATGAGATGGAGACGAAGGCGGCATGGTATTCGGCCCTGACATCACTTAAGACGCCGACCTGCCTTGTTCTTTCCAGACAAAACCTTCCTGTATTAAAGGTCAGCGGGAAAGAAGCACTGCGAGGGGGATATATCCTGAAGAAGGAATCCTCTGACACGGCAGATATCCTGTTCATAGCGACAGGGTCAGAGACAGGCGTTGCACTGGAGGCTGCCTTAAAGCTGGAGGAGGAAGGAATTTCCGCCAGAGTAGTAAGCATGCCGTGCCTGGATGTATTCGAGGAACAGGACAAAGCCTATCAGGAGTCCGTGCTTCCGAAGAATGTAAGAAACCGTGCCGTTGTCGAAGCCGGCAGCAGTGTATCCTGGGGAAAGTATATCGGCATAGACGGATGCTATATTACAATGGATGAATTCGGGGCTTCCGCACCGGCTGGCCAGTTATTCGAAAAATATGGATTTACGGCTGATGCAGTAGTTAAACGTGTGCGGGAGTGTTTCGCGTTATAAATAGTTATTGAGGTATTTCACGAGTTTCGTATTTATGTTATAATGATCTTGGTGTTATAACGCATTCTCGGCGGGAGATTGTAGAGTGAGAGGTATTTCTTTTGAGTAAAAAAGAGGATAGATTAAATAAGTTGGTAGAAATATTAAAAAAGCAGAATGGTGCCACGATCCGTGATCTTGCACAGATGCTGGATGTGTCCGAGATGACTGTGCGCAGGGATATGGATACACTCAAAGCAAAGAATGTGATATTAGACATTCCGGGTGCGGCAGTCTTGAACACCCAGTATACATATGAAGTGGAAGATGATGCGTATCAGCTCTCTATGGCGACCCGCTCACATACAAAAGAGAAGGAGCGCATCGGGAAGTTTGCTTCTTCGCTGATTCAGCAGGACGACTGCGTGATCATTGATAATGGCTCTACGGTGGAATATCTGGCGGACAATATCGCGAAGGATACGAAGATGACGGTGTTTACATGCAATCTGAATATCCTGAACAGGATATGCAACAACCCCAATATCTCTATCATTTTCGGCGGCGGTTACTACCATCCGGATACGACGTTATTTGAATCCGCGGAGAATATTACGCTGATTAAGAATATCCGGGCCACTAAGGTTTTCGCGTCGGCGGCGGGGGTCCATGATACGATGGGGGTTACCTGCATGAATAATTATGAACTGGAGATCAAGCAGACGATCATCCAGTCGGGAGCAGAGAAGATACTGCTCGTGGATTCCAGCAAGTTCGGGGTGATTAAGCCGTGCTTTGTGACGGATCTGGATATCTTTGACAGAATCATTACAGATACGAACCTTTCAGAAGACTGGGTGCAGCTGATCCGGGAGAAGGGGATACGTCTGGATATGGTCTAAGCTCGTACTTGGCGGGGGGGGGTCGAGCCTGGTAAGACATACACCTGAATTCTTAGCGAGGATCTGGCAGATGCCAGGTCCTTGTTATCGTTATTGTATTCTATTTGCTTGGAATAGAAGTTGCATTTTTATACCAGAATATAGTATACTATCATAAATCGAGGTGAGCGTATGGAAGTATTACTGGATCTGTCTAAGGAATATGGAATTGTACTGGATGGAGGGGGCGCCAGGGGTGCCTACCAGATTGGTGCATGGAAGGCGCTGAAGGAAGCCGGGGTAAAGATCAATGCCGTTGCAGGAACGTCTGTTGGAGCGCTGAACGGTGCCCTGATCTGTATGGATGATGTCGAAAATGCAGAGAAGATCTGGAGTGAGATGACATTTTCCAAGGTTATGGATGTGGATGATGGCTGGATGGAGCGGCTGTTCAGCCATGAGAATAAGTTTACGGAAGTCATCGCAGAGATCTGGAAGACCCTGTCAGACGGCGGTGTGGATGTGACGCCCCTGCGTGAGCTGATTCATGAAGTCATTGATGAAGAGAAGATTCGTGCATCGGGGAAGGAGTTCTGCCTCCTGACCTTTTCACTGACAGACTTTAAGGAACTGGACCTGAGTCTGGAGGATATCCCGGAGGGGATGCTGGAGGATTTTCTGCTTGCCAGTGCATACCTTCTTGGTTTCAAGAATGAAAAGCTGCACGGCAAACGGTATATAGATGGCGGTGTCGTGAATAATGTACCGCTGAAGTCACTGGTGCGCCGGGGATACTCAGACATCATAGAGATCCGCATTTACGGGCCGGGCCGGGAACCGAGGGTGAAGATGCCTGATGACAGTGAGAAGTACCATATCGGGCCGCGGGTCGGTCTGGGAAGCATTATTGAGTTTGACAGCAGGAGGAGCCGCCAGAATTTGAAGATCGGGTACTTCGATGCAAAGAGGATGCTGTACGGGCTGGAGGGATTTATTTATTATCTGGCATGTACCCATGACGAAGCATGGTTTGAAGAACGGTTTTCAGATATCAGTGAGATAGAAAAGGCGGAGATGGCGTTTATCTTGAAGCTGCCGCCGACATTTACCGGAAAAGAGTTATATATGGCGATGCTGGAAGCCAGCGCGAAGCAGCTGCGGATTCCAAAGTACCAGATATATACAGTGGATGAATTATTTGACCTGACAGCGAAGAGATATGAGGAACTGGCGGACAAGATTCACCTGCCCAGATTTACACACGTACTAATGAACATAGGAAGGGAAAATGAGATGAATTTAAAAGGAAGAAATTTTTTGACACTGAAAGACTTTACACCGGAAGAAATTACTTATCTGCTTGACCTTGCTGCAGACCTGAAAGAAAAGAAGAAAAACGGAGTGCCTGTAGACCATTACAAGGGAAAGAACATTGCCCTGATCTTTGAGAAGACAAGCACAAGGACCCGCTGTGCATTTGAGGTTGCCGCACATGACATGGGAATGGGAAGCACATATCTTGATCCAAGCGGTTCCCAGATCGGTAAGAAAG
This sequence comes from Clostridium sp. AF19-22AC, assembly GCF_003479085.1. Classification (NCBI taxonomy): domain Bacteria; kingdom Bacillati; phylum Bacillota; class Clostridia; order Eubacteriales; family Clostridiaceae; genus Clostridium; species Clostridium sp. AF19-22AC. The sequence continues at coordinate 11,458 of NZ_QUGN01000035.1, read as the reverse complement.
AGAGCATCCGGGATACGGCAAGAGTATTAGGAAGAATGTATGACGGAATTGAGTACCGCGGATTTGGCCAGGAGGTCGTAGAAGAACTGGCAAAATACGCAGGCGTGCCTGTGTGGAATGGCCTGACAAATGAATACCACCCGACCCAGATGCTGGCGGACCTTTTAACGATCCGTGAACATTTCGGAAGACTGAAAGGCATTAAATTAGTATACATGGGTGATGCAAGATACAACATGGGCAATTCCCTGATGATTGCATGTGCAAAGATGGGAATGCATTTTGTGGCATGCACCACGGCAGAATACTTCCCGAATCAGGAACTGGTCGACACCTGCAAAGGCTATGCCGCAGAATCAGGTGCGACAATCACCCTGACAGAAGATGTTGACGCAGGGACAAAAGATGCGGATGTCATCTATACGGATGTATGGGTATCAATGGGCGAGCCGGATGAAGTCTGGGAAAAGAGAATCAAAGAATTATCACCATACAAAGTAACAAAAGAAGTTATGGAGAACGCCGGCGACGGAGCGATCTTCCTCCACTGCCTGCCCGCATTCCACGACTTAGAGACAAAGATCGGTAAAGAGATGGGTGAGCGTTTCGGCGTGAATGATATGGAAGTAACGGACGAAGTATTCGAATCCGTGCAGTCAAAAGTCTTCGATGAAGCAGAGAACCGTATGCATACAATCAAGGCAGTCATGGTGGCAACATTAGGCGAATTTTAAGAATATTCAGAAAACGGAGGGCAAAGGGGTCAGACCCCTTTGCCAATCGTTTGAATTTGGGGTGAAGTTTTGAAGGCGGAAATATTGAAAATGCTGCGTGAAAGTGACGACTATGTCTCAGGCCAGCAGATATGTGAGAAGTTTGGTGTCTCCCGCACCGCAGTGTGGAAGGCAGTCAACCAGCTGAAAGAAGAAGGCTATGAAGTCGAGGCCGTGCGCAACAGAGGGTACCATATTATAGACAGCCCGGATGTGATCACGCTTGAGGAACTGACGAGTCAGATTGATACCGTCTGGGCAGGAAAACAGGTATATTATTATAATGAAACTGACTCCACGAACATCCGGGCAAAACAGCTGGGGGAGGAAGGTGCACCGCACGGAACACTTGCAGTGGCAGACCAGCAGAATGCAGGCCGGGGCAGGCGCGGCAGGGGATGGGAATCTCCAAAAGGCTGCAGTATCTACATGTCAATTCTACTGCGTCCGGAAATACCGCCTGTAAAAGCACCGATGCTGACACTCGTCATGGCATTAAGTGTAGCCGAAGGCCTGAAAGAAAGCACGGGGCTTGATGTTGAGATCAAATGGCCGAATGATATTGTACTGAACGGGAAAAAGCTGGTGGGAATCCTGACGGAAATGAGTACAGAGATCGATTACATCAATCACGTTGTAATTGGAGTAGGAATCAATGTTAATATGACAGGGCTTCCCGAAGAGTTAAGTGAAAAAGCAACATCTCTGCGGCTGGAAACAGGGCGGATCGTAAAGAGGAGCCCGATCATTGCGGCAGTCATGAGAAGTTTTGAAAAAAACTACAGCCTTTTTCTGGAAACACAGGATTTGGAAAAGATGCAGGAAGAGTACAACAGCCTGCTTGTAAATAGAGAAAAAGAAGTTAGAATCCTCGGGGCAAAGGAACAGTATAATGCATATGCCCTCGGGGTGAATAAGGAAGGCGAACTGCTGGTCCGCCGCGGGGACGGAACAATAGAAGCAGTCTTCGCCGGAGAAGTATCGGTAAGAGGAGTGTACGGTTATGTGTAGCCGGCAGTTGAATAGATGAATTGGGTCAGACCCCTTTAAACTCTTTGAAGAAAGGAACACTGGTATATGGAAGATGAGATTGTACTTTGTGCCGCCAGTTCTTATGAACGGAAGTTCTATCTGAACCCGGAGTTTGAGTCACTCCCGGACAGCATCAGGCAGGAGCTTCAGATCATGTGTGTGCTGTATACGGAAGATGTGGGCGGCGTGTTAATGGTTGTATACGATGAGAATGGAAATCTGGAACTGAAGGTCGAGCATCAGGAGGATGACCTGAGGTTTGATGAGATAGGAAGCGCACTGAAGATCAAAGAGCTTCAGCGCACGAAAGTAGAATTGTTTGAATCTCTGGAGCTGTTTTTCAAGGTTTTCTATTTAGGGGAGGATATTGATGTTACTGACGATTGATGTTGGAAATACAAATATTACGCTTGGTGTGTTTGACCACGATAAGTTAGCCGGTACGTTCCGGATGACGACAAAGCTGCCGAGGACATCGGATGAATACGGACTGACGATCTGCGGCATACTGGAACACAGGGATGTGGTCCCGAAGGATATTGATGCGGTTATCATCGCATCGGTCGTGCCTGACATCATGCATTCTCTTGGGAATGGAATTATTAAGTATCTGAAGGTAAAGCCGTTGATTGTATCGGCCGGAATTAAGACAGGCATCAGAATTGTGACAGAGAACCCGAAGGAAATCGGTCCTGACCGTATTGTTGATGCGGTGGCCGGTTATGAAATCTGCGGAGGACCGGTGATTGTAGTCGACTTTGGAACTGCTACCACATACGACCTCATCGGACCGAACGGAACCTTTGAAGCAGGCATCACGGCACCAGGCATTGAGACGGCGGGACGCTCCCTGTGGGGCGGGGCGGCTATGCTGCCGGCGATCGAGATCAAGAAGCCGCAGTCCATCCTGGCAAAGGAAACGATCTCCAGTATGCAGGCGGGACTTGTGTATGGAGCCATCGGACAGACGGAATATATTATAGAAAAGATCAAGGAAGAATCAGGTTATCAGAATGCGGTTGTTGTCGCGACAGGCGGCCTTGGAAAAATCATCGCACAGGAGACGGACAGTATCGATGAGTACAGGCCGGACCTGACTCTGGAGGGACTTCGCCTGATTTATAATAAAAACAGAAAATAGTGAGATAATAGAGATGAAACAGTTGAGAATTGGTAATGTACAGCTTGAAAATTCTTATATTCTGGGACCTATGGCAGGAGTAACAGACCTGCCATTTCGCTTGCTGTGCAAAGAGCAGGGGGCGGGCCTTGTATGTATGGAAATGGTAAGCGCCAAAGGAATCCTGTACAACAACAAGAATACAGAAAGCCTTCTGGAAATCCATCCCGAAGAGATGCCGGCTTCCCTCCAGTTATTCGGTTCCGATCCGAAGATTGTAAGTGAGATGGCAAAACGAATCGAGGAGCGCCCGTTTGCGATTCTGGATATCAACATGGGCTGCCCGGTCCCCAAGGTTGTCAAAAACGGGGAAGGTTCAGCACTTATGAAGAACCCGAAACTTGTATTTGAACTCGTATCAGCAGTGGTAAAAGCAATCGAAAAACCTGTTACCGTTAAAATAAGAAAAGGTTTCGACGATGATCATATAAATGCGGTGGAAATCGCTAAGATCATCGAGGAGGCCGGTGCGGCGGCAGTTGCCGTGCACGGGAGGACGAGAGAGCAGTATTATTCTGGAAAGGCAGACTGGGACATCATCCGGCAGGTGAAGGAGGCTGTCACCATCCCCGTGATCGGAAACGGCGACGTAAACTCCGGGGAAAAAGCGATAGCCATGCGTGAGCAGACAGGCTGCGACGGTATCATGATAGCGAGGGGCGCCCAGGGAAACCCGTGGATTTTCTCAGAACTTCTGGAGTATGAAAGAAGCGGCACACTCCCCCCGAGACCTTCGGTTGAGGAGATTAAGAAAACGATGCTTCGCCATGCCAGACTTCAGCTGAAATTTAAGGGGGACTTTATAGGCATGCGGGAAATGAGAAAGCATGTGGCATGGTATACGAAAGGGATCCACGGCGCGGCCAGATTCAGGGAACTGATTAATAAGGTAGAGACTTACGAAGAACTGGAAAATATCTTGACATCATTATAGGGATTGGGTATAATATTGAAATTGTGAAATATAAATTTAAACAGGACAAGAATCAGGACTATCCGGTTCTGGTATTGGGGCATAAAAAGCGGAAATGAAGTTACAAAAGCAGAGGAAACGAATAAGAAAGGGAGCAGTTAACAATGGCAGAATCAAAGAAAAGATTACTTACTTATGCAGGTCTGAAAGCACTTGAAGACGAACTTGAGAATTTGAAAGTAGTCAAACGCAAAGAGGTTGCAGGAAAGATTAAAGAAGCCAGAGAGCAGGGAGACTTATCCGAGAACGCAGAATACGATGCAGCGAAGGATGAACAGCGCGATATCGAGGCCCGCATCGAGGAACTGGAAGGTATCCTTAAGAATGCAGAAGTAGTTGTAGAAGATGAAGTTGATTTTGATAAGATCAACGTAGGGTGTAAAGTAAAGGTATTTGACGTGACATTCGATGAGGAGATGGAATTCAAGATCGTAGGATCTACAGAGGCTAACAGCCTTGAAGGCAAGATTTCCAACGAGTCACCGGTAGGTCAGGCATTGATGGGCAAAAAAGTAGGCGAGACCGTAGACGTAGAGACACAGGCAGGACAGATCCAGTACAAAGTACTCGAGATCAGCCGTTCAATGTAATAAAAACCAATGAAAGCAGACCCCTTATCAACAAGGGGTCTGAATTCGCTTATGAAGGAAGGAGAGAATACAGTGGCCGAGCAGCAGAAAAAGAATCAGAACAACGCACAGGAACCGGACCTGAATCAGTTAAGAAAGGTGCGCCGTGAGAAACTGGCAGACTTACAGAATAACGGGAAGGATCCGTTTGCTATAACAAAATATGACCAGTCACACCACAGCCAGGAGATTAAAGATAACTTCGAGGAACTGGAAGGAAAGACCGTATCCATCGCAGGACGTATGATGTCCAAGCGTGTCATGGGAAAGGCATCTTTCTGTAATGTTCAGGATTTAAAAGGGAACATTCAGTCATACGTGGCAAGGGACAGTGTTGGGGAAGAGCCATATAAAGAATTCAAAAAAATGGATGTGGGCGATGTTGTGGGCATCGTCGGAGAAGTATTCCGGACGAAGACAGGAGAGATTTCTATCCATGCAGCAAGCGTGACACTGCTCTCCAAGAGTCTCCAGATCCTGCCTGAAAAGTTCCACGGACTGACGAATACAGACATCCGTTACCGCCAGAGGTATGTAGACCTGATCATGAACCCGGAAGTAAAGGATACCTTCATCAAGCGCTCCAAGATCTTAAGCGCAATCAGAAGATACCTCGATTCAGAAGGTTTCATGGAAGTCGAGACACCGATGCTTGTAAGCAATGCAGGCGGCGCTGCTGCAAGACCATTCGAGACTCATTTCAACGCTTTGGATGAGGATTTTAAGCTTCGTATTTCCCTCGAATTATACTTAAAGAGACTAATCGTAGGAGGAATGGAACGCGTCTATGAGATTGGACGGGTATTCCGCAACGAAGGTCTGGACACAAGACATAATCCGGAATTCACACTTATGGAGTTATATCAGGCATATACAGACTACCACGGCATGATGGACCTGACAGAGAACCTGTACCGCCATGTGGCACAGGAAGTACTTGGAACTACGAAAATCGTTTATAACGGCGTAGAGATGGATCTTGGAAAACCGTTTGAAAGAATCACGATGGTAGATGCTGTCAGGAAATATGCAGGCATTGACTTTAATGAAATCAAGACAACGGAAGAAGCAAAGGCACTTGCAAAAGAAAAAGGCATCGAATTTGAAGACAGACATAAGAAGGGTGATATCTTAAGCCTGTTCTTTGAGGAATATGTAGAAGAACATCTCGTTCAGCCTACATTCGTTATGGACCACCCGATCGAGATTTCACCGCTCACAAAGAAGAAGCCGGAAAATCCAGACTACGTAGAGAGGTTCGAGTTCTTCATGAACGGCTGGGAAATGGCAAATGCTTATTCCGAGCTGAATGACCCGATCGACCAGAGAGAGCGGTTCAAAGCTCAGGAAGAACTGCTGGCACAGGGCGATGAGGAAGCGAACACGACAGATGAGGACTTCCTGAATGCACTGGAGATCGCTATGCCTCCTACAGGCGGAATCGGATTCGGAATCGACAGAATGTGCATGCTGCTTACAGATTCAGCTGCAATCCGTGATGTGCTGCTCTTCCCGACAATGAAATCCTTAGGCGGTTCCGATACCCCCAAAAAAGCAGAGAAGGCTGCACCTGTTCAGGTAGAAAGAGTAGAAGAAAAGGTTGATTTTTCTAATGTGAAAATCGAACCATTGTTTGAAGAATTTGTTGATTTTGAAACATTCGCAAAGTCTGATTACAGAGCAGTAAAAGTAAAAGCCTGCGAAGCAGTGCCAAAGAGCAAGAAGCTTTTGAAATTTATCCTTGATGATGGAACCGGTACAGACCGTGTGATTTTAAGTGGTATTCATGAATATTACGAGCCGGAAGAACTGGTTGGAAAAACCTGTATCGCAATCACAAACCTGCCTCCAAGACCGATGATGGGGATCGATTCCTGCGGTATGCTGATTTCAGCGGTTCATGAAGAAGACGGACATGAAGGACTGAATCTGCTGATGGTAGATGATCGGATTCCGGCTGGTGCGAAATTGTACTAAAGAGTTTGACAGGAAATAGATAATTTCAATACACAGTATCGAACAAAAGATAAGGAATTTCATATGACGGACTGGAACAAAGAATTTCACGGTATATCTATTAACTGTGAAGAAAAATTAATCCAAATTAAGAATGACCGTGCACTTCTCTCATTTTTAGACGACCCTGCAACGAAAGGTTCTCTCTTGATTTCGGAATATGCCCATCAGCTTTATTTAAAAGAAATGGGCAGGCCGCTGAATATCTCTATAGACTCTGTTGCTATTGAAATATTAGGACATGTCTATGCAGATAAGTTTGCTGATTTGGCTTCATGCTTCAAAATCAAAGCACTTCAATCCAAACTGGCTGATATTAAGAGCAGAACTGATATTATTGATTGTGGTGAAAGAGATATTGATTCTGACCGCCATATATGGGACGATTTGGACAAACATAATTTAAAGCCTGTTATTTTTGCAATGTGCGGAAAGAGGGCATAATATTTTTCACTGAGCAGGCTTTTGGAAATATCCAAAAGCCTGCTTTAGTGTGGAAACAAAAGAATAGGATACTCATTGAAATAAATGTCGAATTACTATAGAATAAAGATATATGAAGGGCGGTGATTGTTATCTTTTTTTTCTTTTTCTTTTTTGATCAGATAATTGATAATCCGATTATTAGGGAAGCGTTTAAACAAGTTTGTGCAGATAAACTCTTATCAGATATGTATTGTGATATGGAGGAGTACATATCAGGGCGTATTGATAAAAAAGATATGCTTAACAGCCTTTTGGCCATTGAATCGCCGTATTCAGAGCTATATAAAAAACCGTATCCGACAGCGGAAGACGGAGTATCCATCTGGCGCGATTTTCAGAAGAATTATCTGGAGGATCTGGAAGGCTTTCATTTCGATGAAAGGAATGAAGAGTTTCAAAATGAATACCAATTAGGACTTTTAGAGGCTAAGGCCATAGTTAACTGGATGTACAGGGCATATCCTAATATGGAAATGCGAAAAGATGAGACTAAAACAATTCTGCATCAAATTAGCAAGACTTTTGATATAGCGGAACTGGATTTTGCTGACTGCATTATATATGTAAAATCTAAGGTGGAAATCAATATTATTAACTCCTTCGGAAGCTTTTGCAAAGCAATGCAGGACATTGGTTCTGCTAAAAAGACGTCTTATTACCGCGGGCATTCAGATATTAATTACCTGCTGCTCCCTTCCATTATGAGAAGGCGCGAGTGGCTGGACCATGAATGCGATATGTACAATGAACTTATCATCGAATGTCCGGAGGAATTTTCGCACTGCTTTGCACATTTGGACTATCTGGTCCATATGCAGCACTATGGCCTGCCTACCAGAATGCTCGATGTTACCCGGAATCCTTTGGTGGCTTTATATTTTGCGTGCGAAAGTAATCCAACAAAAAAAGGTGAAGTCATTGTTTTTGATGTCGAAAGGGAGATTGTAAAATACCCGGGCAGCGATACCGTAACGATACTGGCCAGTATTCCATTGTTTAAAAAGAAATTAAAGGTAGATTTGGCTGCTTGGGCAGCTGACCCTAAAATTAGTCAGAAGGATTTTAATGAAAAGGCGGTAAGACTTCTGCATGAAGTCAAATTAGAAAAACCGGCATTTAGAGATGAAATTAGAAAAAAGGACATCTTGGATTGTTTCTTTGTATTATCGGAGAAGAGAAATAACAGGATAATTAAGCAGGATGGAGCCTTTATAATATGCGGCCTTTTTAATAAGAGGTATAATCCTATCCATAACTACCGTTATACATATAAAGGGAAAATCCAGATATACACCATTCCCGCTAATAAGAAAAAAGGGATACTGAATATGCTAAATAAATTCTCCATTAACAAGGCATCGTTATTCCCGGAAATCTCAGATGTAACAGAATTTATTAAGGGTAAGTATTAACTTAACATTCCCTATTGCCGAAAAGGCTCGCCGGAAGGCGGGCCTTCTATTTTTGCTTATTTGATATAATATTTTCCAATCGATAGTTTTGACTTGCGATAAAAAAGAAAAATGTATATAGTATAAATGAGATTTCATTTTATACTAAGTGTTGGAGTGTGTTTAGGAGAGGAAGCGTAATGAAACAGTTGAGGATTGTCATTGCAGAGGATGAGGCTCTGGTTTTAGGAAATTTTAAAAGGAAACTTGAAAAGATGGGAAATATTGTTGTCGGAACCGCATGTGACGGACTTACGGCTGAAAAGAAAATCAAAGAGCTAGGCCCGGACCTTGTGATTATGGATATCAATATGCCTAAAAAGAATGGTCTGTCGGTAATCGAATCAAACTGTCTGAATCCGTTGATTCCTAGTATTATAATTACAGGGCATTATTCGGATGAGCTGATCCGAAAAGCGGATAATAATTCAATCTTTGCATATCTGATGAAACCGGTTGATGAGAATCAGCTGGAGGCCGCAGTTAATGTTGCGTGGAGAAAATACGAGGCATACATGGCAGAAAATATAAAATCCCGAAAACTGGAGGAATCTCTTGAGGATAGAAAATATATTGAGCGGGCAAAAGGAATTTTAATGGACCGGTTTTCACTGAAGGAAAAGGATGCCATGATCAAGCTTCAGACTATGAGTAAAAATCGTAATAAAAAGCTGGCCCTAGTTGCAAAAGAGATTATTCATGCAAATGAAATACTGGATATAGAGTAAATATTGCAAGTTTGGATAAAGACAGAGGTGTACAATGCTGAAGCTGAATCATATCACAGGAAGTAAAGAGAACAGTAAAGTTCGGGAATTTAACTTTTGTGTCCACCCAAATTGTATTTCTGTAATTCTCAGTCCCAGTGTAAATTTTCTGGATGAACTCCAGACGATTTTATGCGGGACGGAAAAAATTACATCAGGTGAAATCATTTTAAACGACTGCAATTTTTATGATAAAAAGAAAAAGCATAGAGTCGCAGCAATTTTGAATGAAGGTAACCTATTTGAGGCGCGTACTGTAGCGGAAAATATTTTTACAGAAAAAAGTTTTATATCCATTGGAAACCCGAAAAACGGTAAGGTTTTTCAGCAGTTATTAAATGAAACCGGATTTTCCCTTGAATATCGGGATAAGGTAGAGGGGCTGACAAGTGAGCGGAAAAAAATAGTAGAGATACTTAGGGCATTCTATCAGGAGCCTGAGTTATTAATTATACGAGAGCCTGCAAATCAGCTTTCCTACAATTCGTTTGCCATTTTTCTAAAAGTGCTGGAGAAAATGAAAAGAAAAGGAACTGTGATTTTATGTCTGACAAGCCAGTGGGAGGAATCCATAAAGCTGGCGGATGAAATTACAGTGGTAGTTCATGACAGGATTCAGAAAACGTATCAGGCAGAAGAAGTAAAAAAGGATCCAAGTATACTTGGGTACTTGCTGATGGGAGCCCAGGATTATATGACATCTTCTGAATGGGAGAAAAAAGAAATAGATTCTTTGCGGACCCTAAGCATAAATATTCAAAAAAATGCAAGTGGTCATGATATAAAAAATGTGTTGCAGGCATATTCACAGTACTTGATTGGAGAATTATCGGCTTTAAGCGGACGGGCATATTTTATTTCCCGGAAACAGAATAAAATTGTTGATATGGTAGGTGTGAATGATAATAACGGTAATTACGCGCCACATTTGAAGAAGAGAACCATTCATATGATTCTGGAGCAGGAGGATTTCTTCTGTATGGATCATTCAGAACTTACATTTTATGATAATTTCGAGGAAAAGACGATAGTATCGGCTATGCTGGCTTATCCGATAAAAATCAGTACAGATATAAGTGTACTCTTTCAATTTAACTTCAATGAACCATACAGTTTATCCAAAAGACAGCGTCTCCTGATTGAATGGGTAGCTCAGGAACTGGCGATTATTTTAGAAAATTCACAGTTGATGGGGCATTCCGTGCTGCTTCGGGAGAGTTATCACAGAATTAAAAATAGTCTGCAGATTGTAATTAGTCTTTTGGAGATGGAAAAAGAAAGTATTGGTCAGAAAGTAACAGAATCTTCGGCAATTGAGACAATGTCACAGTCGTATGAAAGTACAATCGGAAGAATAAAGAGTATCGCACAAATTCAGGATCTGTTGACAAAATCAAATTTTCTAAATAATTTGATGGATATGTATTCCATTGTGAATGCGGTCTGCAGCTTTTATAAGGATAATGCAAAGATAACCTTAAAATTTAGTGATATCTTAATTCCATATTCAAAAGCTGTATCAATTGCCCTTGTAATTAATGAGATTATCAGTAACAGCGTAAAACACAATTATGACATGAAGAACGAACTTATGATAGATATTGCGGCAAGGAAGGACCAGAACCAGATACAACTGACCTGCAAAGACAACGGTATTGGATTTTCTGTAAAAAAGAAAGATACAGAAATGAGCGAAGGCGTTGGAATGTCCGTGATACAGTCGATCATATGTTTTGAACTAAATGGTGCGGTTGATTTCAGAAATGATAATGGTGCTTTAGTGACTATTGATATCCCGCTGGAATCGTTACTCCCGCTGGATATACAGGAACATGAAAAGGGATAGAATATTTGAATTCTATAAAGTGAATTAGATATAATTACTAAATTTTGCAATTGGAATATAGTGATTTTGTATAGTTGACACAAAAAAAGGATTGTGCTATTATTGTTATAAATTAAATATTCAGTTTCGGCTAATGGCTGGCCGGACATGTACAAGTTATGATAGCTAGTATATTATGTCAAGTTTTCTTGGCATTGATGTGCTAGCTTTTTTTGCGTTCTTTAATCGCAGCAGTTCAGAAAATCTATATCAGGCAGAGGGAGGAAAGATTGAAAATGAAAAGTAGAGGTTATCCATTACCTTAA
>NZ_QUGN01000034.1:43336-51367 GCF_003479085.1 Clostridium sp. AF19-22AC | reverse complement strand
AGGGTCAAAGCAAACCACCGGCTAAGCCGGTGGTCGTGATTTAGTCTGGTTTTTCTCATGCTTGTAATAATCTGTATATTTTTTCAGCACCCTTTAAAATTTATCAAATATCTGTAGTGTTTTGTTTTCCATAGCACATCTCATTCTTCATCATTTCAAAGAAGGTCTTTATGATACAGTTATTGTAGAGGTTCTCTTTCGTTGACATGGCCTGGATGATTCCATAATCTTTAAGAGTATTTCTAAAGTAAGCATGCTGATACTGAGCCTTGGCTCGAGCTATACCGAGTTCGCTATAATAAGTATTGTTCTGAAGAAAATATTGAACTAAGGGTGTAATATTGATGCTTGTTTCGTGGGGAAACTAAAAGAAGAGAAGAAAGATTATTCTTCTTAGGTTTCTCTTCCTTTAATCTCATTTTGTGCATTAGGTGTTGAATTCTCTTTTGATTTACTCTATAGACACGATTATAAATTTTCTATGTTTCCTTTGTATTCCGTATCGTTTTTTATAGCGATTAAAATATACCTTCGATTTTTTCTGATAATTCCTGAAGATTTACGGTATCAGAATTACTGGTTCATAGTAACAGATCAATCTTGTCATGTCTACTGCTTTTTGCAGATGATTTAATTTCCACCCTTTTCCCTAAGTTCTTTGACAAATGCTGCTTTTTCCCTTTGAGTTGCGCGGTCCATCTTTCTTTCTATTGAGATGCGTTTTTTTTATTCCTCAATTCTTAGTATTGACGTTTTCATTCTCGACTTTGAGTCATATTAGTTCTAGTGTGTTTTTAGGCATGCTGTTCTTTTTTGCTGTTGGATTCTAGAATTTTCAGTTAATAATTGAATACTAAGAGCAAAATTAAGAATGTGAGAAAAATAAGTAGAGCAAGTATGGTTCAAGATGGTAAGAAAGCATGGAGTCGGATGCCTAGGGGGAACACTTCTCGGAAATCTAGGATCCGACTATTTGATATGAGCATGAGATAATTTGATTTCAGGGGATGGGAAACAGTGCCTAGATCTTAAGAAATCGTGAAAGATGCAGGAAGGGCAATAAGGAAAATATATCATTCAATTAGGTATCAATGATTTATATATAGGCAAAAATGAACACGACGGTACACTTATTACTGAACTAACGTAAACAAAAATATTAAATGAAACGATTATTCATGTTATACGGCCTTTTATTCTATTATTAAGTATTAGCTTAAGATAGAGATATAATAATTTCAACGAAAAGAAATTTAATACTAAATTATAAGAGGAAAAAAATGATCAAAATAGGGATTATTGATACAGAAATTAGAACAGACCAAATAATATTTGATAAAACTCATTTTTGTAATGCAGATTATAAAACTTCTGTACTTCATGGAACGGAAGTTGCAAACGTATTGTTATCATTAAATCCTTACTTAGATATTACAGCAATACCGATTTTAGATTCCAATATTAAGGGAAATGCTATTGACTTAATAACTGCTATAGAAAAATGTATAGATCAAAAAGTTGATTTTATTAATTTAAGCTTAGGATATGCATCAAATAATGAAAGTATTATAAGTATGCTGCATGAGATATGTCTTGAAGCTAAACGTAATAATATTTTAATTGTCGCAGCTAAAGCCAACGAAAAGAATAAGATGGCTTATCCGGCAGAATTTTCAGAGATTATATCGGTTGATAATGATATAAGGCAAAAAGCATATTGCAGCGTTAATAAGAATGAAGTTATATTCAATTTTAATGTTTTGTATTTGTGGGAAAAGGAAATAAAAATAAGAGAAGGTAACAGTTATCTTGTCCCGTATTTAATAGGGATTCTCGCAAATTTGTATAAAGAAGGTGGAGATAAACAAGAACTTATTTCTAATCTGAAGGGAATATTGAAAGAGGAAAATATGAAAAAAATAGTAGTCGAGTCTATAAGCAATAGATTTGCTGTTACTATAAACAAACAGGTTTTATATGTGGTTTGTGGTTTGATGAGTGAAAATGATTATAACATTATTAATTATCTAAAAACCATTGCAAAATCAGTGGAAATTTGTACAGATGATAATGTGCAAACGGTATTATCAAAAGAAAAAATTATCTTTTGGGGATTAGGTGATTATGTAGAAAGTATTACAAATATAAATAAGGTTAGGCAAGTCATCAAGCAATGCTATTTATGTGGGAATGATATTATTACTGTTTTACCTTATTTTAATATTTGGGAGAGGTATCAGATTACAAAGGATCACAGTAACAGATTGGTGAGTATTTACAATTAAGGAGTAGAGGTCATGGAATGTACTTTATTGTTGGCAGAAGGATGTAATTTAGAATGTAAATATTGTTACGAAGGCGAAAAAAAATGTTCATCTATAATGAATGAAAAAACGGTAGAAGATACAATTAATTTTATCTGTAATTTGGCACATGAGGATGAAGAGATAGATTTAATGCTTCTAGGGGGAGAACCATTACTTAACAAGAAAGCATTTTATAAAATCACAAATCTTGTATCAGAAAAATATCCAAAGAAAAAATTTAATATTGAAATGACTACAAATGCTACTTTATTAGATAAGAGTGTGTTAGATACTATATTTACTACAGGAATAGAATTATCTATTAGCATTGATGGGGATCGAAGAACAAATGATCTTAACCGAAAAAGTAAATCTGGAAAAGATTATTATAAATATATTATTAGCCAGATTAAGTATTTGATAAGAAATAATAAGAAATTTAATGTAAGAATGACAGTTACTGATAATAACGTTAAATATTTAATGGATAATATACGATTTTTTTCAAAAATGGGAGTGAAACGTATTTATATAGGATTAGACGAATTTACATCTTGGTCCGAAAATAGTATGCAATTACTAGATTCAGAAATGACAAAACTAGATCAGTTTTATCTAGAAAACATCGTTGAAGACCCTAATAAAGTGATTAATCTTTATGATTTTAAGATATCGACTTTTATTGCAAAAAGAGAAGTTTGCTTTTGCTCTGCTGGAACTGAAAACCATTTTGTAGTTGACTGTAAAGGGAATATTTATCCCTGCAATTATGTGGCGGGAGATCCAGAATGGGAAATTGGAAATATTTATTCTGGAATTAGTCACGAAAAATTTATTTCGCTCATAAGAAAGCATTTAAAAGAAACTTGTAGTATTTGTGACTGCAAAATAGATTTTTCCTGTAGCGGAAAAAGATGTGGATTTAAAAATTATAGCTTAACTGGTTATTTGAATCAAGTAAGTAAAGCAACCTGCAGATTAGAACAAATACTATATCGACATAATTGTATAGTATTTACTAGTATGTTTCGTAATAAAATATTTCGTTTTATGAAAGTGTATGATTTTGCAAAAACTCACAAAATTGAAGTTAGCGATTTTATTAAAAAGTTAGAAGAAGGTGAAGATGATGAGACAAATTTTTAGATATATTTCAAATGGAAAAGTAATTCTACTAAATTCAGATAATATGAATTGGGTTAGGATGCCTTTAGAAGTGTATGAAGGAGAAAGTAAAGATAAGGATAAATTTTATAGAAAACTTATCGAAACATTTGATTTTAATAGTAAATCTGTAAGCCAGGATATAGGAACATTACATATTATTACAACAAAAAAATGTAATTTAAATTGTGATTTTTGTGCTGCAAATTCTGGACCAGATGTTACTACAGAAGACGAGCTGTCAGTTGAGAAAATCATAAACGATACACAAAAGTTTATTGATAAGTTAAAACCATCTTTAAAAAAGGTAGTTATTAGTGGAGGCGAACCATTAGTAAAGAAGAATATAGAAAAATTAGTAGAAAAGATGGCTGAGTCAATAGGAAAAGAAAATATTGTATTCCAAACCAATGGACTTCTTTTATCAAAAAAACTTATAGACTGTTTAGTAGAAAGGGTCGGTGTTATAGAAATCAGCATTGAGAATTTGTTTTGTAATGAACGCCAATATAAAAAAATGGTTCCTTTATTTGAACAGTTAAAAACAAAAAAAGTTAAACTTTCTTTTTCGTATGTATTAACGCCTTATAATATGAAATATCTTGAAGAAGCATTAAATATGGCGGCACAATATAATGCATTTTTCCAACTTAGAATTGTTGCTCCTGTGGGGAGAGGGAAAAATTTTTCAATTAAAGTATTGGATCAAATTAAGTTGTATCAGCGTGCAGTACAATTTGTACTTGATAAAAAATATGAGGATAAGAATTTTATTAATGCACTCACCTTTAACTTAAGTCCCAAAAAACATTGTGGGGCTGTTGATGATTTGCTGACAATAGCACCGGACGGAAATGTTTATATGTGTCCTAATTTAACAAGCGAAAAGTTTGTTTTGGGAAATATTAAAGAAGATGTGAATATTGTTTTAGAGCGATATGAAGAAAAGAAAAAAAATGCTGGAATAAAAAGTTTGTTTTATGTAAATCAAATCCCAAAATGCAAGATTTGCCCTTATAAATATTTTTGTTGTGGAGAGTGTGCAGCTAATTGTGTTAATGATAAAGGCGAAAGAGTAGAGAGTATTGACTGTAGTTTACAAAAAGTACTTATTTACTATGAAATGTTCGTTAAAAAGGATAACTATAAAAATAACTTTTTTGAACTAAACGAATATTTAAAATATGTAGTTAATAATTTCGAGCAGATTTGTGAATCTGATTATTTTAGTGAGGATATTGATGTTAAATGTAGAATATAAGAACGTAATTAAAAAATATGTTCTAAAAGAAAAAAAATTATTGTCTTTTATCTTTATTGTTAGTATTGTTTCTAGCGTACTTGCTTTAATGACGCCTAGGATTACACAAGAAATTATTGATAAATCATTACCTAATAAGGAAAAAGAACTATTTATTATTCATATTACAATTTTGTTTTTGGCATATATATTTACTATTATATGCTCTGTTTTAGGCAATTATTTATCAAATAAAATTACTGAGAATATTAAGATGAGTTTACGGATAGATATGTTGAAAAGCATTACAAAAGCTAAATATGAAACAATAAAGCATGAAGGGTTAGGAAATGTACTTTCAAAGTATGAAAATGAAATTGAAATTATTGCATCTAATACAGGAGAGGCTTTAGTGCAACTAGTTTCAAACATTCTTTCCTTGTTATTAACTTGTTTAGCAATATACTTGATTAGTTGGAAAGTGTTTATTTTTACGGGAATCGTAATCTTTTTGTATTTGATAAATAATCATTTTTGGGGAGAAAAAGTTAACATACTTTCAGAAAAATATATGAAGACGAATGCAAAGACAATAGATTATTTTTCGGATATATACAATAATATTTTAAACGTAAAAATTTATAATCTATACAGAAAGATTAATAAAAAATTTAGAAATGTATATGCACAACAGTATAAAGCTGATATTAGTTTAGAACTGACATATAATTTGAATATATACATAGGAGCTTTACTTGTATATTTATTAATTGTAATTGTTTGGTTTGTTGGAGGAAATTTATATTTTTCAAATAATTTTAGTATTGGTTTAATTATTACATTAACAAGTTACCAGGCAATGCTCATAACACCAATTAATAATATTAGTAGTTTCTTCAATGGCTATAAAGAAACTTTAGTCGCAATAGATCGTTTTTACAGTGTGATTAATTTACCTAAGGAAGTGGAAAACTCAAAAAAGACACTGAAAAAAATAGATTCTATTAGGTGGAATAATGTCGAGTTTTATTATGAGAATTCTAAAAATCCTGTTTTAAAGACTGGAAATTTTAGCGTTTGTTGCGGAGATGTTATAGGTTTGATTGGTAACAGTGGAGGTGGAAAGTCAACTATTACTAAAATATTACTAAGGTTAGTGGATAAAAGTGGTGGTTATATAGAGGTAAATAATCAACAAATTGAAGATTTCTCTATAACAGATATAAGGAGGCATATAGCATATGTTCCTCAAGATTCACTATTTTTTAAAGAATCAATAAAAGAAAACTTATTTTTAAATCAGGAGAGAGATGAAGATGAGTTTCTCTATTTATGTAAAAAATTACAGATAGATACATATATAAATGAATTACCTGGTGGGTGGAATACAGAATTACAAACAAATGGTAATAACTTATCCGGAGGACAAAAAAAACGATTAGACATAATTAGGGCGATATTAACAGGAGCTGATGTAATTGTTTTTGATGAACCGACGGCATCGCTAGATAATAGCAGTAGAGAGGCATTTTATGAGTTAGTAAATTCTATGAAAAATAATAAAATTATTTTTATAATCTCTCATAATCCAGATGAAATGAAATATTTTAGTAAAATATTTTGGGTTACAGAGGGCACGATTAAAGAAAGGATATTTTAAAAATGATTACAATGACGTTAGAGATAAATAAGAAATGCAATTTAGCATGTGATTATTGTTATGTTGGTGATAAAACCAATAAGACAATGGATGATAGGATCGCATATCGAAGCGTGGAGTTTGCTATTGAACGGATAAAGTGTGAAAACCATAGGAATAGGATAATAAAAATTAATTTTCTTGGTGGAGAGCCTTTGCTTGATTTCGACAAAGTAAAAAATATAGTTTATTACTGTGAAGCTAATAGCAAAGAGAATCAAATTAAATTTTTATATACTATAACAACAAATGGGACGATTTTAGATTTATCAATTATAGAGTTTTTAATAAAATACAAATTTTCGTTAAAGGTCAGCTTGGATGGAAATGAGAACGTTAATGACTTATCACGAAAAATGGTAAATGGCGCAGGATCCTATAAATATGTCATAAAAAATTTAGACTATTTAAAGTATTTTGAGTTGAAAACAGGAAGAGCTGTTCAAGCATCAGCTGTAATTACAAAAAATAATTATACTCATCATTTGGAAACTATAAAACATTTTCACGAAGACTTAGGATTTTTGGATATTGATGCTGGCATTAATACAGATACCAAATGGAATAAAGAAGAACTTAATTGTTTGTTTAAAATATACAGAAAGGTTCTGGAGTATTATATAACTTGTTATCACCATAATAATTACTTTATGTGGCGCTATATAGAAAATGCCTTTGACAGTTATACAGATATCTCAAAAAGAGTATTTTCTTGTGGTGCTGGTATTATAAGCTTTTATATAAATGTAGAAGGTGAAATGTTTTTATGTCCAAGTTTGTTAGATCAGCAATATAGCTTAGGCAATGTATTTGATGGATTTTCTGAGTTTGGGACTTTACTTAGAGAGAAATTAAAAGATATTAAGTATATTGATAATTCCAAATGTTTATCATGTAAAGAGTATGAAAATTGTAAAAGTAAAGGTTGCTTTGCAGCAAGCTTACATGAGAATAATGATATTCATTGTCCGGATGATTTCTCATGTCTATATACTAAGATGGCAAACCAATTGGTGAGGGATAATTTGGAAGAACTTGAGGAAATTGAAAAGAATGCAAAGATTTTAGGACCAATGCCATATTATATAAACGGTGTAATTCATCCGATTAGAAATGTAGCATATTGAGGAATTTGGATTAAATTTTAGGAATTATTTCAACAATAATGTTGATTAATTTAGAAATAATTTAAAGGAGGCGATGCCCTTGGGCGGTTGAACTTTATTGTAAATCAATACAAATTTTAATGAAATGGAGAGAAAAAAATGAATAGTAGAAAAGGGGAAAAATTAGTCAGTAAAGAAACTATATTTGATGAAAAAATTGAAGGCTATAAAAAATGTGGAAGTACAGACAAAAAATTCGATTGCAAAAAAGACTGCCTAATATCTCATAATGCAGTATTGTCTTACATCAATTAGAACTTAAAAAAACAAATAAGGAGAATAAAAATGAAAGAGGTCAATAAGGTAACTGTAAAAAGTGAAAGAGTAAAGTGCTTTGATGAAAAAATTGAAGGCTACAAAAAATGCGGAAGTACAGATAAAAAATTTGATTGCAAAAAAGACTGCATAATATCTTATAATGCGGTACTGTCCTATATTAATTAGAGTCTTTAAAAT
>NZ_QUGN01000034.1:0-43326 GCF_003479085.1 Clostridium sp. AF19-22AC | reverse complement strand
ATCGAGGGTTATAAAAAATGTGGAAGTACAGACAAAAAATTTGACTGTAAAAAAGACTGTTTAATATCTCATAATGCGGTACTGTCCTATATTAATTAGAGTCTTTAAAATACATAAGAAAAGGAGAATAAAAATGAAAGAAATTAATAAGGTAACTGTAAAAAGTGAAAGAGTAAAGTGTTTTGATGAAAAAATTGAAGGTTACAAAAAATGCGGAAGTACAGACAAAAAATTTGACTGTAAAAAAGACTGTTTAATATCTCATAATGCGGTACTGTCCTATATTAATTAAATAGGGCAGGCGGTGACTTATTTATATATAGGGACGGGATGATTCTGTTAGTATTAGTTGATGTATAAATGATATTATATTTAGAAATCATTCTCATTAGGGAATAAATAGAAGTTTATCGTAAAAGGGAGATAATTGAAAGATACTCCCTTTTATGATAAAAAGGCTTACTGAGGAATATTTTGGAAAGAATATAATTTGGAATGATTAATTATACAAATGTGGTATTTTAAAAATTTTACTAAAAAGAATATGTTTCATTGGCGGAAAAAGGAGAAAAATTATGGCTGTTTTGCAAGTGAAAGATTTAAAAAAATATTATGGTAACAAACCTAATATTATTAAAGCACTAGATGGAGTATCTCTTACTGTTGAAAAGGGCGAATTTATTGCTGTGGTAGGACCATCGGGAAGTGGAAAATCAACATTACTACATATGATAGGAGGATTAGATACTCCTTCTTCAGGAAACATTATAATTGAGAAACAAAATTTGAGAGGAAATAATGATGACTTAACAATCTTTAGACGTAGACACATTGGATTTATATTTCAGAATTATAATTTAGTTCCGATACTCAATGTTTATAACAATATTGTCCTACCTCTTCATCTGGATGGGAGGCAGGTTGATCAGCAGTTTTTGGATGAAGTATTAACGTATTTAGAATTAGAAGATAAAAAAGACAGAATGCCGAATAGCTTATCTGGCGGTCAGCAGCAAAGAGTTGCTATCGCAAGAGCATTGATAACTAAACCGTCGGTAATTTTAGCTGACGAACCAACTGGAAATTTAGATTCAGAAACTAGTAAAAAAGTACTTCAATTATTAAGGGAAACTAGTAAAAAATATGATCAGACAATTATTATGATAACACATGATTTAGAAATGGCGAAACAGGCTGACAGAATAGTAAAGATTATTGATGGAAAAATCATAGCGTGATAGGAAATGTATATAAGATAATTATTTGAGTATAGATGCGGCAATTAGAGATGACTGCTAAAATAGAGTGTTTTAGCAACAGAAGGGAGAGTAGTATTGTGAAGAGTCTTGAAAAAAGCACCATAAAGCTTATTTCGAAAAATAATATGGTTCAAAATTCTTTGAAAAATAGGCTGGTTAGTGTGATAATTTTTGCGGCCACCTGTTTATTGAGTTTCACAATGATATTTTTGTGTAATACTTATTTCGATATGCATAGTATTTCTGGGACTACAAGTCAGGTGCTTGTTGTTATGTTTACGATTGTGCTTGTCATTAGCATTGCAACAGGAGTTTCAATCAGAAGTATAGTATATATATCAGCTGTAGAGAAAATAAATGATTATGCTAGATTGAAAATGATAGGAGCAACAAAGGAACAACTGAAAAATATAATTACTTATGAAAAACATACTTTATTAAAGAGGTGTTTACCGCCAGCTGTTATTCTATCCATTATCATTGGAATAATTCTGCCAGGGAAATTTTATGGGATATCATGCATTACAATTTTTATTTCCGTAGGATTTATTATTGTGCTAGTTACAGGAGCTTATGAAAAACCTGTTCGTGTATTATCTGTAGTTTCTCCAATAGAAGCAGTTCGTTGCACGGAAAACTTAAGAATGTTACGCAAAGATAAAAAGAGAGAATTTCTTTCTCCATTTAAACTTGCAATTAAATATGCGACATCTGTGCCAAAACAGTTTATTAGATCCATTTTGTCTTTAACATTAAGTGGCGTATTAATGTTTAGCATATTTAGTGTGATGCAGTCAATAGATGTAGAAGAGTTGGCTAGCTATACTTTTCATGAAAACAGTGACTATATTTTATCATTGAATTCGGATTTATTAAGCGAAGAAGATAATTATAGTTATAATGAACTGATGAAGAATAGCCCCTTGACAAATGAACTCTTTCAAAAAATTCAGAATATGAGTGAAGTAAAGGAAATCTATCGATTAAAAATTTTAGATTGTGAAATTGTAAATGAGAACACAGAAGAAGTAACAGATATCGAAGGTATAGAAAGCATTATTAACGAAAAAGAGTTTGCTAATCAATTGATTGAAGGGACAATGCCTCAAAAGAAAGCAGAGACTGATACAATGCCTATTGTAATTAATTTGGCCTCAGATGCTTATATCGATTCTCAATTGAGTCTTCAAGTTGGAGATTCTATTTTAGCTAAAATTGATACAGGAAATAGAATACAAGAAACTCATTTGAAAGTAAGTGGTATAATTAATGATCCAAATTCTACAAATGCTATATATACTAATGAAGGGTATCTTGAACAAATAACAGATATGAACCCAGATGTTAATTGGTATATATGTACTGGCAAGAGTGATATAGAACAAAAATTGTATGATATAGTAGCAACTGATAATAGAATAAGCTTATCTTCCAAGAAAGATACGATTCAACAATATTCAGATTATTTTTATAATTTTACAATGGCGATAATGGCTTTTGTTTTTATTATTTCGATTTTTTCATTTCTCAATACCTTTAATTTATGTGTATCGAATATCGTAGAAAGAAAAAAAGAGTATGCAATGCTAGAAGCAATAGGTATGACTCCAAAACAATTAAAGAAAATGCAGAGCGTGGAATGTTCTTTGTATCTTTTTAGTGGGTTTATTGGTAGTTGTATTTTGGGGATTCCGGTTGGGATTATACTATGTAATAAAATTGCTGAATTGTCAGGTATATTTTATATTCACTATAAATTTCCTGTATATTTTTTGATTTTTTATCTGGGATTTCTTTTGATAATACGGTTGGCAATGACAAAATATCAGAATTCCATTATTTTTAAGAATTCAATAATTAATCGGATACGTGAATGAGAATATGATAGATTGAAAAGCTGATTAACTTAAAGGTTTCGTGGAAAATCTATAGAGCGTATCAATCTTCACTTAGGGAGATTGAAAGAACGAACATTGGAACTACATCATAAATAAAAACGTAGATATAATTATTAGGGTATTGGTTGATTTTAATGATTTATTTTGTGGTTGAAATAAATGATCCCGTAATGGTTGATTTAGTTAGTCGCTAACAAAAGTTTATAGAAGCTTTTAAGTCACACACTTTGGTATACTTTTTACATTTATTGGCAGATGTGAGTATTGTCAAAATAGAAAGAGAAGTGAGAATGGGGTATAGATTGCTGGTAGAGAATTCTGACGAAATACAATTTGACATCGATTATCGGGAAGATACCATAATCAGAAATGTACCATTCTATGTGGGGATTTTTAATGAATATGGAAATATAGAAGAGTTTATAGAGACTAGCACTCAACTTGCATTTAACGATCTCATAAAACAGATGGATATACAAGTTGGAAAGAAGGCTAGGAATAGGCTAAAAAGGGTTATAATAGTTATATGAAGATGAACTCTAGGCAGAAAAAGAGTATACTAGAATTTAGTTGAAATTAAAAAAATAATCAAATCAAAAGAATATCGGGGATTCATTCAGCGTTTCTTTGCGTAATAAAACTGTTTAATATTATTATATTTATAAGGACTTTATCGCAAACACTTCATAAAAATACAATATATAGATAATGCATGATTGACTAATGACATATATTGTGCTACATTATAGGTGGATTAGAAATTTGTGCATGGGAATATCAAAATGCAGTAAGTAAGTTTGTTCCGGTGAAATACCGGAAGTTAAATTTAAGGCACAGCCTGATAAGGTTAAGAAAGACATAAAAATTCAGAAATGGGTTTTTATGTCTTTTTTTGCGTTTTGGGAATTTTCATGAAATATGAAGGAAGGAGGATATGCTAATCCGAATAAAAAAATGAGACATTAGAAAAGCGGATAACAGTTATATTTTGGATTTTTACAGAAGAAGGGCAGAAATTCCCTTCTTATTTTATGTACTGATATCCGCTGGGGTATCGGTATCTGTATATCCGTAAGTGAAAGGAGGACGTATGGTGGATTTATTTACTGGTATCCCGGATGAACTGATTGAAAGTACATTACAGACAATACGGGAAAATCTTGACAAAGTAGGATTGTTTGGCGGTCATACACTCCGCAAACATACCGACATTCAGCTCATGGTACTGAAGAACCGACTGACGAAAGAGGATATCCGTTATGCTACTTCATACTGGGATGTAAATGTTGCGGCGGCAGTTGCAAGTGGTCTGATGCGTAAATTTTATGATTCAGATATTGTGTTTTGGCTGAAAAACAGCAGCAATGACTATATCTCATTGATCGGGCGTTTCCCTCAAACGATAGGTTATGGTTTTCGGAAAGGAGAGGATCGTTTGAATGAAAATTTAAGAAAAGCATGTTTGGTTCTGGTAAAAGATCCACAAGCTGATTGGGGATTTCGGATACTTACCAGTTATCCAATGTTTGAACGATAGGAGTTGTAGTGTGAGCAAAAAAATGAAAATGACAGTTTTAATGGCAGGCCAATACGATATTGTAAACGGTTCTAAAATTGATTTCCGTTTAGATCAGGAGAAACATCTGTACATTGCAGAATGCGAGGGAAAAGCTTTCGGTCTTTTGAACCAGATAAAGAAAGGAAGCAAAAGACAACTGAAAAAGATTGGAAATGAATTTTCCGGTGTCGTATTGCGAACGGTGCCGGAACAATATCTTTTAGAAGTGTTGGTGGAAAGGAAAGTGGGATGAAGTGTATGAAAAGGAATTAAAAAGAGCAGAACGCTTATTAGAGAATGAATTTGGAACGGAATGGAAAAAGATTGTGCAGACATTAGGGGTATGGGATTTGACACATTGCATAGGACGTGATCTTACCTCATTTATTGCATATCCGGAAAGAGGCAGCGGTGGAAGTAGCAACTGGCAGGGAAATTGTTCGCCGGAAGTTATCCGTCAGATTACCCAGTATGTCAGGGAATGTCAAACACATCGGAGAAAGGAGGACTTCCTTCTCTTAGATCCAATGTGTGGTTCCGGAACCAGCGGTGACGTTGCGGCAGATTTAGGGATTCAATGTGTGCAGTATGACTTAAATCCCGAACTGCCATGTGGGCTTGGCGGATGGAACGCCCTGAAAGATGATGTGGAAGATAGTGCGGATCTTGTATTTCTTCATCCACCATATCATTCCATTATCCGGTATTCCGGTAATATGTGGGGAAAACCTCATGCTGATGATCTAAGCCGTTGCGATAACTATGCAGATTTTATTGAAAAACTCAATCATGTAATTAAGAAGTTATTTTTCAGTCTGCGTTCAGGAGGCGTACTGGCATTATTAGTCGGTGATATACGTCAAAATGGGGAGTTCCATTCTATTGCAAACGACGTAATGACAATCGGTACGATGAAATCATGGATTGTAAAAGCACAGTTCAGTTGTTCATCCAGCAGCCGGAGCTATCATAGCCGGCATCCTTTAATCCCAATCGTCACAGAACATTTGCTGCTGTTTCAAAAAGAGAATGTATTTCAGATACCGTACTCTTTTCGAAAAAGTGGCTTTTTTTATCTTCAGAAACAGGACTCAAAAGCCCTCACATGGTTTCATCTTGTGTGTGCGGTCATGGAACATTTGGGAGGTATCGTAACATTATCCCAACTGTATGAAGAACTAAAAGACCATCCAAAGGCTGTGAATAATAAGCATTATAAGGAACGTATCCGCGCCACTCTCTATGAACACCGGAATGAGTTCCTTACAAATCACCGGGGAAGTTACCGGCTGAGTTATATGTAAGGGAGGTGCAGACATGGGGAAGTGGGATGAAAACAGCGGATATTATTGTCTGCTGATAGCAATATTCTGCGGTTTGGACGTGTATGAGTCGGTACTGATGTATAAGTATGGACCGAACCACCCACTCTGCCAGAAGATCCTCAGAAAGAAAATAAAAACAGAATATAGGGAAGACATGGACAGTGACGAGGTTGGAGAAATGATGTATCAGCTCAGAAAGGCGGGATATACATTAGAGGAAATTTCAAATGCTTTTAACTGTTATCCATCTACAGTACGAAGACGGATTGAGAAAGTGAAAGGAAAGGATAATGAAAAACAGGGATAGGATTCATCTGTATCATTCGGAAGATGATATGGACAAGAGTTCTCTGGGAGCGTATGAGCAGAAACTAAAAATGCTTTTGTATGAATGGGAAAAGGTTTACACCTATGGAGATGCTGAGAGCATGTGTACGGATGGGATCATTCTGAATAGATACCGAAAGGAAATCCTGCAGTTAAAAAGTAAGTTGAATCTTCTCGGAAGTAAATTGGTATGCGAGATTCCGGAAATAATGCCGGAGGAATACATGGCACAGGCTGATACAATCAGGACACAGGCTTTGAAAGCATTAGAAGAATATCAGGGTTCTTCTGATTACCGCTATCTGATGGCAAAACTTTTCTGTATGAGTAAAAAACAGAGAGAGCAGACAGGGGTTATGGAGATATACGGTAAAGTACATAGTCTGCTCAATGCGGTTTCAGAAGATAATTTGGTTGTAATGAGGGAACTCGGAGTACCCGGCATGTTACGGGATCAAATTCAAGAGAGTGTAAAAAAAGTCCGTTCTATTCCGCTCAGAACAACAGAGATACCAAAAAAACAGGCAGTAAAGACGGACGAGGATTGGCAGATACAGGGGCAGTTAAATATTTATGACCTTGAGCTGGCTTAGAAAGGAGGAAGGGAATGACAGATCAAAAAATGATAGCGGCAATTTTTAATGATTTCATGTCTCTTTATCGTGGAACATCACAGATTGGAATTCAGGAAATTTGTAAGAAATATGAGAATCACCGGATGCTGATGGGACTTCTTGCCAATTTGGATGAGGCAGCAGCTATTCCGGTGCCACAGGTAATGAAAGAGTGCTACGGAATCTATAAACAGTATCGTGAACGTGAAATGGAGGAAAAAGACTGGGAAGCCGTAGTGGAAGAGACTCGTGTTCTTGCAGAAAAATGGAAATCCAATAAATGGTGTGTTCGTGTTTTGATTGAACTCATGGGGCTTTTGGAACATGATGACAAAGAACGGAGAAGAATTGCAAAAGAAGTAGAAAAAGAAATGGAAGAGGCTATGCAAAATGATAAGGCAGCCTGATAAATGTATGGAGAGTCTTCGGGCTCTCCGTTTCTATGAAGGAGGTTTTAGAATTGTTTGAAACGATGATTCACAGTACAGAAGAATTGAATGCAATGGCGGTTCATTTGAGATTATCTGAGAATTTTTCAGAATTAAAGCTGCTGGCGTCAGAATGGCTTGTTCCGGAAGAGTATGTTCAGGACTTTATAGCCGGAAAACGTGCCCAGCTTGCGGAAATTCCATTTGAGGAAAGGGAATACGACTCTGCGGTTGAGAAATTAAGAGCTGAAATGTGGCTTATCAAGGATCAGATGTTTACAGATATTGTTTCCAAGTATTTAATCAGAAAGGCAGAAGATAACCCAGTCTTTGGTATGCAGGTACTTCAGAAACATAAAACAATTCAGAAATGTATGAATTATATTATGGAACAAGCCTATGAAATTGCTAAAAAAGAACATGAAAAGAAAACCAGCGGCAAGCAGCCGGCGACAGGACGGAATCAGAATGTGGCGCTGGGGATTTCAGAACTTCAGGTGTATCAATGGGCAGAAGATTACTATGCACTGGATGATGCAAAAAAAGAGGCTGAGGAAAGAGCGAAAGAGCAGAAGAAAAGGGTAAGCAAACAAAAAAAGAGTATACAGCGTAAAACACAATCCTCATCCTCAGAAAAACCGATTTCAGCAGTACCAACTAAGAATACAGTACCACCGAAAAAGAAACAGCCGGAGAACATTCAGCTGTCATTGTTTGATATGACGAATTCGGACAGTTAGGAGTTGGGAGAGGAGGAAACGGATGAAGGCGTATAAAGGCTTTAAAAAGGATTTAACCTGTCTCGGTTACAAATTTAATGAAGACGGGATAAACAAAACGGATCAGGCTAATTGCAGGAAAAATGGATTTCACTGTGCAGAAAACCCAATGGATTGTCTTGATTATTATTCTGACTGGAAAAACTCAGTTTATTACGAAGTGGATGCAGCAGGTGATATTGATGAAGATGAAATTGACAGTAAAATTTCCTGTACCGAGATGCAGCTGGTTAAACGGCTTACGATAGAGCAGCTGCTGTTTGAAGGACTAATTTATATGGTAGAACATCCCGAACGGAACTGGAATGGACATGTGAAAAAAGAATGTGGAAAGGCGTATAACGGTTTTGTAGTTGTGCGTGGGAAAAATCCAATTGCATCAGGGAATTTGGGCGATATCCTTGTACTTTTGAAAGAGGAAGAAAATTGTTCTGCAATAGAGGAAGTGGCATTTTTAAAAATTGATGGAAGCAGATGTTATCCGAAAATTGATTATACTGTAAAAGGAATTACAAATGATCAGGAGGAGGTTTGTGCATGAAAAAAAGTGTCTTACTTACATTAACGCCGCCTAAATTGACAAAACAGTTGAGAGAACAGGCAGAAAAAGATATACCTGTAATTGATAATGCATGGGGCAGGAGAAAAGAATATAAATACAATAGTTATATAAAGGCTAAAATTGAAAAAGGCTATTTGATACTTTCTGTCTTTAAAACGGAATTTGTGCGTTCGGGTTCCAAATATCCGATGTATATTGTCTATTTTGATAGGAAAAAAGGAGAATACTTATCACTGGAAACAGAAACCGGTAAATGGAGAACTGCAATGCTGGAAAATCTTGACGCAGGTCTTTCTTGTTATAACTTTAAACATTATATTTCCGAAAAAGATGCAGAGAAGATCAAGAAATATCTGAAGATAGGAGAGGGTGATTTTTATTCAATATGCCAATACCAATCATCTCTACGGACAAAACGTTTAGACAGGCAGTACAAGCGCAAAACAGATGAATGGGATCAGATATTAAAACCTGTTCGCAGTATTCCGAAAGACTGGAACAAATGGGTTCTGCGCAGAGCAATTTCTGAACACTTTATATTTTACTACTATAAAAGGAGCGGCTCAACAGAAGGGTATTGTACTTGCTGTGGTAAAAAAGTGGCTGTAGAGAAACCAAAATACAACGAAGAAGGTGTATGTCCAAATTGCGGTCAGACTATAACATATAAGTCAATCGGAAAATTTGGTCGGATATGGACAAAACAGGAAACGGCGTATTTAATCCAGCGTTGTCATCCTGGCTTTATAATAAGGGAGTTTTCCGTCCGCATGGCTGTGGGAAAAGACAGTTACCGGAATCCGGTAGTTCTCAGCTCGGAAGAAAATCGGTATTTGTATGACAAGGATTTTAACGAAACTGCTTTTTACTTTGATGATTATAAAAAAAGAGGCGCCCGTTGGATACAGGGAGAAGCAAATAGAGGGGGATATTGGTACTATTATTATAGATATATTTCTAACTGTTCTGGAGCAGTATATCCCACGACCATTCCTGATCTTGCAAAAAAGGAATTGAAAATGTCTGGTCTTCCTGAGATTTTAAAACAGAAAAGCGTCTTTAGACCACGGGACTATTTTATATCATTAAGAAGGGCACCTGTACTGGAACACCTAGTTAAAGCAAACTTATATAAGTTGTCACAGGAAGTCATGAATTACCCGGAAAAAATATCCTGTACACAACAACACGGTGCGTTACATACTCGACTTGGGATCAGCAGAAACGCTTTAAAACGCTTAAGAGAACGGGATGGGGGATTAGAATATCTTGTGTGGCTTCAGGAGGAAAATACATCCGCACATTATTTAGATGACGATTTAATCTTTTGGTTTATGAATAACAACATAAAACCTAAAGATTTAAAGTTTATTCAACCGAAAATGAGTTTTGTTCAAATAAGAAATTATTTGACTCGTCAGAAAGGACGGCGAAAAGACAGTATTTCTCAGGTGCTTATCACATGGCAGGATTATCTTTCAATGGCAAAGAGGATTAAGATGGATACGGATGATGAGATTGTGTATCGGACATCCAAATTATATCAGCGCCATAAAGAAATTATTCAATATATTGAAGAAAATCGCCTGTCTGTAACAGCGGGAGAACTTGCTGACAAATATCCGAACATCAATGAAATCCTCTCAGGTTTAGACAAAAAATATGAATACGGCAATGAAATATTTACTGTTTTAGCTCCACATTGTATTGAAGACATTTTAAAGGAAGGACAGGCACTTCACCATTGCATAGATAAGAAAACAGAGTATCTGGAACGCATCAATGAGCAGGAAACTTATATTTTGTTTCTGCGTAAGACAGAACAGCCGGACAAACCGTATTATACATTAGAAGTAGAGCCGGGCGGAGTAATACGACAGAAACGGACAGAATATGACAGACAGAATAAAGACATTGAAGAGGCATCTGAATTCTTAAAAGAGTGGCAGAGAGAAATACAGAAAAGGATTACGGCAAGTGATAAAAAACTGGCAGACAAGAGCAGGCAGCTTCGCATAGAATCTTATGCTGAGATGCGCAAAAAGAAAGTAAAAATCAATGGCGGGTTGTTTCAGGGAAAATATCTGGCAGATGTATTGGAAGCAGATCTTATGGAAATGCCGGATACCTTTGAACATGCAGCGTAATTGGAAAAGGAGGACCATGAATAATAAAATAGATATGACAGGAAAAGAGCAGCTTCAGAAACTATGGAAAGAAAGGAAAAATATGCAGCAGGTAATCCATAGTGCTGTCAAAAATTCTAAGACCGGAAAGCTTTCTTACGAAATGCTGTTTCAGGAGTTAACGTTACGATACGGAAGCATATCTGGTAAGAATGGTGAAAATGTAATTTTGAAAGGCGTTTTGGACAATCTGTTATGGCACATGATCGGTGATAAAGAACTTTGCGAGCAGATTACAGAACATGGAATTTTATATAGTTGTCCGGAATGTGATACACAAATGACGGAGGAAAATGCCGCATAGAAAGAAGGGGTTATATGAGTAAAAAGGAAAGTATGTTGTTTGAGCTGATGGAAACCTGCAATTTTCGTGATGTGTTTGAGCATTGCTCAGAAGCACCGGATTCTTTACAGTCAGGGAAACATCCGGACGCCCAAATAGGACATATTCGTGCATACTGGAATGAAGACGGATGGCATGGTAACTATTTTCCTTGTAGAGGTGAGCTTTGGACGAAAGCATTTAACCGGGAATCACAGGACATTTATCGCTGTCTGGTGACACAGTTTTATAATCTGGAAATATTAAGAAAATTTTGTAAGGGACATCCATCTTCGCATGTGGGTGAAAATGAGTATAATTTTTTTATGAATGGCCGCACAGCAGACTACTGGATTAGGTTTATAACAAGGGAGAATGATTATAACCTGTACCTAAAAGGATATAAGAAAAACTGTCAGCATACATAAAGCTACGGAAATATGATGAGACGTAAAAAGGAAAGATAAAATTCTTTCCTTTTTACGCAAAGTAGCAAAGGTGGAAACGTAAGGGAGGAAAGGATGGGAGAATTTGACAGGATTATAGAATTTGCAATAAGAACAGATGTAGAACTATATACAGCAATGCCTACAGGCTGGAGAAAGATTACCGGTTCAATGACTGCACCACGTGGGAGTACTTGGATCTACAATGGAAAATCATATTTTTCAGGGCAAAGGAAAACAGCACTTTTGGTAGAAAAAGAATGTTTGAAATAGGATTTTAAAATGAGGTGGATAGTATTGAAGAAAACGGAAGGATATTTTCAGCAGTCAAACGGTCAGCTTACTCTGTTCCAGCCGGATTTCATTCGGGATGCTGATTGTACCAAAGAGACTCCGGTTATATATGGAAAATCGGATATTCCGATCTATGGAATGGGTAAAAGAATCCGTCCAAGGGTTTCTGGAAGGAAAGACACAGAGTATATGAAAAAGATCTATCTTGAAGAATTACTGCCTTTGGAAATGTATGATTTGGTTATAGTTTTAATATCTGGTGGTAAGGACAGCATTGCCTGTTATTACAAGCTATTGGAGTTAGGCGTACCAAAATCCAAAATCGAGTTTTGGCATCATGATATAGACGGTGGACACCCTTCACGAACTATGGATTGGAGATGTACTGCAAATTATATACGCTCATTTGCAGAAGCAGAACAGATTCCACTTCGGGTATCCTGGAGGAAAAACGGATTTTTTGGAGAACTGTATCGTATTGGGACATCAGAATTAATTGAATGGGTAGATCCAGAGACAGGGGAAATTTATCAATGTCCTCCGTCAAAAAAGTATATGGAATGTCAAAAGTTAAAAGCGGCAGCAATATCAGAAATGGAAAATAAACTGGCGGAATTCGGTTATCGAATGAAATTTCCAATGAAAAGTGGAGATTTGAGTCGGCGCTGGTGTTCTGCTTATCTAAAGATCATGGTAGCAGATACCGTTTTGCGAAACATGAACAGTATGCAGAAACTAGAGAATACGGGTGGTAAAAGACAAAAATTTCCAGCAAAAGGGAGCACACATCAGGGACGTTGGTGTAGCGGAAGTTTAAAGGCATCTGTTCAGGATAGTGTGACTGCTAATTTAACAAAGACACGAAAGGATATAAAATTATTAATTGTATCGGGAGAAAGACGTGGTGAATCCGTTGGGAGAAGCAAATATAATGAAATAGAAATTCACCGTACCAATGCAGTTTCCAAACACCACCGTACTGTACACCAATGGCGTCCGGTTATTGATTACAGTGAAAGAGATATTTGGGAAGTGCTGAAGCGGCATAAAGTAAACCCACATCCTTGTTACCGGGCAGGTTGGAACCGCTGTAGTTGTGCAATGTGTATTTTTTCTACTCCCCGATTATTTGCAGGAATCAGGGAACTGTATCCGAAAGAATATGCTCTTTTATGCCAGGACGAAAAAATTCTTGGATTTACGCTGGATAACCATTGCGATTTGGAAACTTATATCGGTAGTGCGGACTCATGTGTATATCATGGTGATAAAGAAGCGATTCAAAGTCTGCTTACGGGAGAGTTTCCAGTCGAGTCTGTTTATGTAAAAGGCAAATGGAAATACCCGGCAGGAGCTTTTCATGGTGCAGCAGGAGGACCTTGTTAATCTGAGGAGGAGATTATAAATGAAAACGGTAAAAGAAATAACACAGGAAACAGTAGATGCTTTCATTGAAACGATGAGTTTGACAATCTTTTATGAAAAAGTGGCAGATGAATTGCAGATGACAGCACCAGAAGGTTATGGATTTGACTGCCGGAAGATAAGTATTTCAAATAAAATTCAGGAGCAGTGGATACAGCAGTTTGAGGAAAAGTTGGGAAAAGAGCATCTTCCGGAATTGTTCAGAATGCTCTTACTTGCTGGACCAAAGGTGGAACATCAACTGAAAGCAAACGAAATAGCTACTGAAGAGAATTGGATTTGCAAAATGAATTAGTGTTATTATTTATATTACGAAAAAAGAGAATAGGAGAAGTTTGATATGACAGATGAAGAAAGAATAATTTCTTGCCAGCAGGAAATCCGAAGACTTAGGGGTGTTGTGCGGGAATGTGAAGAAAAAAGAAGAGAGTTTCTTGAATGGTTGGAAGAGGAAAGTAAAATACCGTCTGAAAACCAGTCTGGATTAAATGTGGTGAAGCAGTATTTGAATACATGCCTATATTAAAAGGTCTTAAATAGAGATACCTTTTGTGTTTTATTCTGACAGGTAGATATTTCGTAGTAGAAAGAAGAGGTAAATATGGATAGATATGATGCAAGGAAAGAAACTTTTGAGGAAATAGAAATTTTTGATACTTTGGCACTTTTTTCTTCGGAAAGAATTCAAAGAGAAAGTGTTCCAGAAGGCTTTTACTGTTATGAAGTGCGGCATGATGATGAGTGTATGGGGATCCCATGTGAAATAAGTTCTCATATTCTAGTGAATTTTTGGGGAACAGTAATATCTAAAGTATCGCTCATTAATAATGGAGAAGATCGAAGATATATAGGAACTGATGACTGGGGATATACTGGAAACATCGGAATACAACTGGAAGCATGGTCTGAGAATAATATGTAATAATATGAAATGAGCGGTCTGGCATAGCCAGATCGCTTTTTTTGGATTCAGCAATGATACATCATCCATATAATTGGTATCCGATTATAAAATTCTTTGATCGGTGTAATATCAAAGTCTATCATGATGTTCATCTCGGATTTTAATAAGATAATATCTTATTGTCAGTAAAGATTTGTAGAGAGAAGATGGAATTTTCTATTGTGTATATGCTACACTTTTTCAAAAAAGATTTTGGAGGAGCCTGCTATGGAGATACGAAAGTTACAAGAGCAATATTTAGTGTTTTGCAAATATCGAAAGGAGCTTGACGATAAAACATTAAAAGCATATCGGATTGATCTGAGACAGTATTTTGAATGGGTAGAGGGAGAAGAGCCCGGAAAGGCGGAGATCGAGAAGTATATTACGAAGCTACATATAGATTTCAAGCAAAAGACAGTGAAACGTAAACTGGCAAGTGTAAAAGCATTTTATAATTATCTGGAAGAAGAGGAATTAATTGAAGAAAATCCATTTAGAAAAATAAAAGTAAAATTTAAAGAAGCAGTAGTATTACCTAGGATTATTCCACGGGAAGAGATTGAAAGTCTTCTAAATTATATGTATAACCATAAACCTGATTCTAAGGGCAAAATGGTTGGAACTTGGCAGCGTGATATTATGATAGTAGAGATGTTCTTTGCAACTGGGGCAAGAGTATATGAAATCTCTAATATTAGAGTGGAGTGTGTTGATTTACAATCAGGTTTGATTTGTTTTAAGGGGAAGGGGAATAAAGAACGTTATGTTCAAATTGGAAATCAAGAAGTATTGGAATGGATGAGAGAATACTATTTAGAAAATAAAAAAGAAATAGAAGCTTGTGGATTTTTCTTTGTGAATAATCGGGGTGGGAGATTTACAGAGCAGTCTATCAGACTTATGTTGAAAAAATATACCAAAGCTGCAGGAATCCGTAGGAACATTACGCCTCACATGTTCCGGCACTCTTTCGCCACATATTTAATTGAAGAAGGAGTAGATGTTAGCTGTATACAGCGAATTCTAGGTCACAGTTCAATTAAAACGACACAGATATATATACATGTAGCAGCTAGAAAACAGGCGGAGATTCTTCAACAATATCATCCGCGTAATGCTATGAAAATAAAAGTGGCATAGAAAAAAGGAACTTAATATTATTTTTTTGATCGGCTTTATAGGCGGTCTTGTTGTGATAGAAATATACCGAAAATATTACTTTACAAGGCTCCGAAATATACGAAATTGTACGGTCCTTTAGTATATGATTCAGGAAATATAAAGGTACAAGAAAATTTGGATGTGGTATGGAAAAATTTGGAGAAATTTGTTATAATTAGCATGATAATTTGTAGTTATCTGTTGAATTTAGGACAATAAAATGGAGGAAGAAAATATAATATGCCAAATATTTTTGTGAGTTGGTCTAAAGCTAAGAGTAGAGAATTTGCATTAGAAATAAAATATCTTATAGAAAGCCTTGATCCTCATTCAAATGTGTTTATGTCAGAGGAAAATATTTCAGCAGGCGAAAAAGTTCAAGAGAAAATAATTAAAAAAATAGAAGACTGTGATTTGCTATTACTTTGCTTTACCAAAGAAAATAAAAAATCACCCTGGCTACTTTATGAAGCGGGGTTTGCTTGTGGATTAAACAAAACGGTTATTCCACTTTTATTTGATAATGATCCCAATTGGCATTCATGGATAGATAATCCAATGAATGTTGTTCGAGAAATTAATATAAATGGTGCAGATTTTGAAGCATCATTTATAAATTGTTTTGGATTACGTGACTCATCATATACGAGAAATGTTCTTTCAAATTTTATTAAAAATGTAGAAAATATAAAAGATAAATATCGTCAGGTGGATATACAGTGTGAAGATTTTGTTGATATATTGTTAAATAATGAATCTTTCAAAGTAAAAAGTCCTATTTATAGAAATAAAACAGCATATTTTATGACTGGATTTGAAACATTTGATTTATGGAAAGCAGTTGTGCAGTCATTCTTATATACTGGAAAATACCTGTGGATTTATGGAAGAAAAAACATGAAATTATTTGGTGGAAATTTCAAGGAATTGTTTGAATATTTGGAAGAAAAATCTATAATAGACAATATGGCTGGCATCGATTTTAGATGTATGTTTTTAAATCCTGAAGCGGAAGAAGTAAAATTTGCACACAAACAACAAGATATCTTTTTACAAGAATTAGATGCTACAATAAAAAGAGCCAAATATCAGATTGGTGATAATCGAATCCTCCAAAAATGTTTTCGCAAATATTCTAATCGGCGAGAAGAAATTATAATTCGTTTAGATAATTGTATTATTTATTCTAAACCACATTTTGATGAAAATGGTCAACCTCAAATAATGACAGATTCAAAATTTGAAGTTTTCAGTGCCACTTCTGAACGGGGAAAAGAATGTATCGAAAAGTATTGTGCTGTTTGGAATGGTGCTGTAGATTTATTTTAATTACCATATAAATGATAAAAGATTTCATTTATTTCAGCAAGCGTTTCTGAGATTGAATTTAAGCTTACATTAATATTATAACAAGAAATCTTTTCTCCTAAACGTAATATACTATTCTTCAAATCAATGTTAGTTTGATATAAAAGAGGTATACATTCTAATTTATATTTTTGAGAATCTCGCTTTTTCAAACGGGCCCATAGGATTTTTTCTGAATCTACATATAAATTAATGTATACAATATTGGATGTCTTTAGGTGTACATATAATTCTTCAGGAATAATATGTACACCATTTATAATAGATGGAATTCCTTTCCTTTGTTGACGTTGAATAATATTTATAATAGAGTTTTTCATGATTTTACATTGGTTTTTTGCCATATCATAAGTCAGAAATTTATGATGCGAATAAATATTATTTTGCAAAAAACCATGCTCTTGAAACAAATAATCATTATATCCTCTTAAAATTTCTCGTATTATATCCGTTTCTTCGACTAGTCGGATTTCTTTATGTATCTTAAGAAGTTCATTAGAAAGAGTGGTTTTCCCAACACCAGGAACACCAGATATTAAAAGGACTAAGTTCTGAGGTAATGTATATTTTCTTTCCATAATTCTCCCTTTAACTCATGCAACATTAATATATATATATTCACAACAGATAACTACAAATTATCTATAATATTTACAACTGCAACGCAGACAGATTGGATGGAAAACCAGACCAACATAAAAACTCCTAGAGTAAAGTGATTCTAGGAGTTTTTTGTGTGAAAATTTACAGAAATGTAGAAGATGCATACTTTTTATATTTTAAGAGGATAAACATTATAAAATTGTGAGCTAATGCAATAAAAAAACCCGGAATTATTCCGGGTTTGATGGAAATGTATAGTTGTTTAAAACTTCATAAGGTATTGAACTAGCAGTTTGAAGCACTATTTCTTTTGAAACAGTTAATGTATGTTCGTTAATTAGAATGAACGAAAGGTTTAAGTTTAAATTATGAGGCCGGTGTTCCATGTAGTACTGAAATAACAAAGGAATCGAAGTGACAAAGCTGATTTTATCGTTAGACTTCATTTCTTTTGATATTAAACTTAAAAGATTGGTAGAAAGTTCATGGTCTACAGTTCCAAAAGTATTGTCTGAAAGAAAATGAAAATACCAACGGTGAATGGGACCGTTTGTAAAACATGAAGTCATTTGGTAAAAGCTGGTGTTATCACATAAATGCTCGGAAAATTCATATGGAATATGTGATAAAGCAAGCTTAACGGCCTCCATCATATGATTGATGGCAGCAGGAACGGATATAGTGTTTGGATCATAGCCACAAACAGAAAGTAACTCTTGCAAAGATACTCTGTTTTGTGAATTTAAGGCAATTTTGGTTAAAGTATCTATAGTAGGTGGAGTCTCCCGTTTTTGCGTTACTAAACGGGAAAGGTGCTCCTTGCTCATTTGAATATCTTCGGCAAAACTTTTTTGTGTTCGATTTCCAAGTGCTCTTTTGAGGAGTATTGAAAATGCTGATTTATCAAATTGACTGTTCATAATAAAACCTCCATTTTCACTATATCATGTGGGAATGGAACAATCAATCAGATAATTAGTAGGGGAAATTATTTTTGCTAAGTGTGTAGATTTAAAATAAAAGAAAATCAATATATAATAACCTATATCAATAATAATTGACATAAAAAGGGAAAGGTGTGTATAATGTAGATATAGTAAAAGAGGGGGTGATCGAAATTTGAAGACTTATGAGGTTGGAAATGTGAGATATGATGGAAAAGTTTATTTTCTGATTCGCCGGACAGAGGATGCCAGTATCTGTGTATATCCAACAAAATATTTGAAGCATAAGACAACTTCAAATCGTTCCCCCAATACAGTAAAGCGTATTGCGTTTTCATTATCCTATTTTATGGGATATTTGAAAGAACAGGGGAGACAGTTTGAGGATGTTTATGAGATGACTTATAGTGCACAAATGGAATTTTTTCAGAACTTTCTCTATTGGGTTAAAGGAGGAAAGCATATTTCCGGGGAAGTAAGGAAAATTCCAGATAATGGGACCTGCAACGCATATTTACATGATGTGTTTGGTTTTTATCAATTTCTTGAAATGGAATATGAACAGTTTGGCTCATTGCTGGTTCTTTCAGATAAGACAATTTCGTATACAAATGCTATAGGCGTTAGAAAGACCAAGCTGTGCCGGTCATTTGATGGATATTTGAATGCAGTTTCATCAAAAGGGAGAACCATAGAGAGAAAAAATATTATCGTTCTTTTGGATGCATGTACAAATTGCAGGGATCAGTTGTTACTTCTTTTATTAGCTGAGACCGGATTTCGCATTGGAGAGCTTTTAGGGGTACGTTATGTGGAGGACATTGATTACCAGGGGTGTCGGATACGCGTTGAGCCAAGAGTAGACAATGAAAATGAAGTGCGTGCAAAATATGAGGAAGACAGGTGGGCAAAGGTTAGCAAAGATACTTTTGACATTCTGCTCTTTTACTATGCTAAGTACAGAAAATTATTGCGAGAATCAGAATATTTGTTTATTACATTATCTGGAGAACATGCCGGACAAGCGTTAACAGAAGATGCAGTCAATGCAATGCTTCGCCGTTTACAAAAGAAGACACAGATTAAAGTTACATCTCATATGCTCAGGCACTATTTTGCAAACGAGCGTCGGAAGAATGGATGGAGTTTGGAATTGATCAGTCAGGCGCTGGGGCATAGGAATCTACAGACAACTATTAATTATCTGAACATTAGCAATGAAGAGTTGGTTGAAGCAAGTGAAGAGCTTTTTCGCAAAAATGCAGCATTATATATGGCGGATAAATTGTTATAGGAGTTGGTTAAATATGACAATGGAAGTGGTTAATTGCTTTTATGAAGAAAAGAAGAATGCCGAATATTTAGAAAGACAGATAGAGGAGTGCCCGGTAAGGGAAAAGAGATTTATAAAGCGTGGGATAGAGTATTTATATTTGAAAAATGTGTACGATGTAACAGAAATTGAAGATAGTTTGATTGATTCGTATGCACTATGGCTTCAGGAACATGGAATTAAAGACAGAAAGTTGATAGGTGTATACCAAAAATCTTTACGGGATTGGAGAATGTTTCATAAGCAAAAAGAATTTGTAAAACTAAAAGAAGAGCTGGAAGAATGTGACACAGTAGAACAGACTCTTAAGAACAAAGTGTATGCATTTATGGTGGAGAAGAAGATATATAGTTTGGAAGAAATTGACTGGGATGTCAGGGTGAGTTATGAACAATATCTGGAGAAAACCATAAATAAAAGAAACCGTCCATGGTATCTAAGCGGCTTAGATAAACTAAAGTTATTTGATATTAAAAAAAGAAATAACAGTATAAGGGAAACTAAAATTCGGCTAAAGTATCAAGAGAAGAGAATTTACTTGGGTTATCATCCAGATTATAATTTGGCAAAGGAATTTTACTATTGCAAGGATGCAGAAGGAATTATATGGGATTTTTCAATTAAGACATCACAGAGACTGAAATATCAGATTTTTACAGTTCTAAATTATGCATTAGAAAACTTTTCTGAGCGTAAATTACGGCGGGGGTATCTTGCCCCTTTGCATTTCTTTTATGTGTATTGCATAGACAGAGGGATTTCGGATCTAACACAGCTAGAACAAAATCAGATTGATGAGTATTTTAGTAAAGCAAAAGAAGTTCCTCTTGTAAATAACCGATATCCTCAGATTGTGGATAAAGTACAGAGAATCCTTTTTTTGCAGGCTAAAGATATTAACTGGGATGCAAATGTATGGTAT
Organism: Clostridium sp. AF19-22AC; assembly: GCF_003479085.1. Lineage (NCBI taxonomy): Bacteria > Bacillati > Bacillota > Clostridia > Eubacteriales > Clostridiaceae > Clostridium > Clostridium sp. AF19-22AC. The sequence continues at coordinate 22,626 of NZ_QUGN01000034.1, read as the reverse complement.
TTGGAGCGTTTCCAGTTTGATATAACCCGTTATGATCCGACAAGACCGGTAAAACGAATTTCATTTTTAGATATATTAGATAAACATAACCGAGAATATTTAAAGATGTATGTAAAATATCAGTTGGGTGTAACTGGAGCTGCTGTTCAAAATATATGGGCACGGACGTATATTACAAAAGCTTTTCTGCGTTTTCTTGATAAAGAAAAACTTGCAGTAGATAAATTAACTGCAGCAGAGATTGATTTATATATGAGAGAGTTGCAAAAGGAATGTGTTGAAATTGCAACATTTAACGATAAGGTGGCTGAAATCCATTGCTTTTTTAGATTCCTGACAGCGAGGGGATATTATAGCAAGGTTCCGTTTTATTCAGAATATTATATAAAGCGGGAACCGGTACCACATCATTATCGGTCCGTACCACAGAATACGGTGACGGAGATCTTACAGAATTTAAACCAGTTGCCAGAAGACATGAGGCTTATGTATCTGCATTTATGGTGCTTGGGGTTACGAATCAATGAAGTATGTTCCATAAAACGGGAAGGATATTATCTGAAGGAGGGGGTTGCCTGGCTTAGGATTTACCAGCACAAAATGAAGATGGAAAAGGTAATTCCAATCCCGATGATATTATATCGTAGCATGATGGTTTATATAGAACGAAAGAAAATCGGTATAGACTCTTATGTGTTCCAAAATTCCAAAGGAGGACCATTTTTGTCAACACACTATTGGCATGAAATGGTGGCATGGTGCAAAAAACAGGGAATTAGATGCGGAGATCATGTGTTCCAAACGCACGATTATCGGCATAGTGTAGCCACAGCTTTATATGAACGCGGGGCGTCCATACAGGCAATCCGGGAATTTTTAGGTCATAAACATGAAAATATGACAAGACGGTATATTGACTGTATTCAGAAACATGTGGATATGTCAAGTGAACAATATTATAAAGAACAGAAAAGTTTGGTAAGTGAATGGAAAGAAAGAAGTGACAAAGATGGAAACTAGGATTTACATAAAAGAACTTCCTTGCTATCAAAGAAAAGGATGTATTTCTGAAAAAAATATTAGAGTTATGGAACAACATTTTTATAATTTGGATCTTTTGACAATGGAAGGGCAGAAAAAGGAAATGGAAACATTCATACGAAGCCGCGGAGAAGAGTTGAGTATGTCTACCGTAAATGGAGACATAATTCTTTACAATCTACTTGCTAGATTTATGAAAGATAAATATCCGTTTCTGCACAGCTTCAGGGCAATACCAGAAGAAGTCCTTGTTAAGAAATTTAGGGCATGGCTATTAAATCATGGCTATCAAATCACACGAAAGCATCATATGAAAAGTATGGGTAAGAATTTACAGGAGGATGCGGCACCGATCAAGTATCTACGTCTTCTGCTTCGTTATTTAGAGCCGGAAGATAAACGGTCAGAATGGGAAAAAGATGTGTGGAAACTGGAAAATTTTGGATTTGAGGTCAGACAGAATCCGATAGATGTAATAAGGACAATAAAATTTACAGGAATCATACAAGAGACGATAAGGGAAGAGGTAAAACGGGCATCTTATATCCGGATTAAATATTTATCGGTAGGTTCGTTACAGGGAGAGATACGTGCGGTAAGACGGTTTTCTGAGTTTCTTGCCAAGAGAAATCCAGAGATTAAAAGTTTAGGAGAAGTAGGGCGATTAAACATTGAAGAATACTTGACTTACATCAATCTGGAAAGAGGCCAGGAAAGAAACTTAAAAACGGAAATGGCAAATTTAAAAAACATGCTGCAGCAGGTTGGAAAAGTGATTGACAAGCCCAAGTTGGGGAAATTGTTTATTAAGCAGGACATGCCAAAAGCACCGGAAGTAGCATTTAAAATTTATTCTGACGAGGAAATAAAGCGTTTGAACTATTATATTGTTAATATGGAAGAACAGGTGGCACGTGCGCTGATCCTGCATCAGATGCTTGGTGGAAGGATTTCTGATACACTTACCTTGCGAACAGACTGCTTATATCAGGAAAATGGACATTATATTGTTCGAATGTATCAGGTAAAGACCTCTTATTATGAAAAACCGATTCCAGATGATGTGGCTAAGTTAATTCAGAAATCTATAGAGTATACATACGAAAGGTACGGGGAAACGGAATATGTATTCGTAAATGAGTCGAACCCTTCCCTGCCGTTTCAATATTCTATGCTGAAACACCGTGTATATACATTGATACACGAAAATGATATTTGCAAAGACAACGGAGAACGAATGGGCTTTGCCACACATTTATTCCGGCACTGTTATGGCATGAAACTTGTGGAACTGCATCTGGATGATGCTGCTATTGCACATCTATTAGGGCATAGAGGAGTGAATACGGTATATCGGTATCGGCGGGCAAGCGGAAAGCTACTGGTAAAGGAAACCGAAGAATTAAGAAAGACGATGGATGAGATTTTGAGTGAAATTATTAAGGAGTGGGATGGATATGAGCAAGTATTCAAAAATGGTTGAGTCTAATCAAAAGGCGAGTAAGGAAAAAATTGACCGCGCGATCCGCACGATTAAAGAAATGCTGGATAAAGAAGAGCAACTTTTGGTTTGTGAACTAGTTCGGAAAACCGGATTGTCAAGGGCTTTCTTCTATAAGAATCCGACTGTAAGCAAGTTTTTGAATGAGGCAAGACAGAAGCAGGAAGGCAAGGTGTTCCATCAGAAAAAGAAAGTGATTCTGGATTATGCTTTGGAGCGGCAGAATGAGTTAATAAAAATGGAGTATGAAAAATCTCAGAAAGAGAATAAGGATTTAAAGGCAGAGAATGAAAAGTTGAAGAAAGCTCTTAAGAAAAAAGAAGTTGCGTTTATTAAAGGATTGTAAATTTTATACCTGTAGAATTGGAAAAGTAAATAAGAAATAGATCAGCGTGGATGTGAGTTTTCTGAAGTTTTTTCTCTTATGTTTTAATAATTCGAGGACGAAGACAGTAAGATGTTTTCGCCCTCATTTTTTTATAATTTTGTGATTTTTACAGAAAAAGAGTAAGCTGTTACTTTTTATTTTATAGAGAGGCTGTCTGAAGAGAAAAATGTGTTTGGTATTAGTTTGTTAAATGGGGAACACAATAAACACTGTGTATCATGTAAAGACCTTGATTTTCCGGCTTTCCTGAGAGTGGGGTACATATAATGGCCATATCGGGACTTCATATGTCATTCCTTGGAATCGGGTTATATAAAATACTAAGGAAAATCGGACTTAACTTCGCGGTATCAGGCGGAATCGGAATTTGTTTTCTATTGGCATACACACTCATGATTGGATGCGGGGTTTCCAGTATCAGGGCGTTGGTCATGTTTATCGTCAGAATGGGGGCGGACATTACGGGGAGGGATTACGATACGCCTACCAGCCTTGCACTCGCAGCCGCGGTAATCGTTATATGGCAGCCCCTTTACCTTAAGGATGCGGGGTTTTTGCTATCCTTTGGTGCATTACTCGGGATCACGTCCGTGAATCCATGTCTTGAATCTTGTTTTCTTCAAAAAACAAAACAGAATGCTCTTACGAAAAGTATCTGCGCAAGCCTGTCTATTAACTTAGTACTGCTTCCGGTCATGCTCTATTTTTATTTTGAATTTCCCCTATACTCCATTCTGTTAAATCTCCTTGTGATACCGCTGATGTCCCTTGTGCTTGGTGCAGGGGCAGCCGGCTCACTCATTTTAACTGTTCTTCCACAGGCAGGAGGGGGAATTCTTACGCTCTGTAAATGGATACTCATGCTGTACGAAAAAGCATGCCGGACAAGTCTGTCTCTGCCCATGAGCCGGATTGTGACGGGAAAGCCGGGAAAGGGCGGCATGGCCATCTATTACCTCATTCTGCTGATGTTTTGCATAGCTGTGTATCTTATAAGAAACCGCGGCAGAAAGCACGGGATAAAGCGAAAGGGCAGAAGCAAAGCCGTGATTGGATGCATTACTATATTTGGTCTGTGTCTGGTATTATATGTGAATTGTACGATGAACTACGGCAGAAAGGGGGAACTACGTGTTACGATGGTTGACGTGGGACAGGGGGATGGCCTGTACATGAAGGGGCCGGACGGGAGGAGCTATTTTATAGACGGGGGCAGCAGTGATGTATCCTCGGTCGGGAAATACCGGATAGAGCCGTTCCTGAAATCGCAGGGGGTGCAGTCTTTGGACTATGTCTTTATCTCCCACGGGGATGCAGACCACATGAATGGAATCGGGGAAATGTTAGAACATCAGAATTTGGGAATCTCCATCCGCTGCCTCGTCCTGCCGCCCGCCGACGTGCAGGATGAGACACTCATGAAACTGGCGCAGAAGGCAGAACAGAACGGTACCCGTGTCGTTGTCATGGAAAGTGGAGAAACACTTGGGGAATCGGGGCTTAAGCTGGTCTGTAAGGGACCGCTGAAGGATTATCAGGGGGAACCGGGAAATGCCGCGTCCATGATACTGGAGGTTTCCTATGGTGCGTTCCATATGCTGTTTACTGGAGATGTGGAAGGCGAAGGGGAAAAACTACTCGAACAAAGCGGCACGCTGGAACAGTATACTGTACTGAAGGTGGCACACCACGGTTCAAAGAATTCTACTTCAGAAGAATTTCTAAGCCTCACAGCCCCCAAAATTGCATGGATATCGTCCGGGCTGCATAACCGTTACGGGCATCCCCATGAAGAAACGATAAAGAAACTTCAGGGGATAGGCGGCCGGATATACGGGACACAGGAACAGGGTGCCGTGACACTGGTAACAGATGGGGACAGACTGGAAATTACGACTTATCTGAAACAGACAAAGTGACCTTGTATCCGAGTCCCCGCACCGTAACAATCTGAAATTCCTTCCAGTTGTCGAATTTATTCCGGAGGCGGCTGATATGTGTCTTGATTGTATTTTCATCACTGTCAGTCTCGTAGCCCCAGATATCCTCCAGCAGCTGGTTTTTCGTAAATATCACATCAGGATAAGAAAGGAGTTTGAACAGGAGGTCAAACTCCTTTTTTGGCAGTTCTATGGAATCGGCAGTGTCAGAGCGCGACACTGTGTAATTCGAGGAATCCACAGTCACGGCCCCGATTAGGATTCTCTTGTCCGCATGAATCTTTGCACGCCGAAGAAGCGCCTCGATACGCCAGAGCAGTTCTTCATGGTTCACAGGCTTTGTCATATAATCGTCCGTGCCGGTGGAAAAGCCCAGCCGTTTGTCTTCGAAGGCATCTTTGGCCGTGAGCATGATTACCGGGACATCCTGGTGATAACTGCGCAGTGTCCGTACAAGCTCATAGCCGTCCATGTTAGGCATCATTATATCTGCCACAATAAGATCCACATGCTGTTTATAAAAAAGGTCCAGAGCCTCCTCCCCGTCGCAGGCAGCGAGGACGGTATAATAGGGCTTAAGCCGGGCAGCAGTGAGAAGCCGTGTATTTTTATCATCTTCAACAGTTAAAACAGTAGCCATAGTAAGCTCCTTTCCGTTAAATCCATGTTTATCGTGACACATTAGTGGGGAGGATTACAGTAAATGTACTCCCTTCCCCCGGCGTACTGGCAACCTGAATCTCCCCGCCGCACAATTCCACAATCCGGTGCGCGATGGAGAGTCCCAGACCCAGCCCCTTTGTGGCGTGCGAAGCATCGGCCTGATAATATTTATTAAAAATACGGGATGTCTCCTCTTTTGTCATGCCTTTCCCATTATCTGCGACAGAGACATATATCTTTCCGCCGGATTCCTTCAAGTTGACTGCAATCCTGCCGTGTCCGGGTGTGAATTTGATGGCATTGCTGATCAGGTTCAGCCAGATATGTGACATGAGGGCGGGATTTCCCAGATAAGAGACAGGGTTTAAATCGGTATCTATCTCTATTAATTTTGCGCCCCAGTCTTTGGAAAGCAGGATTAAGTTCTGCCGGATCTGCTCATCAAGGGCATACCATTCCTGATCGATGATATTCTGCTGGCTGTCCAGCCGGGACATCATCAGCGTTTCCTCGGCAAGTTTTGAAAGACGTGAAGATTCTTCAGCGATGATGGTCAGATACTGTCTGCGCTCCTCTTCTGTAACCTCTGTCTCCAGAAGCAGATTGGCGAATCCATTGATCGAGGTAATCGGGGTCTTGAATTCATGCGAAAAATCATTGATAAAATCATTGCGCAGTGTATGGACACTTTTCAATTCGGCCGTCATTTTGTTGAAGTTCTCAGCCACATCCGGCATAGGCGCCGCTTTTTTTACATCAAGTGTAACATCATAATTTCCCCCTGCAACCTGATTGATCGCATTTGCAAGAGTATTAACCTTGCGGTTCAGATGGCGTGAAAGGAAAAAAGTATACAGTTCCATAAGGAGGGCCATAGGGATAATCATGCCAAGCCCAACCACGGGACGATAGTCAGGGTTGTTGTAGTTCACAAAATATTCGACCAGCTCGTATGCCATAACAGACAGAAAGGCGGGGGCGATAGCGATAATTGCAAAATAATTAGGCAGTTTACTGGCATCATCCAGCCTTTTATTTCTTTTCAAATTCTTTACCTCCTGTGTTTGGCATTGTCTTAACGTGTATTATAACGAATCGGAAGACAGGGTGCAACTGCTATTTTATATGGAAAGAATACGCAGAGTCATCACCTCGTAAATGCATTAACACCGGATGCAACAAGTCCGCCGTCGCAGATAATGTCCAGTCCTGTCAGGTAACTGTTTCTTTCATCCACGATGGAAGAGAAAAGAAAGGCAATCTCTTCCGGTTTTCCAAAGCGCTTGATTGCGGCATGATTTGTGAACTTGTCGGCCTCTACCTGCTCCAGTTTTCCCATCGGGGTTTCAAAGTTACCGGGAGAAACACATACGACACGGATTCCTTTTTCCCCATATTTTAAGGCACATTGTTTTGAATACCAGATAACAAAATGTTTCGAGATACCATAGGCAACGCCAGCCCTTGCAGCCGCAGGAAAGATACGGATACGCCTCATCATTTTGTGAAGGAAGACTGACGGGTCCTCCATGCTGTATTTGTATAGCTTACGGGGCATGATAAAAGAAGGCGTTAAGTATGCTGACATAGAAGAGACATCAAGAATACAGGAGCCTTCCCCCATTATTTTATAAAATGCAGTATTCATATGGATAGTTCCGACAGCATTGGTGCTAAGGATCGCCTCCGCATCACCCATATGCGGGCTCATGCCTGCAGCGTGAATCAATGCCTGAACCCGTCCGGCTTCTTTTGCATGCTGTGCCAGACGTTCCACGGAGTTACGGTCAGCCACGTCGCAGGGAAATGCTTCACAGGCAATGCCTTCTTCTCTTAATACTTTTACAGCAGATTCTAATTTCTGCACGGTCCTTCCACAGATAATAATATAGTGGGTAGAGGCCATAATCCGGGCGGTTTCCAGACCCATCCCGCTTCCTCCCCCAGTGATAACACATATGTTTTTCATGATAATCCTCCTGTTTTGTTGTATTGTGGGTTCTACTTTAATGGCGCAAGGTAAACTGAATGTAAACAGAAAATATTTCTTCCGGTTTACGTTCAGTTTACATTCTCTTATTATGATGGCATCGTTGAAAGAACGGCAGGCGGGAAAGACTTTTTCCGTCATGCTGTTTCCTTAAGAATAGTAAAAAATCAAAATAAAAGGAGAACAATGAAATGAAAAACAGAATGTATTTAGTAACCGGGGCAGCAGGATTATTAGGAAGCAATATTACTAAACAGCTGATCGAAGCAGGTGAAGAGGTAAGAGCACTGGTACTGGAAGGCGACCCTGCGGTGAAACACGTGCCGAATCAGGCGGAGGTCATGTTTGGTGATATCACGGATAATGTATCATTGGAAAGATTTTTTACGACTGAAAACAGGGAAGTCATTGTCATCCATTGTGCCAGTATCGTGACGGTAGTGGATGAATACAGTAAGAAAGTATATGATGTGAATGTAAATGGGACAAGGAACGTCATAGAGATGTGCAGAAAACACCAGGTAAAAAAGCTGGTCTATATCAGTTCGACAAGTGCAATCCCGGAACTGCCGGGGAACCAGACCATCCGGGAGACAGACCATTTCTCACCAGAAGGAATCATCGGATTTTACGGACAGACAAAGGCAGAAGCGACGCAGATTGTTCTGGATGCTGTCAGACAATATCAGTTGGACGCGTCCATTGTATTTCCAACCGGAATCTGCGGGCCGAATGATTTTGCAAACGGTCCGGTGAGTTCCTTTATTAAAGACTATGTGGATGGAAAAATGCCTGCGGGTATTGAAGGATATTTTAATGCCGTAGATGTGCGTGACCTTGCAAGAGGCTGTATTTCCTGCGCAGAAAATGGCCGCATGGGAGAAGGATATATCATGGGGAACCAGCTCGTGACGATGCGGGAGATGTTTGACCTGCTTTCCGACATCAGCGGGTGTAAAAATGTGAAATTGATTCTGCCAATCGGTATCGGCAGGATGATGGGAAAATTGTGCGACCTGATGGGAAAAATCACCGGGAAACTGGGGCGCATGACTTCATTCGCCGTGTATAATCTCGCCAGAAACAATAACTTCTCCTATGAAAAAGCGGCAAAGGAGCTGGGGTACAGGGTACGCCCCTTTGCGGACACCATCCGGGATGAGATGGTGTGGATGAGGGATGAAAAAATGATTTCGTGGGAGGGGGAGTTGATACGGATATAAAGGTATAGACTGCTAAATCATTCTTTTTTATGCAGGACAAGATGAATTTCATTATCTGTAGTGAAATATTTTGCAAAATAGAGAACTTTCCTATATAATAGATACGTTATGAAGAGTTTGAATGAAGATTTAAAAACGGGACAATTTAAGCAGGTATATCTTCTCTACGGGGAAGAGAATTATCTGAAGAAGCAGTACAAAGACCGGTTTACGAAGGCGATGCTTCCGGACGGGGATACGATGAATTACGCTTATTATGAAGGGAAGGGCGTAGATGTCCGGGAGGTCATTGATCTGGCGGAGACTCTGCCCTTTTTTGCCGAGCGCCGTTTGATTGTATTCGAGAACACTGGTTTCTTTAAGAATGCGGGGGCGGACCTGGCGGATTATATCAAGGAAATGCCGGATACAACGTATTTCATTTTTATCGAAAATGAAGTGGACAAGCGGAGTAAGCTTTTTAAGGCTGTGAAGGCGAAAGGGCATATTGTGGAACTGCCGTTTCAGGATGAGGTGACGCTGAAAAAGTGGATACTCGGCCAGGTACGCAAGGAAAACAAGCAGATATCCGAATCTACAGTCACGTACCTTCTGAATAAGATCGGCACGGATATGGAGAACATACAGAAGGAACTGGAGAAACTGTTCTGTTATACACTGGAGAAAGACAGTATTGCGGCGGAGGATGTGGATGCAGTATGTGTCACACAGATATCCAACCACATCTTTGACATGGTCAATGCAGTTGCGGAGAAGAAGCAGGAACATGCGTTGGAGCTGTACTATGAACTTCTGGCCCTGAAGGAGCCGCCGATGCGGATTCTTTATCTGATGACAAGGCAGTACCGGATTCTCCATCAGGTCAGGGACCTTCTGAAAAAGGGGTACGGAAGGAAAGAAATCGCTTCCAAAGCAGGACTGCACCCGTTTGCCGCCGGAAAGTACATGGATCAGGCGAAGCACTTTGGCTCCAGTGAACTAAGGGCGATCATGGAGGACAGTGCGGACATCGAGGAACGGGTGAAGACAGGAAGACTGACGGATGTCATGGCGGTTGAATTATTCATTGTGAAGTATTCATCCGTATCTAAGTAATAGGATTGGAGGAAATGTAAAAGTGTCAGGAATAGATCAAAGTAAAATACGGAATTTTTGTATTATTGCCCATATAGACCACGGAAAATCAACTCTCGCAGACAGGATCATCGAGAAGACCGGGCTTTTGACGAGCAGGGAGATGCAGTCACAGGTGCTGGATAATATGGATCTGGAGAGAGAACGCGGAATTACAATCAAGGCACAGGCCGTAAGGACCGTGTATAAGGCAAAGGACGGGGAGGAGTATATCTTCAACCTGATTGACACCCCCGGGCATGTGGATTTTAACTATGAGGTGTCCCGAAGCCTTGCCGCATGTGACGGTGCGATCCTTGTTGTGGACGCGGCACAGGGAGTGGAGGCGCAGACATTAGCGAATGTATATCTTGCGCTCGACCATGATCTGGACGTGATGCCGGTTATCAATAAAATCGACCTGCCGAGCGCGGATGCGGACAGGGTAAAGGAAGAGATCGAGGATGTGATCGGCATTGAGGCCGATGATGCCCCCTTAATTTCTGCAAAAACGGGATTGAATGTGGATGACGTACTGGAACAGATTGTAGAAAAGATTCCCGCCCCGGGAGGGGACCCTTCTGCACCTCTGCAGGCGCTGATTTTTGATTCGCTGTATGATTCCTATAAAGGTGTCATTGTCTTCTGCAGAATCAAAGAGGGGAGCGTTAAGAAGGGCACACCGCTTCTCATGATGGCGACAGGAGCTACGGCGGATGTCGTGGAAGTCGGATATTTCGGCGCCGGCCAGTTTATCCCATGCGAGGAGCTGAGTGCCGGAATGGTTGGCTATATTACGGCCAGTCTGAAAAACGTAAAAGATACCCGTGTGGGTGATACAGTGACAAACGCACAGCGCCCGTGTGCGGAACCTCTGCCCGGATATAAGAAGGTAAATCCGATGGTATACTGCGGCATGTACCCTGCTGATGGGGCAAAATATCCGGACCTGCGTGATGCTCTGGAAAAACTCCAGCTCAATGATGCAGCGCTTCAGTTCGAAGCAGAGACATCTGTAGCACTCGGATTCGGTTTCCGCTGCGGATTCTTAGGACTGCTCCACCTCGAGATCATTCAGGAGCGTTTGGAGCGGGAGTACAATCTGGACCTTGTCACGACGGCGCCGAGTGTTATCTATAAGGTGCACAAGACAAACGGGGATATCATTGAACTGACAAACCCGACGAATCTTCCGGACCCGGCAGAGATCGAGTTTATGGAGGAGCCGATCGTGAAGGCGGAGATCATGGTGACATCCGAATTTATCGGGGCTATCATGGACCTGTGCCAGGAGCGCCGCGGGGAGTATCAGGGTATGGAATATATCGAGGAGAACCGTGCCGTACTGAATTACCATCTGCCGCTCAACGAGATCATTTACGATTTCTTCGATGCACTGAAATCAAGGTCACGGGGATATGCATCCTTTGATTATGAGATGCTTGGATATGTACAGTCAGAACTTGTGAAGCTGGATATCCTTATTAATAAAGAAGAAGTGGATGCACTTTCCTTCATCGTACACAGCGGTACCGCATATGAGCGGGGAAGGAAGATGTGTGAGAAACTGAAAGAGGAGATCCCGCGCCAGCTGTTTGAGATTCCGATTCAGGCAGCTGTCGGCAGTAAGATCATTGCACGCGAAACGGTGAAAGCGATGCGTAAGGATGTACTCGCGAAGTGCTACGGCGGTGATATTTCGCGTAAGAAAAAGCTTCTGGAAAAGCAGAAGGAAGGAAAGAAACGTATGCGTCAGGTGGGCAACGTGGAGATTCCGCAGAAAGCCTTCATGAGCGTACTGAAGCTGGACGATAAATAATGATGAAAAAAGAACTGGAGCTTTATCTTCATATTCCGTTCTGCGTACAGAAATGTGCATACTGCGATTTCCTTTCCGCACCGTCGGATGAAGCGCAGCGCATAAGGTACATGGATGCACTGGTAAAGGAAATCGGCGGATATCGAAAAAAATATCATGATGATTACCGGGTAACGACGATCTTCATCGGCGGGGGGACCCCTTCCTTACTGGAGGAAAACCAGATCGCGGACCTCTTTCATGCCCTGCAGCAGACGTTTCAGATTGAGCAGGACGCAGAGATTACAATCGAGGCGAATCCGGGAACTGTAACGGAAGAAAAGCTTGCGGCCTGGAAGTCTGTGGGGATTAACCGTCTCAGTATCGGACTCCAGTCCGTAAATGATGCGGAGTTGAAACTGCTGGGAAGAATCCACACATATGAGGAATTTCTGGAGACATACAGGACCGCAAGGGCTCAGGGATTCGAGAATATTAATATCGACCTGATCTCGTCGGTTCCGGGACAGACAGTGGGAAGCTGGAGCCATACACTGACCAGCATCGCCGGGCTGGGGCCGGAGCATATATCCGCTTACAGCCTGATCATAGAAGAGGGCACCCCTTTCTATGATTATTACGGCGAATGCCGTAAAGACGGTTCCGGGACGGCCCGGGATTGTGCATCCGCGGATATGCCGGGCCTCCCGGATGAGGATACAGAAAGAAAGATATATGAAATGACAGCAGATCTGTTAGCCGGATATGGATACAAGAGATATGAAATCTCTAATTATGCAAAAGAAGGTTTTGTATGCCGCCATAATCTGGGGTACTGGGAAAGAAAGCAGTATCTCGGAATCGGTCTGGGGGCTTCCTCCCTGATCGGGCATCAGAGGTATCACAATACAGCGGATCTGGAAACATATATATATAAGGTACAGAAAAAAGAAGAGATAAGAGAAGATATAGAGGAGTTATCTCTTTCAGATGAGATTGAAGAACATATGTTTCTCGGCCTGCGTAAGACGGAAGGTATTTCCGTACAGGGGTTTCTGGAAACGTTCGGAAAAAGTATATTCGACATATATGGAAAAGAACTGGAAAAACTGAAAAGCGAGGGATTACTGGAAGTTACAGCCGATGCAGTAAGGCTGACAGAACGGGGGATTGACGTTAGCAACACTGTCTTTGTGGAATTTCTTGATCCAGTCACAGATTAGAGAGTGTTCTGCCGGCAGAAGTGCCGGCCGGATGCTCTTTTTATTTCATAGGACGTACGTCCTATGAAATAAAAAGCCCTCCGGGGGATGCGCCCTGCGGCGTATAAGGTGGATGTCGCAGAGCGAGCGCCGCAGGCGCGAGTTTCGCAAGCGAAACTCTACAGAAATGCCTATCATTTTATATAAAATATAAAAAGTATGAAAAATATATAAAGAGTGTTGACAAAAAGAAATCAGGGTGCTATCTTAATATACGTAAGGTGTTAGCACTCAAAACTAAAGAGTGCTAATAAGCAGAGAAAACAGTACTCTGCGGCGGAAAGGAGGGCCTATGGCAGGAATCACAGAACTGAGTGAGAGAAAGATGGTTATTTTAAAAGCGATCATTCAGAACTATCTGGAGACAGGAGAGCCGGTTGGTTCAAGAACTCTTTCCAAATACACGGACTTGAATTTAAGTTCAGCTACGATTCGTAACGAGATGGCAGACCTGGAGGATCTGGGATATATTTTCCAGCCCCACACGTCCGCAGGACGTATTCCTTCCGATAAAGGATACCGCTTTTATGTGGATATGCTGATGGAAGAGAAGGAGCAGGAGATTCTGGAACTTCGCAATGTGATGCTGGAGAAGACGGATAAGGTAGATAAAGTTCTGAAGCAGGCGGCGAAGGTTCTGGCGGCGAATACGAACTATGCAACGATGGTATCCGCACCGGTTAACAGCCGGAATAAGCTGAAGTTCATCCAGCTTTCACAGGTGGATGAGGAACAGATTGTAGCTGTGATCGTGATGAACGGGAATGTCATCAAGAATAAGATCATCGAAGTCGGTGAAACCTTAAGTAATGAACATTTGTTTAAGCTGAATATGCTGCTGAACACGACATTGAATGGAATGTCTATAGAAGAGATCAACCTGGGGCTGATCGCAAAGCTGAAAGAGCAGGCAGGTATTCACAGCCAGGTCATCAGCGATGTTCTGGATGCGGTAGCGGAAGTCATACATGTGGACGAAGATATGGAGATCTACACGAGCGGGGCTACCAACATTTTTAAGTATCCGGAACTGAGTGATAAAGAGAGTGCACAGGAGATTATCAGTGCATTTGAAGAAAAGCAGCAGCTGGCGGAACTTGTTACAGAGACCCTTGCCAGTGAAGACAGTCATGGAATTCAGGTATACATCGGAGATGAAGCACCGGTGAAGACCATGAAGGACTGCAGTGTTGTGACAGCGACCTACGAATTGGGCGAGGGCATGAAGGGTACGATCGGTATCATCGGTCCAAAACGTATGGATTATGAACATGTCATGAAGACGCTGAAGACTCTGCAGAACGAGTTGGATGCAATTTATTACAAAGATCCAAAAGAATAGGAAGGTGAATAGCTGGTGGAAGAAAATATGAGCAAAGAAGATATGATAAAAGAAGCGGTGGAAGAGGCGAAAGCAAAGGCCGCGAAAGAGGCTGAGGAACAGGCAGCCCGGACGGACGAACAGTCTGAGGCCGAAGAACAGACAGAAGAGGCCGAAGAAATGGAAGACGCTTCAGAGGATGACGAAGCAGATGCATCAGAGGACGCAGAAGAACCTGCGGCTGAGGAAGAAGCAGCGGATGATGATAAAGAAAAATCCGGCAAAGAAAAGAAACTGTTTGGCAGAAAGAATAAGAAAGATAAAAAAGACGAGAAGATTGAAGAGCTGACTGACCGGCTCACTCGTCAGATGGCTGAGTTTGATAACTTCCGCAAACGTACAGAAAAGGAGAAATCCCAGATGTATGAGATAGGTGCGAAAGATATCATAGAAAAGATTCTTCCGGTCGTTGATAATTTTGAACGCGGCCTGGCAGCTGTGCCAGAGGAAGACAAGGCCAATCCTTTTGCGGAAGGAATGGAGAAGATTTATAAACAGCTGATGACTACACTGGAAGAGATTGGTGTAAAGCCGATCGAGGCGGTCGGAAATGAGTTCAACCCGGATTACCACAACGCTGTGATGCATGTTGAGGATGAAGAATTCGGAGAGAACACGGTGGCCGAAGAATTCCAGAAGGGCTACACATACCGTGAAAGTGTAGTGAGACATAGTATGGTAAAAGTTGCAAATTAATTTAAAGAATAATTCAGGAGGATTTGATTATGGGCAAAATAATTGGTATTGACTTAGGTACAACAAACAGCTGTGTAGCTGTTATGGAAGGTGGACAGCCAACCGTTATCGCTAATACAGAAGGAGCAAGGACAACACCGTCAGTAGTGGCATTTACAAAGACGGGAGAACGTCTGGTAGGTGAGCCTGCAAAACGTCAGGCAGTTACAAATGCAGACAAGACAATCTCTTCTATTAAAAGAGAGATGGGTACAGATTATAAAGTAACGATTGATGACAAGAAGTATTCTCCGCAGGAGATTTCCGCTATGATCCTTCAGAAATTAAAAGCAGATGCAGAAGGATATCTGGGAGAGAAAGTAACAGAGGCAGTAATCACTGTTCCTGCATATTTCAACGATGCACAGCGTCAGGCTACAAAAGATGCAGGTAAGATTGCAGGTCTGGATGTAAAACGAATCATCAACGAGCCTACAGCAGCAGCTCTGGCATATGGTCTGGACAACGAAAAAGAGCAGAAGATCATGGTATATGACCTCGGAGGCGGTACATTCGACGTATCTATTATCGAGATCGGTGACGGAGTCATCGAAGTATTATCCACAGCCGGAAACAACAGACTCGGTGGAGATGACTTTGACCAGAAGATTACAGACTACATGCTTGCAGATTTCAAGGCAAAAGAGGGTGTTGACCTGTCAGGTGACAAGATGGCTCTCCAGAGACTGAAAGAAGCAGCTGAGAAAGCAAAGAAAGAGCTTTCATCTGCAACAACAACAAACATCAACCTTCCGTTCATTACAGCAACAGCTGAGGGACCGAAGCATTTCGATATGAACCTGACAAGAGCAAAATTTGATGAGTTAACTCATGATCTTGTTGAGAAGACAGCAGAACCTGTAAGACGTGCGCTTTCTGATGCAGGAATCGCAGCATCAGAACTCGGCCAGGTATTGTTGGTAGGTGGATCCACACGTATTCCGGCAGTTCAGGAAGAAGTAAAACGCCTGACAGGAAAAGAACCAAGTAAATCCCTTAACCCGGACGAATGTGTTGCACTCGGTGCTTCCGTTCAGGGCGGTAAGTTAGCAGGAGATGCCGGCGCAGGCGATATCCTTCTTCTGGACGTTACCCCACTGTCACTGTCTATTGAGACAATGGGCGGAGTTGCGACAAGACTGATTGAGAGAAATACAACCATCCCGACAAAGAAGAGCCAGATCTTCTCTACAGCAGCAGACAACCAGACAGCTGTAGACATCAATGTTGTACAGGGTGAGAGACAGTTTGCAAGGGACAACAAATCACTCGGCCAGTTCAGACTGGATGGAATTCCTCCGGCTCCACGCGGAATCCCGCAGATCGAAGTTACATTCGATATTGATGCAAACGGTATTGTTAATGTTTCTGCAAAAGACCTTGGAACAGGCAAAGAGCAGCACATCACGATTACAGCAGGTTCCAACATGTCTGACAGCGATATCGACAAGGCTGTAAAAGAAGCGGCTGAATTCGAAGCTCAGGATAAGAAGCGTAAAGAAGCAATTGATACAAGAAACGAAGCAGATGCTATGGTATTCCAGACAGAGAAGGCAATCAAAGAGGTTGGTGACAAGCTGGATGCAACAGATAAAGCTGCAGTGGAGGCAGACTGCCAGGCATTGAAAGATATCCTTGCAAAATCCAGTCCGGAAGATGCTACAGAGGCTCAGGTTGCAGAGATTAAGGCAGCGAAAGAGAAACTGATGGAAAGCGCCCAGAAGCTGTTCACAAAGATGTATGAGCAGGCTGGTGCGGCAGGAGCAGGCCCACAGCCGGGACCGGCACCGGAAGCAGGTCCGGCACCGGAAGGTTTCACAGGAGATGACGTAGTAGACGGAGATTACAAAGAAGTCTAAATGTCCGCTGGAATAGGCCTGTAACAGACAGGTTTATTCTTGAAAAAGGGTTCTACGAAGCTGCAAGAAGCGGCTTCGTAGAATTTCTTTGTACAAAATCATAATCACACAGATGAAAGGGTAGAGTGTTATGGCAGAGTCAAAAAGAGATTATTACGAGGTGCTTGGCATAGGCAGGGATGCTGATGATGCAGCCATCAAAAAAGCATACCGTGTTTTAGCAAAAAAGTACCATCCGGACATGAATCCGGGAGATGCCGAAGCCGAGAAGAAGTTCAAAGAGGCATCTGAAGCGTATGCAGTGCTCAGCGACCCTGAAAAACGCCGCCAGTATGACCAGTTTGGACACGCAGCATTTGAAGGCGGGGCCGGCGGAGCTGGAGGCTTCGGTGGTTTTGACTTCAGCGGTGCTGATTTCAGCGATATATTTGGAGATATCTTCGGGGATTTATTCGGCGGAGGCGGAAGAAGAGGCGGCCGTGGAAATAATGGCCCGATGAAGGGTGCGAATATACGCAAAAGTATAAGAATCACATTTGAGGAAGCAGTTTTCGGATGTGAAAAAGAATTAGAGGTCATTTTAAAAGACCCATGTACAGCATGTAACGGAACAGGCGCAAAGCCGGGCACATCCCCGGAGACCTGTCCGAAGTGCGGAGGTAAGGGACAGGTAGTTTATACATCACAGTCCTTCTTCGGAACTGTACAGAATGTTCAGACTTGTCCGAACTGCGGTGGTTCAGGAAAAGTGATTAAAGAGAAATGTTCTTCCTGTTCAGGTACCGGATATACATCCAGCAAGAAAAGAATCCAGGTTTCCATTCCGGCAGGCATCGACAACGGACAGAGTGTCAGAATCCGTGAAAAAGGCGAGCCGGGAACAAACGGCGGCCCGAGGGGCGACCTGCTCGTGGAAGTAAACGTATCGAGACACCCGATCTTCCAGAGACAGGATATGCATATCTTCTCAACCGTGCCGATCAGCTTTGCACAGGCGGCACTGGGCGGGGATGTAAAGATCCCGACTGTGGACGGAGATGTGATCTATACCGTAAAGGCAGGAACAAAAACAGATACAAAAGTGCGCCTGAAAGGAAAAGGTGTGCCTTCCCTGAGAAACGCCCAGGTACGTGGAGACCATTATGTAACACTGGTCATCCAGACACCGGAGAAGTTAAGCCCGGAAGCAAAAGAGGCGCTGCGTGAATTCGACAGGCTGTCAGGAAATTCACTGAATCTTGACACAGGCGAGAGCAGCGGGAAATCCGGAAAAGGGAAGAAAAAAGGGTTTATGGATAAAATGAAAGAAGCATTCGATGAGTAGGAAGTGAATCCAGTCCACTCAACGAAGAAGTTCTAATAGAAAAAGAGATGCTCAGAAGGACACAGCAGGCATGCAGCGGAAAACTAGATATTTTTCCGCCTTAGGCCGGCTTGAAAATTGATTTTGGAGAATCAATTTTCATCCCTTCTGAGCATCTCTTTTTCAATAAGAACTTCTATTCGCCCGTTAAAAGGATTCTTTTTACTGTACCGTAAAGATGATGACGGAGCGGCCGCCGAGCAGTACGGTGTTTTTTATTTCGGGCATGTTTTTGTCCGGAAAGGTTAAGTGGGCAGGGTCGCCGGTGTTTACTGCGATGTGCCAGGATTTTCCGGCCGGGAGGCTGGGGAGTGTGAGTTCGAGTGTCCTCCAGTAAGGATTGACGGCAAGGTAAACGATGTCTTCTGTTTGTTTTTCCGGATCATATCCGGCATACATGATGCAGATGGTCCGTGACTCTGGTGTGTAGTCGGGGAGCCACGGGGTCAGGCCGTGAATGCTGGTGCATGGGAACCCGCCCGGGGCCGGCTTAAGGTCTTTGCGGATCACGGTGTGTTTTTGACGGAAGGCAATCATGTACCGGAAGAAATCAAAGAGGTCCCGGTTTGTTTCTAACAGGGTCCAGTCCAGCCAGGAGATTTCGTTGTCCTGGCAGTAAGGATTGTTATTGCCGAAGCGTGTATCCCCGAATTCATCGCCAGAGAGGAACATGGGGGTTCCACGGCTTGTCATGAGGACGGCACAGGCGTTCATCATCATACGCTTTCTTAGTTTCAGGACCTCGGGGTTGTCAGTTTCTCCTTCTACACCACAGTTCCAGCTGTTGTTGTCATTGGAGCCGTCCGTGTTGTTCCAGCCATTGGCTTCATTATGTTTTTCATTATAAGAATACAAATCATTGAGAGTAAAACCGTCGTGACATGTCAGGAAATTGACGGAGGCGCTTAACCCCCTTGATGCCGGATCATACAGGTCAGGGGAACCTAAGATACGCTGGGCTGCGGTTTCGGCAAGGCCGGCGTCACCTTTTAAGAACCTTCTCATGTCGTCCCGGTATTTTCCGTTCCATTCTGCCCAGCGGCGCCAGGAGGGGAAAGAACCGACCTGATAGAGGCCCCCCGCATCCCATGCTTCCGCAATCAGTTTTACCGTGCCGAGGATCGGGTCAAACGCCAGACTTCTTAAAAGCGGCGGCTGGTTCATCGGGGAACCGTCCTCGTTTCTTCCGAGTATGGAGGCGAGGTCAAAACGAAACCCGTCCACGCGGTAATCGGTAACCCAGTAGCGCAGGCAGTCCAGAATGAGCTGCTGGACAACCGGGTGGTTGCAGTTCAGTGTGTTGCCGCAGCCACTGAAATTGTAATAATATCCGTCGGGGGTGAGCATATAGTAAATATTATTGTCAAATCCTTTGAAGCAAAAACTGGGGCCGTATTCATTTCCCTCGGCAGTGTGATTGAATACAACGTCCAGTATGACGTCAATGCCGTTGTCATGGAGGGCCTTGATCAGCTGCTTTAACTCACGGCCTTCCTGATTGTACTCAATAGAAGAGGCATAACTGGTATTGGGGGCAAAGAAACAGACGGAGTTATACCCCCAGTAGTCCAGAAGCTGGTTGTTGTCGATCAGACGGGCATCTCTCATTTCATCGAATTCGAAGACGGGCATCAGTTCGACCGCATTGATCCCCAGATCCTTCAGATACGGAATCTTATCGCGTAGTCCCTGAAAGGTTCCCGGACAGCAGACATCGGAGGAGGAATCCCGTGTAAAACCACGCACATGGGCTTCATAGATGACGAGGTCCTCCATCGGAATCTGAGGCTGTTTTTCCAGCCCCCAGTCAAAATTATTTCTCACGACGCGGGCACGGTAGCCATGCTCACAGCAGTTCGTGACACCCCAGCGGCTCTGCCCTGTGACGGCCCTTGCATAAGGGTCAAGAAGAATCTTTGTCTTGTCAAAACGCAGTCCTTTTTTTTCGTTATATGGGCCGTCCAGACGGAAGGCGTACTCAAATTCTTCGATATCCAGACCAAACACGATCATAGAATAAACGAATCCGATCCTGTAGTTATCAGGAAACCTGAGGGCCGCAAAAGGTTCCTCTGCCATGCGGTGGAAGAGGAGCAGTTCGCAGGAAGAAGCGCCGTGGGACTGGATAGTGAAACTGACTCCGCCGGGAATGATAGTGGCCCCGAAGGAGTGGAAGAAGCCGGGGCGGACCTGAAAGCCGTCTATCGTATCCAGAGGCTTGAGCTGGTCATTAGGGACGAGGGTGATATCGGATGTATGTACAGCCATAATAGATTCTCTCCTTTTCGTTTGAGCGGTGTTGACGGGTTATGCTTTGTGCTGGTAATAGAATACGGCAACCTGGGTTCTGTCACGCAGTTCCAGTTTATCAAGTATGGAACTCAAATAGTTTCTGACTGTTCCTTCACTTAAATACAGGCGGGAAGCGATTTCTTTGTTACTCAGTCCTTCTGCGATCAGCTCAATGATCTCCAGTTCCCTGTCATGGATGTCAAAATCTTCGTAGTGAAAGGATGGCGTCTGCTGGAGCAGGGATGGGATTTTGGAGACAATTTCATTGCCGAATACCGTCTGGCCTGAGAAAACAGCGCGGATTGCAGGGACGATATTCTGATAATCCTGTTTCAGAAGGTAGCCCTTTGCTCCCAGTTTTAATGACTTGATAATATATTCGTCATCAGAAAAGGTGGTAAGCAGTAGAATACGCGCATCCGGGAATTCTTTCAGTATCTCTGCCGAGGCATCCAGCCCGCTCATTTCTTTCATACGGATATCCATAAGCAGGACATCCGGCCTGTGCTCCCGGTACAGGGACACGGCGTCTGTCCCGTCATGCCCGCATGCAGGGACGTGAAAATCCTTTTCTGCTTCCAGAATCGTCTTTAAGGCGCCTGCAACAAGGCAGTCATCATCTATTATTAATATATTCATTATGAAATCTCCTTTGGTATAGTAATAAATATTTTAAACCCTTTGTCATTTCTAATCTGTATATTGCCTTTCAGGGTATGAATCCGTTCTTTCATATTGATCAGGCCGATCCCCTCATCCGAAATGGGTCCGGCTGTCCCGTTATCTTCTATACAGAGCTGGTAGAGGGCCGGATGCTCCCGCATGGTTACATGGACCTGCGTGGCACTGCTGTGCTTCATGACATTGGAGAGGGCTTCTTTTGTTATGCTGATAAAACTAAACTTAATCTCTCTTGGAATATCTCTGCCCATATCAAATTCAAAGCTGACGGGACAAAACGTAAAATCATTTATGAGACTTTGCGTGGCCTCTTCTAAGTTTATGGCCTCATCATGGAGGTCATGCACACTGCTGCGGATACTGTCCATTGCAGAATTCAAAGTAGAATCCAGTGTATTTAGAGCCTCTGCCAGTCCCGGGGACGTATTCACTGCCTTCATGGCACCGACCATCAGAATGGAGCGGGAGAGCAGATGACCGACATTGTCGTGGATTTCCCGGGCAATCCGGTTGCGCTCCTTCAAGGTTGCCGTGTAAATCTCATAATCCTGTTTTTCCAGCAGTGTATGGTTTTTCTCCGTCAGGAGCAGGTTTAATTCACGGCTGTCATCACGAGTATGTTTGTATAAGTCTTCCAGCTGATTGTAACCTGTAGTCTGCCGCTCCAACAGAAAAGCAAGGAGGATGCCGAATGCACCGAGAAGGAATAGGAAATAATCCGTTGTATGAATGAGGAAAGTCCATACATAAAACACCGCCCCTGCGATAAGAGGTATATAGCACCTGCGGCGGAAAAGAACATAGGCCACGGCCGGGAAAAAATAGAGAAAGGCAGGGCAGAACCATGTTATCAAAAGAAATACAAGGGAAATGGGGATGATGTATAAATTTAAATCCATAAAACAGTCCATGCAGCATATGATCAGGGCTGCTAATAAAGCCAGGACATAGTAAAAGTCCGGGCGGGTGTGAAATAGTGTAAAAAAGCAGTAAAACAGGATTAGCACGGAATCTTTCATGTATTTCATCGCAGGCTCCCTTTTAGGTGATTTAAAGTTTCAGAAAAAAATAATCTACATCTATTTTACCATAAATACTAAACTCGTGAAATACCTCGTTAAGTATTTAGGTGTATGTCTTACTAAGCGTGAAAAAACCACGCTAAGTGCGAGCAATATACCATAAATGCTAAACTCGTGAAATACCTCGTTGAGTATTTAGGTGTTTCCATATATTTTATGACATTTGTCATGTATATGCAGTGACGGATGACACTACCATATCTCACCCAAAACCATTATAGTATAGACATAGAATGAAAGGAAGGAATACGGTAATGTCTTAAACAGGCATGTATGAAGTCCAGCTAATAAATGTCAATAGTTAAATGAAAAAA
>NZ_QUGN01000033.1:0-65976 GCF_003479085.1 Clostridium sp. AF19-22AC | reverse complement strand
GCCTGAGCGAAGCGAAAGGAATGGATATAAGTATGAAAAAGAGACTGGCAGGAGGGGACTGGAGGCCCCGAAGATCATTCAGGAATGCAGAAGGGAAAAAGCCATATCCGGGAAATGCCTAAGTGGCGGTGCAGTAAGGATTTGGCACTAGTTAGAACAACGTTATGAGAACTTTCAGGCTGCAGGAAATTGGCTGCCATAAAAACTGAGGTGATAATGTGAAAAAGAAAAGAGACGAAAAATCGGGGTATCTGTTTATACTTCCCGCCACGTTGATGCTTCTGGGTGTGAATATCTACCCATTAGTCAGAGGTATCATGCTGGCTTTTACAAACCGCAATTTCTTATACCCTAAAAAAACAAAAATTGTGGGATTAAAAAACTTCATAGAAATTATTTTCCGGGATAAAGAATTCTGGGGAGTTCTGGGATTCACATTTTTCTTTGCAATTGCATCTGTCGTGATTATTTACCTGATTGGACTTTGCATTGCACTGCTGATTAACAGAGAGTTTAAAGGAAAGAATTTTTTCCGGGCACTGTTTCTGCTCCCCTGGGTTATTCCATCCGTAGTTGCGGCAAACTCCTGGATCTGGATGATGAATGACCAGACTGGATTCATTAACACGACACTGATGAAATGGGGCGTTATCAAAGAGCCGATTTTGTTTCTGGCGACGAAACATGCGGCACAGCTATCTGCAATCATGGTAAACGCATGGAAGAGCTTTCCGTTTATGCTGCTGGTTCTTTTAGCGGCGATGCAGAATATAGATCATGGCTTATATGAGTCGGCAAGAATCGACGGTGCAAGCCGATTCCAGTGTTTCCGTTATATTACCATGCCTATGATCAAAGGTATAAGTGTAGTCTCCACAGTTCTGATGATGATCTGGAGCTTCAATAACTTTGAAAATGTATATCTGCTTACAAGAGGCGGCCCGGCGAGAGCGACGATGAATATCTCAATTTATACATATAATCTCGCTTTCTACAGGAATCAATGGGGATATGCGTCAGCAGTAGCCGTAGTTATGATGATCATTATGTTCGCTTTGTCTTATGTATACCGAAGGCTGCTGCGGACACAGGATGATTAAGGGAGGAGAACAGTATGAATAAGTATAAAAAATTAAAAGCGACAGCATTTTATGCAGTACTGCTGCTTATTGGACTTCTGATCAACCTTCCTATTATTAATATGGTTGGCTCAGCATTTAAGAGCAGCAAAGAGATTTTTACGAATAATAATCTCTTCCCACACCACCCGACAGTGGAAAATTTTAAAAACGTACTCGAAAGGACACCATTTTTCCAGTATGTTCTAAACAGCCTGATGGTGGCGATTGTCGTATCCATTATAGTGGCAGTTGTATCGTGCCTCGCGGGATACGCAATCTCAAGGTATGCGAAAAAAATTAAGTTTTTTAAGCATTACTCCAGCCTGTTCCTGATCCTTCAGATGTTCCCGGGCGTCCTTCTGATGATTCCGGTTGTAGTGCTGCTGAGTGACATTGGTTTAGGGGATTCACTGTGGGGGCTGATACTGGTCTATGTCTCTACGAACATTCCGTTTTGTACATGGATGATCAGCGGATTCTTTGACGGAATACCGTCAGAGATTGATGAAGCGGCTAAAATAGACGGCTGTAATGTATTTCAGTCCTTTGCAAAAATAGTGGTTCCACTTTCCAGCTCAGGAATTGCATCTATTATTATTTTTACATTCATCAACTGCTGGAATGAATATATGCTGGCAAATGTTATCCTGAAGAGTCAGGATTTGAGAACACTGCCGTTGGGCCTGCAGACATTTATTATGCAGTTTGACACAGATTGGAGCTCCCTGATGGCGGCCTCCACAATGACAATTATTCCGGTACTGTTTTTCCTGATATTTATGCAGAAGCATATTGTATCCGGGCTGACGGCCGGGGCGGTAAAGGGCTAGAATCTGATAGTGGGATGCACTATTAAGATAGAAGAAAAGTAGAAAAAAGGAGAATGTAAGATGAAAAAGAGAACGAAAAAAATTATGAGCCTCCTTCTTGCAGGAGCAATGGTAGTATCTCTCGCTGGATGTGGAAAATCAGGAGGAAGTGACAGTTCAAAAGACAGTGATTCAAAGGGATCAGGGGTTGCCGAGATTACATTTTGGGATATGCCGTGGGGACCGGCGGAATACCAGAATGTAGCAGAAAAACTGGTGGATCAGTTTAATGAGGAACATAAGGATACGATTAAAGTAAAATATCAGTCGATTCCTTGGGACGGATGCTTTAATGCATTCAATGTTGCTATTGAATCGGGTGCAGATCTTGATGTCAGTACCGGTTCTGCATATCAGCCTCATCAGTTCGCGGAGATGGACGAAATCCTGCCGATGGATGATGTGGTGAAGGCGTTTGAAGAGGAAGGAAAGCTGGATGACTTTGTAGACGGAAGCCTGGATCAGTTCCAGATGGATGGCCAGCAGGTTGCAATGCCCTGGAATATTGACCCGAAGGGAATCTACTATAATAAAGAAATGCTGGATGCGGCAGGTCTTACTGCACCGACTACATGGGATGAATTTTACGACTGCTGTAAGGCGCTGACAAAAGACGGCGTATACGGGCTTGCTCTTGCAGGAAATAACCCGTGGCAGTTAGAAGCCCTGATGTTCGATAACGGCGGAAGCTATATTGATGAAGACAAACAGGCGAACTTTGATACTCCGCAGACAAAAGAAGCGCTGGAATTCCTCAGAAAGCTGAAAGATGTATGCGCACCGGGAAGTGCAGGCTATAAGCGTGATGAGGCGGTAAAGCTTTTTATGCAGGAAAAGGCAGCGTTTATAGTAATGAGCGCGGACTTTAGTGTTGAGATTAAGAACCAGAGTGAAGAATTTTATGATAAATGTGAAGTTTTAGAGCCTCTTACCAGCCCGGAAGGAATCCAGAGAGGCATGATGGGAATGAACGGTATTATGGGATACAAGCAGACAAAGCATCCGGAAGAAGTTAAGACATTCATTAAATGGTGGATTGAAAATTCAGATGTGCTTTGGGAAGAAGGACAGATGGGGCCATTCCCGTCCAGAAAATCCCAGATGGAACTTTCCAGTATCGCTGACAACAAATTCAAACAGGTATTTGCAGAATCCATCATTCCTGTAGGTGTTCCGCTGAACTTCCCACATAAGGGAGCATTCCCGGCAGTCAATGTCATTGAGGGAGAGGAACTCGGAGCAGAGGCAAGCAGTACAGTACTGGGAACCGATACACCGATTGACGAAATTACTTCTACAATCAACGATAAGATTCAGACGATTCTGGAGGCAAACGAGTAAATAAATTCGATGCATATTTAAGACTGGGGGAGTTTCTGATGACCGATTCTTCCCTGGTTTTAAAATAGGAGGATGAAATGAAAGAATTTAAAAATTTTAAGGTGGCAGCATATGTTCATGCGGAATTTCTTCATTTTGCAGATTTGGAACAGATAGAAGCGGGAATCAAGTTTTTTAAGAAATACATTTCCCTGCACAAAGTGTACCTGGAAACACACAGAGGGCTGTATGATATTCCGAATGAGAAAATGGCTCAAATTAAGAAGCTGTTTTTGGAGAATGGAATTGAAGCTTCCGGAGGGATCACCTCAACAATTAAAATAGACGGGCATGAGAAAAACAGTATTTTTGATGTGTTCTGTTTTTCTGATCCAGTATACCGTGAGAAGTATATGGAAATTGTGAAAAATACCGCAGCCCAGTTCGACGAAGTGATTCTGGATGACTTTTTCTTTACGGCATGCCGCTGTGAGATGTGTATCAGGGAAAAAGGAGACAGAACCTGGGCGCAGTTCCGCCTGGATCAGATGGAAGAGATGGCACAGGAGATTGTAAAGCTGGCACATGAGGTCAATCCGAAGTGTAACTTTATCATTAAGTATCCAAACTGGTATGAATCCTATCAGGAATGTGGATACAACCCTGGGAAACAGAGATTTATCTTTGATCATATTTATACAGGAACAGAGAGCAGAAATCCGAAATATGACCAGCAGCATTTGCAGAGATATTTAAGTTACAGTTTAATCCGGCTTCTGGAAAATGCGGCGCCTGGGCGTAATGGGGGCGGCTGGATCGATCAGGGTGCTTCCTGGGATAACCTGAATGTCTGGCTGGAACAGGCTGCACTTACCGTATTTGCAGGCGCAAGAGAACTGATGCTGTTTAACTTCAGCGAACTGCTTGAGACGGCAGCACTGCCGCCTTTGGGCCTTTGCATGGAGCGGGTGGACGCTATCCTGGATAAGACCGGAAATCCGACAGGAACAAGCGTATATGAGCCCTTCGATGCGGACGGCGAGGATCAGCTGATGAACTACATAGGAATGCTGGGAGGCGCTCTGGAGCCGACCCCGGAATTCAAGAAGGAAGAGCCTGTTATCCTGCTGACAGAGAGTGCAGCGTGTGACTCGGAAATCGTGCAGAAGCTGGAGCGGTATATCGCAGAAGGCGGAAATGCGGTTGTGACGACGGGATTTCTCAGGAAGACATATGACAGGGGAATTAAGGAATTGACATCCGTGCGTCTGACTGGCAGAAGAGTCAAGGGGAGAGAATACTGGATTGATTCTTATTATACGAATCACAAATCCTTCTGCAGTGCGAAGGACGATATCAGCATAGAGGCACTGGATTATAAGACGAATGCAACCTGGTGTGAGATTGCAATGATTTCAGGGGACTGTAATTTCCCGTTAGTTTTAGATGATTTTTATGGGAACGGACATCTGTTCGTCTTGAATATCCCGGACAATTTCTCTGATCTGTATCATTTGCCGAAGGATATCATCGGAAGTATCCATAAGATGATGGCAAAGAACCATCCTGTATATCTGGAGGCTGAGGCGAAGTATAATCTCTTCTTATATGATAACGCAACCTTTGGTGTTCAGTCATACCGCCCATATCCGGAGGATTTGGAGATTATCTTAAAGGGTGAGGAATATTGCGGAATACGGGATCTGGAAAGCGGCGAAGAGTTTTATCCATGCGGCGAAAAGATACGCCCGGTTAAACGGTTCGATTCTGCCAAGACAGAAGAAGAACCAGTGGAACATATCATCCGCGTACCATTTATGAATGGATTTTTCCGATTCTATGAGCTGATTAAGAAATAAAAGCAGTATCGGCGGTTCTTTGAAAGTGAATAAATTTTTTGCGGCTTCGGGTACAGTGCCTCCTTAACGGTGGCAGCATATCCGAAGCCGCAGTTATTTCTGTGAATCAGGGAAATGTGCAGACTTTCTTCATCTGGACAGCTCAAAATGTGAATAATTTAAATAAAATAGTTCTGGCAGGAAAGTTGTCAACAAATGTGGATGGCTTATGAACAAAAAACACATTGAAATGCCTGCAGGCGCTCACTATAATGGCAGTTACAGAAGATAGTATTCCTGGATAAATAAATGTTTATATGAAAGGAGGAGTAAAGTATTTGGTTTTCTTCTATCAGGATATGAAGGAAATCCTGTCTTTTATGTTAATCAATTTAAATTCAGTTGTCTGTTTCAAAGACAAGATCATCAGAAATTCTTAAGAGGAGTTAACTGCAGATTCATGCTATCTTCCATATTGCGCTTTTATCCGGTGGTACGTCACAATGCCTTCGAGAGGTCATACATAAAAAGCGCCTGTAATATTTATCCGAATCGGCAGGGAAAGGAGCAAGCCATGGAGAACGCTGATACAGCTTACAGCTACAAAGAGTTATACACAGAATTGGAGAATTATGAGAAAAATGGAGTATGTATGTTGATGGACGGCAGCAAGGCCAGCCCGATGCA
Source organism: Clostridium sp. AF19-22AC (assembly GCF_003479085.1). NCBI lineage: Bacteria > Bacillati > Bacillota > Clostridia > Eubacteriales > Clostridiaceae > Clostridium > Clostridium sp. AF19-22AC. The sequence goes on along the minus strand of NZ_QUGN01000033.1, from coordinate 60,141 downwards.
GATAGTGACCGCGCACATGGTCCGTGAGGAAGGCAGCTATATGCGGGACTATATCCTCGATCCCGAAGGATACATAAAATCACTTATCTTTGTAAATATTAATGAAAATAATGAAAATCATTTTGAGAACTAGGCAGAGAATCCCCCCTGCTGCCGGATAGCCGGCACTTACATGAACGAGAATCATACAAAAAATGAACAGTGGGTAAAAAATATGTTATTCAGGTTGAACTACTCCTGTTTCATAAGGTATAATAGGGTCTAATAGGAGGTGCGGCATGGACGAAAGAGAAAGAAGAGCTGCGAATGCCCAGAGGGCGAGACAGCAGAATGCACAGAGAAGACGCCCAGGCAGCAGCGATGCAAGGACGGGGAATCCCCGGCCGGCAGGCGCAGGCCCGAATGGCCCTAGACCAGGCAGCTCAAGAAGCAGCGGACAGAATCCAAGAAAAAGAAGCAGCCGTGCAAGGAGAAGGAGACGCAATCTGATTATAAGGATATTACTTCTTATTGTACTGATTATCATAGTAATAGGTGGATTAATTGTCTGGAAGAAATACGGCTCATCAAAAGAGAAGGCCGATCTGAAACAATATTATGGAATACAAAGTGATGACGATCTGGCTACAGTTGTGAATAATCAGGTAATCGGCGCGCTGGAAGGCGGAACAGCCGGAGGAAAGGTATTTGACGGTGTGCCTTATATTGAATATTCTGTAGTACGCGATTATATCAATGAGCGTTTCTACTGGGATTCCAATGAAAATGTATTGTTATATACATTACCGAGCGGCAGTGTTTCTGTAAGTGTGGGCAGCAAAGAGTACACAGATATTAAAGAAAAGAAAAGTGAAGATTATGTAATACTGAAGGCAGAAGGAAAGACTGCATATATAGCGCTTGCGTTTATCCAGGAATATACGAACATGGACTATCAGATCTATGAGAGTAAGGATAAAGCAGTGCCTGAGAGAGCGGTTATTGAGTGTGACTGGGGTGAACATTCCTATGCTGTGTTAAAGAGAGATACAGAAGTCAGGTATCAGGGCGGAGTTAAGAGTCCGATTCTGACAGAAGTAAAGAAGTCTGACAAGGTAAGGGTACTGGAAGACGAGAATGACTGGATGAAGGTCCGTACTGATGACGGGTTTATTGGGTATGTTAAGACAAGCTCGCTAAAGACCTCTGAAAAGGAAGTAACATCCAGAAAGTTTGATGAACCGGAGTACACGAATATCTCAACAGGCAGTACGATCAACATGGCATGGCATAATGTGGAGAATGACACCGCCAACGGCTATGTACTTGAGACAATCGCAGGTACAAAGGGGCTGACTACAATCGCACCGACATGGTTCAGTATTTCTGACACAGAAGGCAACATATCATCGATTGCCAACTCTGATTATGTAAACTATGCACATCAGTCCAATCTGGATGTATGGGCTGTACTGCGTGATTTTCATGGAGGAATCAACTCCTATGATGAGACATACGAAGTATTGAGTTATACTTCAAAAAGGGAGAATCTGATCAACCAGGTTATTGCGGCGGCGCTGCAGTCACAGGTTGACGGGATCAATCTCGATTTCGAACTGATCTCGGAAGAGTGTGGAGAGCATTATATACAGTTTGTAAGAGAGCTGTCTGTAAAGTGCAGACAGAATGACCTCGTATTTTCTGTGAATGATTATGTTCCAATGCCGTATAATGAGCATTACCATTTGAAGGAACAGGGAATTGTAGCGGATTATGTGATCATCATGGGATATGATGAGCACACAGACGGCTCTTATGAGGCAGGTTCCGTGGCGTCTTATAATTATGTAAAAGATGGCATTGAGAACGCTCTGAAACTGGTTCCGAATACAAAACTCGTGAATGCAATCCCGTTCTATACAAGACTCTGGCTGGAGACACCAAAGGCAGCCTCAGAACTGGAGGAAGAAGCGGGAACCGAGGCCGCAGACTATCCGAATAGGGTGAGCAGCACGGCGTTGGGAATGGAAGAGGCAGAGGATATGGTTAAATCTGCCGGTGCAGAGACCACATGGGATGACAAGGCAAAGCAGAATTACGCTGAATGGGAGACTGACGGCGGAACCTACAAGATCTGGCTGGAGGACAGCAAGTCCATTGAGGAAAAGCTGAAGCTCATCAAAGAGAATAATCTTGCCGGAGTTGCCGAATGGCGTCTTGGCTGGGAAAAATCAAATATCTGGGATTTGATTCTTCAATATGTAAATTAGGAAAGAAACATCTCTTTTCCGCATATATTTAGAAATAATATATGGGAAAGGGGATGTTTTTTTGCGCCGGAAATTAGGATTACTGGCACTTATACTGCTGCTCGGGTGTGCAGTGGCAGGCAGCCAGAAGGCGGGGGAATATCTGTATCAGAATTACATGGCGGATGAAAGTGTGCAGACAGCAGCCCAGGCGAAGGCAGAAGGAAAGCAGGTTATCGCTATTGATGCCGGCCATGGTGGAAAAGATCCGGGGAAAGTGGGGATAAATCAGGCATTAGAAAAAGATTTGAACCTGGAGATTGCGAAAAAGGTAAAATCAAATCTGGAGAAACAGGGGTTTGCGGTAGTCATGACCCGTGAAGATGCAGAAGGGCTTGCAGATTCAAAGGCAGAGGACATGAAAGCACGTGTCTCAATTATTAACAAAGCGAAGCCGTCACTGGCTGTCAGTATCCACCAGAACAGTTATCCCGAAGAAAGTATACATGGAGCGCAGGTGTTTTATTATACCCACTCTAAGGAAGGGGAAAACGCTGCGAAGATTATGCAGCAGGCACTGCTAACGGCAGATCCGGACAATAAGAGACAGGCGAAAGCAAATGATACATACTATATGCTGAAGAAAACGGAGGTACCGGTTATCATTGTAGAATGCGGATTTCTGAGTAATTCACAGGAAGCGGAAAAACTTGGAAGTGATGAATACCAGAATGCACTGGCAGAGGCTATTTCTGAGGGGATAAAGGATTGCCTGCCCAAATAAGTGAACAGTAATGTGGATAAGTCTGTAGAAAGCCTGTTCATAAATTTCTGTTTTTTTTTACTATGAATGATGGTATAATGGACCCTATGAAAACAATAATAAAAAAAGTAGATCCTAATCAGATAGACGAAAAAGTGATATTAGAAGCAGGTAACATTCTGAAACAGGGCGGTCTTGTTGCATTTCCTACGGAAACGGTCTATGGACTGGGAGCGAATGCCTTGGATGAGGAGGCGGCAAAGAAGACTTATGCAGCAAAGGGACGTCCTTCAGATAATCCATTGATTGTACACATTGCAGATATGCAGGCTCTGGAAGAGATTGCGGTCAATATACCTCCGGAGACGGAAGAACTGGCCTTTCATTTTTGGCCGGGGCCGCTTACGATGATATTTGAAAAGAGTGGGCAGGTTCCCTATGGCACCACTGGCGGACTGGATACGGTCGCGGTCAGGATGCCGAGCGATGTGATTGCCCGGGAGCTGATTCTGGCAGCAGGTGGTTTTGTTTCTGCGCCCAGCGCTAACACATCGGGACGGCCGAGCCCTACAACTGCGCAGCACGTGCAGGAAGATCTGGACGGCAAGATTGAGATGATTCTGGATGGGGGAAGCGTGGATATCGGTCTGGAATCTACGATTCTGGATATGACAGTCACACCTCCTATGATTCTGCGCCCGGGTGCCGTTACTGTGGATATGCTGGAGAAAGTGATCGGCCCGGTCAGCGTGGATGAGACCATTCTGGGAAGTGAGAGCGAGCAGGCACCAAAAGCGCCGGGAATGAAATACCGCCATTACGCTCCGAAAGCAAAGCTTACGATTGTGGAGGGGACACTCAGGGAAGAAGTACTCGCTATCCGCCAGCTGGCCTACGCGGCTTTCCGTGAAGGGAAGAAGATTGGAATCATCGCAACGAATGAGACTGAAATTTTTTATACACATGGGCTTGTGAAAAACATAGGTTCCAGAGAGAATGATAAGACGATTGCGAGGAATCTTTATGCCGTCCTACGCGAGTTTGATGAAGAAGATGTCTCAGAGATTTACAGCGAGTCTTTTGCTGTTCAGGGGATTGGCAATGCCATCATGAACCGGCTGGAAAAGGCAGCAGGGCATGTCAGGATTTTTGCTGCGCCGATTGTAAAGCAGCAGAAATACAGGAGAATTATTTTTTTAAGCAATACAGATACAAGCAGGGGGCCTATGGCGGCCGGGCTGTTAAAGCATCAGGATTTAAATCAGGAGTATACGATTGATTCCCGTGGCCTTGTCGTGCTCTTTCCCGAGCCTGCAAATCAAAAGGCGGAGGCAATTATGAAGAGCGGCCAGATGACTCTGGAGGGACATTCTTCCATTGCACTTTCGGCGGATGACCTACAGGAAGATACACTGATCCTTACGATGGAAGACAGCCAGAAGTGGAAAGTAGTTTCAGAGTATGAAAATATTAAAAATGTCTATACTCTAAATGAGTTCACAGAGGACAATACAGAAATACCGAACCCGTATGGGCAGCCATTGACTGCATACGGGGAATGTTATGAGATTATCACGAAGCTGATAGAAAAGTTAACAAATAAATTAAATACATTTACACAAGGAGGAGAATGATGTCAAAAGTACACATTATGGATCATCCATTGATTCAGCACAAAATCAGCTACATCCGCAGAGAAGAGGTAGGGACAAAGGAATTCCGCGAGGTTGTCGGTGAGATTGCCTGCCTGATGTGCTATGAGGCAACACGTGACCTGAAGCTTGGGGATGTAAAGATTAAGACACCAATCTGCGAGACAATCGGAAAAGAACTTGCCGGGAAGAAACTGGCCGTTGTGCCGATTTTAAGGGCCGGACTGGGAATGGTGGACGGAATGCTGACTCTGATACCCGCTGCAAAAGTGGGACATATCGGGCTTTACCGTGACCCAGAGACTTTTGAGCCTGTGGAGTATTACTGCAAGCTGCCGGCAGACTGTGATGAAAGACAGGTATTCGTTGTAGATCCTATGCTGGCTACAGGAGGATCAAGCACCGCAGCGATCCAGATGCTGAAGGACAAGGGTGTAAAAAGAATCCGCTTTATGTGTATAATTGCTGCTCCGGAAGGGGTTAAGCGTATGCAGGAGGCACATCCGGATGTTGATATCTATATAGGTGCACTGGATGAACGCCTGAACGAACATAAATATATAGTACCCGGTCTTGGAGATGCAGGAGACCGCATTTTCGGAACGAAATAAATTGAAAGGAGCGATTGGACATGTCAGACAAAAGAGAGGACTATTTGTCCTGGGATGAATATTTCATGGGAGTGGCAATGCTCTCCGGCATGCGTTCCAAAGATCCGAATACTCAGGTAGGATGCTGTATCGTCAGTCAGGACAACAAGATATTATCAATGGGATATAACGGTTTTCCGATCGGCTGTTCAGACGATGAGTTTCCTTGGGCAAGAGAAGGGGATGACCCGCTTGAGACGAAGTATGTTTACTCCACACACAGCGAGCTGAACGCAATCCTAAACTATAACGGCGGCAGCCTGTCCGGGGCGAAGCTGTATGTTTCCCTGTTCCCCTGCAATGAGTGTGCAAAGGCGATCATTCAGTCTGGGATCAAGGAAGTTATATATGACTGCGACAAATATGCAGACACTGCGGGGGTTATGGCCTCGAAAAGAATGATGGATGCAGCAGGGGTCCGCTATCATCAGTACCACAGGACAAACCGCGAAGTGACAATCAAATTATAAGTAAACGAAACAAGAACTAAAGTGGCAGGTTCCGGGGGCGGAGCCTGTCTTTTTTTTGACTTCAAAGGGGTCAGACCCCTTTGAAACTGGTTGTTAAGAAATTAACGGAATAAATGGAGAACATCCGGAATAAGATATCATATATGCAAGTGGCGGAGGATTTGTGATTATGGAAAATAAACTGGCATCTGCGGTGGTTAATTTTATTGTCAGGGCGATTCTTGGTATGGGACTGATTTTCTTCATCAATCAGTATCTTCTGCCGGGAGATAACACATTAAATGTCGGTTTGAATGCGGTGTCCTTTTTGACAACCGGAAGCCTTGGTATTCCGGGCGTCTGCCTTCTTTACGGAATTTTATTCTATCAAAATTTGTGAGGTTTTCACAAAAACAAACTAATTTAGAAATGGGTCTGGACTTTTAGAAAAACTGTGTTTATAATACGATTCACACAGCAGTTATTCGAGCTGCTGTCACATTCGAACACGGAATCTCCGTGACGAATATATCTTTGGTTAGATTAGCAGGGAAATCTGACCATCACGATCGAGTCAGGCTGCATGAATCGCAGCGGTAAATTCAATTAATCGATGAACAGAGATAACACATTGAAAACAGAACAGGAGGGATACGTTGCATCCGAAGAATTTTGTGATTTGTGATGTGGAGAAAGAGTATGCCAGAAACCTTATGCAGGCAATCAGTGCGCGTAAGGAACTGGGATTTCAGATGCATCTGTTTCAGAATCTGGAACATCTTGAGGCATTTTCGAAGAAAAAGGAAATCCACATCCTGCTGCTGGGGGAAGACTACCCGGCCGGCAAAAGAAAAGCGATTTGTGCAAATGTACGCTATGTACTTGTGAAAGGGGATGAGAAAGGGCTCCTGCCTGATGAAAAAGGGATATACAAGTATCAGTCCGCGGACATGATACTGACCAGAATTCTGGAAGATTCGATGGACGGCGGGGAGCTGCTGCGGCACAAGGAAGGACGGGGCGGGCAGCTGATTGGAATTTATTCGCCTGTACACAGGATAGGCAAGACCAGGTTTGCACTGGAACTGGGAAAGGAACTTTCAAAAGAAGGGCCTGTACTGTATCTGAATCTGGAGGAATATTCCGGAATGGATTATTATTTCCCGCAGAATACGGGACAGAATCTGGGGGACCTGCTTTATTATATCCGTCAGGATAAAGGAAATCTGGGACTGAGGATTAGTGCAATGGCAGGGCAGACAGGCGGGCTGGACTATGTGGCGCCCATACCTGTCATTCAGGATTTAAGGGCAGTCGGGGAAGAGGAGTGGCTGCGGCTGTTTGAAGAGATATTCTCAAACTGTATGTATAAACATGTGATTCTGGACCTTGGTGACGGAATCAGAGGGCTGTACCCGATATTGAGGGCATGCAGGACGGTATATACGCTATATACAGATGATCCCGTATCGCAGGCAAAGCTCAGGCAGTATTCTGAAAACCTGCGGGTAACCGGATTTGAAGATGTACTGGAGCATACCGTACAGAAAAAAGTGCAGGTAAAGGCAGGTGATCTTTAATGGACCGGCTGGAGCAGATGTACGACAGGGTCCTTCAGAAGATGGACATGGGGCATGAGATGGAAGACGGAGAACTGTTGGAACTCATACATACTGTGCTGAATGAGTCCGGGGAGGAAGAATATATTCCCCTTCAGGAGAAAATCCATTTAAGCAGGGAGTTATTCAATGCGTTTCGAAAGCTCGATATCCTGCAGGAACTAATAGAGGATGAGGAAATCACGGAAATTATGATCAATGGAACAGATAATATATTTCTGGAGAAGAACGGCCGTCTGTTCCAATCGGACAAGCGTTTTGTATCCGGTAATAAACTGGAAGATGTTATCCAGCAGATTGTTGCAGGGACGAACCGGTATGTGAATGAGGCATCGCCGATTGCAGATGCCAGGCTGGAAGACGGGTCTCGTGTAAATGTGGTTCTTAAGCCGGTAGCATTGAATGGCCCTATCATGACGATACGTAAATTCCCGAAGGAAAAGGTAACATTTGATCAGTTGATTTCATGGGGAAGCATCACGGATGAAGTGGTGGAATTTTTGAAAATGCTTGTGGGTGCCAGATATAACATTTTTGTGAGTGGAGGAACCGGGTCAGGAAAAACGACATTCCTGAATGCTATGTCAGACTACCTTCCTAAGGACGAAAGAATTATAACGATTGAGGACAATGCCGAACTGCAGATAAAGGGGGTTCCTAATCTGGTAAGGCTGGAGGCGAGGAATGCAAATCTGGAGGGGGAGGGATCTGTTACGATCCGTGACCTGATCAGGTCGGCACTGCGCATGAGGCCGGACCGGATTATCGTAGGGGAGGTCCGCGGGGACGAGACGGTGGATATGATTTCATCCATGCTCAACGGACACAGCGGCTCAATGTCGACCGGACATGCCAACAACCCGACCGATATGCTGCACCGTCTTGAGACAATGATGATGATGGGGATTGATATGCCCCTGCCGGCCATACAAAGGCAGGTTGCATCCGCTATTGATATTATCATCCATTTAGGCAGGCTGAGGGATAAGAGCAGAAAAGTTTTGGAGATTGCCGAGGTTCTCGGTTTTGAAGATGGCATGATACGAATCCACACATTGTATGAATTCAGGGAGGAGGGTATGGAAAATGGGAAAATTAAAGGCAGGCTTATGAAGGTGGAAGAACTCGTTCATTCTGAAAAGCTTCTGGCAGCAGGATATCAGCGGGAAGGAATACCTGCTGGCACTGATGAGGGGGCTCCTGCTAACGGGAATAGCGGGATATCTGTTTTATAACTCGTGGCTTTCAGTCATTCTTATGATTCCCGGGACTGCTCTGTATCTTAAGAACTGGCAGAGGGAGCAGTTCCATAAGAAGGAGCTGGAGTTTAGGGAACAGTTCAGGACAGGGATTCAGACGATGGCATCTGCAATGAATGTGGGGTATTCTGTAGAGAATGCAATCAGGGAGGCTTCAAGGGATATGAAAGCGCTGTTCCACAAGAGATGCAGGATACAGAAGGAATTTGACCGCATGATATACCAGATGGACATGAACAGGACCGCCGAACAGGTGATGACGGAATTCGCGGAGAGGGTAAATCAGGAAGACGTTACCAGCTTTACAACGGTATTTGTGACAGCAAAAAGAACGGGCGGGGATAGTATTACGATTATGAGGGATACGGTACGGGATATCAGTGGGAAGATCGAGGTAGAGAAGGAGATACAGACCCTTCTGGCAGCCAGAAAACTGGAATTTAAAGTAATGTGTATCATACCGGCCGGAATCATCCTGTATATGAGGATTGCTTTTCCTGAATTCATGAATGTTTTGTATGGGAATGTGCTGGGGGTGGTTCTGATGAGCATTTGCATGGGGATATATATTGCGGCTTACCGTATTGGCCAGAAAATAGTGGATATTGAGGTTTAGGAAAAAGACAGGAGAGCAGGAGGAATGGCATGGCAAGGGTAAAATGGAATTCGGTATATGGAAGAATGGGAATGGTATTCCTGTCAGCGAGTGTTCTTTCACTTCTTGTATATGTGGCCGACCATAGCCGGGCCCCGGAAAAAAACAAGTCCGGAAAAAGTATTCTGGAACGGGAAGACCCGGGGGAGGGAAAGCAGGATATTGATCTGGAAGTCAGGATTGGCGGGGATAAGGAATCTCTGACTGTGACTGTGGGGGAACAGCAATATAGCAAAGACAAGCTTCCGGAAGTGTTTGATCAAGCCGGTAAGAAGTTGGAGGAACTGGTGCTTGGAGAGAATACCACTCTGGATGAGGTCAGGGGAGACCTGAACCTGATTGAGCGCATTCCCGATACGGGAATAGAGGTCTCATGGGAACTTGATAATTATGAAGTTATGAATCTCATGGGAGAATTGAATGAGGACAATCTGCGTGAGGAGGGGACTCTGGTGGGGCTGAGGGCCCTGCTGTCCTATGAAGGGGAGGAAGCCGTACATTCCTTCTGTGCGAAAGTATTTCCTCCTGCTATCAGTGCAGAAGAAAAACGGGTCAGGGAATTAGCACAACAGATTCAGAAAGAGGAGGCTGATAGCAGAGAGAAGGCATATCTGACTCTGCCTGATGAGTTGGACGGGAAAAGGCTTTCATGGAAATACGCGGGTGATTCCCGCGCGGCAGGACTTTTTGTATTAGGGATTGCCGCATCCGGGGCTGTATTTGCCCTTGATAAAGAGAAAAAGAAGCAGCAGATGGAGGCACGGAACCGACAGCTGACAGTCGATTATCCGCAGCTGATCAGTCAGTTTACACTGTTTCTGGCAGCTGGCATGACAGCAAGGAAAGCATGGTTCCAGATTGCACGGGAATATGAAAGAATAAAGCCACACAAAGGAACCAGGCCGGCTTATGAGGAAATGGTATATGCCATGCATGAAATTCAGGGAGGAATACCGGAGGGGGAGTGCTATGAAAGATTCGGCGGCAGATGCGGCCTGCCGGCCTATCGCAAGTTTGGGGCAATGCTTTCCCAGAATTTGAGGAAGGGGACGAAGGGCCTGACAGATCTGCTGAAAAAAGAGGCCAGAGAAGCATTTGAGGACCGAAAAAATGAGGCAAGAAGGCTGGGGGAAGAGGCAGGAACAAAATTGCTGGGCCCCATGTTTATGATGCTGGCAGTTGTCCTGCTGATCATCGTGGTACCGGCATTTCTGACTGTACAGATTTAGGAAAGTAAGATTATAAAGGACTGGAGGATTATGTATGAAGGAATTTATGAATAAAGTAACTGGTAAAATCAGGCGGAAATGGCTGCATATTAGAATGGTTATAGAAGATAACTCGGGATTGTCAGTTGTGGAAATGATCCTGATTCTGGTGGTAATCATAGCACTCGTGCTGATATTTAAAAACCAGCTGATCAGCCTGGTGAATTCTATCTTCGATAAGATTACAAGTGAAAGCGCGGGGATTTAAATTGAAAAAAGGAGAAGTAACGGCATTTCTGAGCCTGATCTTTATTCTTATAATTTCGTTTATATCAGCTATGATTGAGAGTACTGTGATACAGACGGAAAAGAATCAGAAACGGCTCGATGTGGACCGGGCTGTATTTTCTATATTTGGTGAGTATCAGAAGCAGCTTCTGGAGGAGTATGAAGTACTGGCGATTGACATAAGTTACGGAACTGCATCGTATCGTGAAGAAAATCTTCTGGACCGCATGAGATATTACGGTTCGGTGGGAATCGAGCATGATATTCAGGGGATTCAGTATCTGTCAGATAAAAACGGAAATGCGTTTCGTGAACAAGTGCTTGATTATATGGAGGATACATACGGAATCTCTATCATACGAGACTTAGCGGGTATGACAGGGCAGTGGCAGGAACAGGAACTGAATGGTGAAGAACTGGGGCGTCAGGATTCAGAATGGAATACACAGCTGGAAGAAACCCTTGAGGAAAACGAGAGTATGCTGCCGGCCGAAGAAAACCCTCTGCCCAATGTAGAGAACCTGAAGCAGTCCAGCCTCCTTCAGCTTATCCTTCCACGGGAATACCAGCTTTCGGGCAGGCAGATCAACCTGTCAGAGCAGCCGGGAGCCAGAACGTTAAGGAAGGGAAAAGGTAGTTTTTATATGAGACAGGACTTGAATGGGATTGAGGAACGTCTCCTGTTTCACGAATATCTGCTGAAAAAATTCAGTAATGCCGTGGAGACAAAAGGGGAGAATCGTAGTTTGTCTTATGAGATTGAATACATGATAGGGGGTAAGGGCTCCGATTCAGAAAATCTGGAAGCAGTAGCAAAGAAACTGCTTGCGATACGCTTCGGTATGAATTACCTGTACCTGCAGACAGATACAGAGAAGCAGGCAGAAGTGGAGGCACTGGCGCTCACCTTGTCTACGCTGGCAGCCCTGCCGGCCGTAGCAGGAATCGTGAAACAGGTGCTGCTGGCGGCCTGGGCATTCGGTGAAAGTGTCATGGATTTAAGGTCACTGATGTCCGGCAGGAAGGCTGCACTTGTCAAAAACAGCGGAAACTGGCAGCTTTCCCTTTCTTCCCTGATGACACTCGGGACAGGAGAAGATACACAGGAAGGAATGGACGCAGAAGATGGACTTTCCTATACGGATTATCTCAGGATTCTTTTATTTTTACAAAATGAAGATACATTAACAATGAAAGCGCTGGACAGGGTTGAGCAGAATATAAGGTTGGAAAAGAATATAACAAATTTTTGTATTGATTCCTGTGTTGTTAAGCTTAAGCTCCAGAATAAAGCAATCATACGCGAAGGTCTGGAATATCAGTTCCCGGTATATTTTGGTTACGAGACAGCCTGAGACGCTGTTTGAACCCAATGCAGATGCCCTTTCTTCTTAAGCCTGCTGGCCCATCCCTGCCATAAGGAATAAAGATAAAAAATGAAAAATAAAGAAAGGAAAAGACTGCGATGACACAATCATTCTATAGCCCGACAAGATCAATCAAAGAAAGGGCATCTGTATTGGGTTCAAAAGCAAGCGTGACAGTGGAGGCGGCGTTAGCCATCCCTATTTTTCTATTTGCTGTCCTGAGTTTTATTTATCTGTTTGAGATACAGTCCATCAGGACAAGCATCCGTTTCGCCGCCCAGAGCGCGGCGAAAACCGCGGCTGAGGATGTCGTGACACTGCCGGCTGTCAATGTCATGAAATTAAAAAGTGATATTGTGAAGAATATAGGTTCAGAAAGAATCGAGAGGAGTATTCTGGATGGAGGGAGCTCCGGCATCCGGTGCAGTAAAACATATATGTCCATACTAACGGGCGAGATTTATGTAACGGTTGAATATGCTGTACGGCTCCCTGTTCCGAGATTTACAAATCTGACGGCAAAGTTCAAAGAGAGCATGAGGGTCAAGGGCTGGAATGGCTATACATCACGAAATGGGGATTCCGATGGGAACAAGATTGTCTATATCACAGACACCGGACTGGTGTACCACGAGGATTATAGCTGTACCTATCTTCAATTGTCGGTCCGGTTTGTTTCTTTCTCTGAGCTTTCAGGAATTCGCAATGAGGACGGGGGACGATACCACAAATGTGAGAAGTGTGTTCACGGAGATACGATGGCAGGTGTATATATCACAAAGTCAGGTGGGAAATACCATAATTCACTAAACTGCAGCGGACTAAAGAGAACAGTCCGTGCAGTCAAAAAATCAGAGGCAGGAGTGTTAGGAGGATGCAGCAGATGTTCGAAATAGGTCAGGCATGGTGCGGTATATATTTATGTTTATTATCTGTAATTGATATCTGGATAAAAAGGGTTCCGGTCTGTCTGCTTGCAGCAGGCGGCATTGCAGCGGGAATGTATCAGTCATACCAGCGGGACATGCCGCTGCTTATCGTTCTTGGAGGCGCGGCAGCAGGTGTGGTGTTCCTTGCAGTTAGCAGAGTGACAGAAGAGGGATTCGGGTATGGCGACAGCCTGCTGATTTTGGTGTTGGGAATTTATCTTGGCTTCTGGAACCTGCTGGGAGTCTTGTTTGGTGCGTTTCTATTATCTGCCCTGTTTGCAGTATTCGCGCTGGTTCTTCATAAGTTTGACAGGAGTACAGGCTATCCGTTTGTACCGTTTCTTCTAATATCCTATACGATATGGATCTGTACAGGAGGAATCTGATGTGAATGAAAAGATGAGAAGGATAAGAATTAAGGCGCCTGCTACAAATGGGTTAAGAGGAAGTGTTACGGTTGAAATGGCCTATATACTTCCAACCGTCATCATGATATTTCTGCTCATTGTTTATACAGTATTTTATTACCATGATAAAAACATATTAAATGCGGCAGCAGGAGAAACGGCCGTGCTGGGCGCCCAGCTCGAGAGGCAGCGGGGAAAAGAGGGAACAGACCTCCAAAACTTTTACAGGGAGAGGACTGACAGTAAGTTAATTCTATTACATCTGACAGGTGTAAACATAACGAAGAGCAAAAAACAGGTAGAGGTTCAGGCATATGCCCAAAAGGGCCGGATGCGGGTTTCGGTTGTTCAAAGGGCGGTCATCACCAAGGCGGAAGAGAAAATAAGGCTAAAAAGAAAACTGGAAGCCTTAGGCGGAAAGGGAGTGGATAAATGAAGGTAAAATATGAAAAGGAATTAAACAAAGTCTGTCTGCATATTGATCTGCCGCAGGCTTATGAAGAAGATTATCAGATACACATGCTGAAGGAAAACAATATTCCGTGCCTGTTGGATATTACGGGATGTGGGATAGACGGCAGGAGCAGGTACAGCTATACAGTGACAGGGATGATATCTATGAAAACCATGTTTGAGGAGTCTCCCATAAAGCGGGATGACATGATTTTGTTTGTAAATAACCTCATGGAAGCAGTGAAGTCGCTTAGACGGTACATGCTGAATCCGGACGGGCTCCTGCTTTATCCTGAATTTATGTTTTACAGCGCAGACACATGGCATTTCTGTTACCTGCCGGCAAGAAAAAGACCTCTTTGTGAGGCGTTTCATGTGATTACAGAGTATTTTGTTAAAAAACTGGACTATGAGGAAACCGAAGGGATTCTTCTGGCATATGAACTTCATAAAGCTTCCCTGCAGGAAAATTATGATCTTGAAAAAATAATGGATGGATACAGGGAACACGAAGAAAAAAGGAGGGCTAGTATGGAGACAGAAATGAAAGCAAAAACCACATATATACCTGATGAGCCTCTTTTTACAGTAGATGAGGAGGAATATGTACAGACTCCGGACGTAGAGACAATACGGGAGATGGGCGGGCACTTAAGCCCGTGGAAAAAAGCCGCAGATAAAGTGAAAAAAGGACGCTGGGGGAAATGGAAGGATTTGATTCTGGAAACTGATGGACATCAGGAAGAGGAACCTTTATAATATGTATTAAATGAGTAACTGTTCCAAATCATGAACAGTTACTTAAACATTATATAAAGGGGAATCATTTTGGAAAAAAATAAAAACGCCGTGTGTACAACGGCTCTGATTGTTATAAATGTAGGGGTTTTTTTCATTCTTTCACTGATAGGAATGACAGAAGACAGCATGTTTATGCTGGATCACGGAGCAATGTTTGTACCGTATATTGTCAGCGGCCATGAATATTACAGGCTGTTTACCAGTTTGTTCCTGCATTTTGGGATCATCCACCTGCTAAACAATATGGTTATGCTGGGTGCATTGGGATGGAATCTGGAATTAGAGACAGGCAGGATAAAGTTTCTAATCATCTATTTTGTCTCAGGATTAGGCGGGAATCTGCTGTCTTTGTATTTGGATATAAAGGCAAATGAGATGGTGGTATCAGCAGGGGCATCCGGGGCTGTATTCGGCCTGATGGGAGCCCTGCTGTGTGTTGTTTTGAAAAATCATGGAAGAGTAGGGCGTTTGACGAACCGCGGACTTCTCTTTATGGTTGCCCTGAGCCTGTATTTTGGTCTTACAAGCTCAGGTGTGGACAATGCCGCCCACATAGGAGGCCTTGTCTGTGGATTCATAACTGCGGCGGTGCTGTACAGGAGACCACGCGTAGTAAGCAGGCATTCAGAATTCTGATCCGGGGACGCCATCAATTAACATCTGTATTTTACTACAGTATAATTAGATAGGCAGTTTGATGGTAAACATTGATCCTTCATCGATTTTAGACTCAACAGAAATCGTACCCCCGTGAGATTCGATAATTCTTTTTGACAGTGACAGCCCAAGCCCTGTACCGCCCTCCTTATAAGTTTTAAAAGGCTCAAAGATATAGTCGATGATTTCTTCAGAAATACCGCATCCTGTATCTTTACATTTGATGGTAAGAGTGTCTTTGGTGCGGCTTGCAAAGAGATTAATACTGCCTTCACCGGAGATAGACTCCTTGGCATTTTTCAGAAGGTTAAGAAAAACTTCTTCTAACTTCACTTTATCGCCTGTGAAGTCGCCCAGGCCGGAGGGAATATCTGAAGTAAATTCTACATCAGAGTCTTCACTGTCTAAAGAGATTGCGAAAGAGACTGCAATGTTTTTTAGAAGCCGTTCAATGGAAAATACCGAGTAATGCAGTGTATCGCCATTGTTGAAGGTTGACAGTTCGCTTAAAAGCTGGCATACGAAGTCCACATCTTCCATTGTCTGTTTCCAGTGCGGGAATTCCTGAACCTCAGGATGCTGTATTTCCATAACCTGAAGCGAAGATGAAATTAATGTCAGCGGGTTCCGGATTTCGTGAGCTATAGTAGATACTGTCTCATGGTGGTTGTCGAGTAACTGTGTGATTATCTGTTTTGCGTCATGATTTTCCTCCATAAGCGCATTCATCTTATTAATGTCAATATTATGTAGCATTATCTTAAGTCCCTCCTTTTTTGGTTATCCTCATTTTTAAGTCTAGCACGATGATTTCCTTGGTTCAACAAAATCCGCCATACAAATTTCGACAGTATCCGGGCGACAAGCGGGTGTGAACAGTAATCAAAAGGGTCTTCTCATTTCGGACAAAATGGGATATACTACTATTAAACAATTATAAAAAGAGAAATGGGGATAAATTATGAAAGATGAAAACTGCATATTTTGTAAGCTGGCATCAGGTGAGATTCCTTCTGCAACGCTTTATGAAGATGAAGACTTCCGCGTGATTTTAGATGCGAGCCCGGCTTCAAAAGGGCATGCGCTTATTATTCCGAAAGATCATTACAGGAATCTGTATGATTTGGATGACAATCTGGCAGCTAAAGCTATGGTACTTGCTAAATCAATGGTACTAAAGCTTAGAGACATGCTTGGATGCGATGGATATAACATTGTACAGAATAATGAAGAGGCAGCAGGGCAGACTGTCTTTCATTTCCACATGCACCTGATACCAAGATATAATGGTGATGGTGTGGGCCTGGGCTGGAAGATGGGCGAACTTTCAGAAACTGATAAAGAAGAAATCTTAAACAAATTACAGTAATAACCGGAGAAGAAATGTTGACTGAAAATCGTGAGTTTGATGAGATTTATGGAAAATATAAGAATCTTGTCTTAAAAGCAGCATATACATATTCAGGCAATTATGATGTAGCAGAAGATATTACTCAAAGTACGTTTCTCCAATTATATATTTATTATCATGATATGAACCACAGCAATATTAAATCGTGGCTGTATACAACTGCAAAAAACAGTGCCTTGAATTACAGGAAGAGAGCCAGACGTGAGATTCTTGAAGAGATGACTGCAGAGGAATCTGTTATTCAGGATACTGTTGAAAGTGCTGAAGATGAATTTTTGCAGGAAATCAGGGATATAGACCGCTCTGATTTGCATGAACGTATATTTGAAGCTTTAATGAATAAGAACCGCAGATGGTACGATGCGATTACGCTGGCATATTACATGGAGATCCCTCAGGCAAAAGTTGCCGCAGAAATGGGAATACGTATTGAGGTGCTGCATAGTTTATTGCACAGAGCCAAGGACTGGATTAAAAAAGAGTTTGGTGTGGAGTATGACGAATTGAACCGGTTATAATAAAACAGGTGTCTATTCGGCACCTGTTTTTTAAACCATGTGATAGATTGGCACTTATTTAATACTGATTTCTTCGATTAGCCCAATGATTGTATCAATTGAATCTTGCTGCCTGGAATCGCGCATAGCATCCATATATTTACTGCGGTTCTCATAAAGATTCTTTACTGATTCAAGAAGAGACTCCTTAGTGAGGTCTTCTTCCTCGAGTACCATGCTGAAGCCCTGACGTTCAAAAGAACGTGCATTTAATATCTGGTCACCACGGCTGGCATTAGCTGAAAGCGGAATCAGAAGATTTGGCTTTCTCAATGCAAGAAGCTCGCAGATAGCATTAGCGCCTGCACGGGAGATAACAATATCCGCAAGGGAGAAGATATCGCGGAGTTCATTTTTGATGTATTCGAACTGAGCATATCCTTTCAGGCTGTTCAGAGAATCATCAACCTTCCCTTTTCCGCAGAGGTGCACAATCTGGAAACGGTCCAGAAGATCAGGCAGGGCAAGGCGGACAGCGTTATTAACTGCCACAGAGCCAAGACTCCCTCCGATGACGAGGATGACAGGCTTATCAGCGGAAAAACCGCATAGGTCCATAGCAGCAATCTTGTTGCCGGACAACAGCTCCTGACGGATTGGTGAACCTGTCAGTACAGCTTTTTCTTTAGGAAGACTATCCAGGGTCTCAGGAAAATTACAGCAGACCCTGCTGGCAGAAGGAATGGCAATCTTATTAGCCAGACCCGGTGTCATATCTGATTCATGGATAATAGAAGGCACTTTACAGCGCTTTCCAGCCAGGACAACCGGTACAGAAACAAATCCTCCTTTAGAAAAAATAATATCAGGCTTTAATTCTTTAATAATAGAATGGGCCTCGCCAAAACCTTTCATAACACGGAATGGATCTGTAAAATTCTGGACGCTGAAATAACGTCTCAGTTTACCGGAAGAAATTCCATGATAAGGAATCCCAAAAGGTTCGATAAGTTCCTTTTCGATACCATTATAAGATCCTATATATTGGATGTCATAGCCTAGTTCCCTTAACCGGGGAATCAGGGCAATATTGGGGGTGACATGCCCGGCCGTTCCACCGCCGGTAAGTATAATTCGTTTCATAAATGTAAAACCTCCAAATTTGAATTGTTCATATTATATCACTTCAGGTACTATGTGATACAGGCCCTTTCGGGCAGTGGCGGATATAACCTCCACTGACATGAAGTTAATAATATCCGAGTGGCCGGATAAAGCAGCATTATTTATGTGACACACTGAGTTTAGGTTATAGTTCCCACCCTTCGGGTACACGGTGTAACAAATTAATCTCAGCCGTAAACCAAAATAAAATACTTGCATATAACCGGAAAAACACATATAATTTCATATTAAACTTATTTAATAAAAAGTCAAGAAAAAGTAGTAGCCAAAATAAGGGGAACATGTATGGAACAAAATAAAAAACTATCACTGAAGGAAGAAGTGGAAAGGGAAGCCAGAAAGATAGAGGAAGAAATTGAGAATAACTCTGATCTTGACGATATCAAAGTATCGGACAAGATGGAGGAATCACTTCTGGCAAAAATCCGGGCATATGAAAAGAAATGTGCCTCAGAGCATGAAAACAAAAATGTCAGAATGGAAGGTGCAGCAGAAGAACTTTCGGAGGAACTTGCGCCAAATTTTGCCGCGCGTACAAATGAAGACAATGTAGTGCATCTGTCTGCGGAAGACATGGAGGCACTGCGTCTCGGTAGAGAACTAATGAAAAAGAAAAGCAAGGAGGAAGAGCTATTCGAGGTTCATACCGAGTATCATAAGCACCTTAACAGTGATAATAAAGGAAAGGAGGGAAAAACGGGCAAAGGGGAGAAGGCAAAAAGAATCCACATGCCGCGGAGAAAGAAATTTGTTGTTGCATTGGCAGCGGTTATGGTTCTTGTGCTAGCAGTTGGTATGACGAGTGTGGGGAGTAAGTCATACTGGAAAGAGTTGCTTGATGGTTTATTAGGTACACAAAGTAGTCAGAAAATTAATGTGAAAGATATGGATACACAGGAAACAGAGGATGGTGATGAACTAACAGCCTATAGAGAGATTAGAGAAAAACTAGGATTCGTACCAGTACGTCTCGGATATAAACCAGAAGAGATGGAGTTTGATAGGATTAGTATTGACACTGATCAAAGAAGAGCCTTTATATTTTATCAGTACAATGATCAAATAATAAGATATGCTGTGTATGAAAATGATTCAGATTCTTCTTTAGGCCAAAAGGAAGAGGATATTTTAACAGACACTATAGAAGTTGAAGTGTTAGGGCAAACCGTGAAGGTGAAGGAATATAAAAAAGAAAATTCAAAAAGGTACTTAGCAAACATTGTATATAAAGGAGTTCATTATCAACTAAAAGGAGTAATGGAGAAAAAAGAATTTATCAATATAATAAAAAATTTAGTTTATTTTGATAAAAACGCGTAAGTATTTTAGTAATTAAGTGTTTAATTAAAGAGAGCATAAATATGGAGGATACAAATGATAAAAAAAGTCTTATCAGTGCTATGTGCAATGATGATATTTTGTAACTTATTTTTAGTATCATTAGTTGATGTAAAAGCAAATGAAGACATTAAAGTGGATGGTTCTGCACTCACAAAGTTAGATACATCGACAGGAAATACAAGAGGAGAAGTTGTAACAAGAGGAGAGCATTTAATGGATGGGGAATGCTCAATAACTAAAGCTGGAAGAGGAAGAATATATGTTTATGCTTCCACTACAGGAGATCATGTAGTAGATTATATTTCTACAGTTATTTATATTGATAGATATAATCAGGAAACAGGTAAATGGGGACAGATAGATTTTTGGCAAGTAGAAGATCAAAATACTTATTTTGTAAGCACCTCAAAGTCTTTAGCAGTAGACAGAGGGTATTATTACAGGGTTCATGCTGATCATGTGGCAGGTATGGATTCTGATCCAGCATATGAAGAAGCAACATCAGCAACCGACGGAATCTGGATAGACTAACACCTCTCCATCCGCAGCCTCACCCCTCTTTGAGGAATTGAAGCAGTTGTCAGGTTTTTTACATAACAGGAGAAACTATTAACAAAAATTTTGATTATAGAAAAGACCTGTACCGAGAAAACACCACAAATTTTTTTATATGTATTTCACCTGACAACTGCTTCAATTCCTCAAAGAGGGGCACTCAAGAATGAGTAGGCACATGGAGATTGATATTACAAAAAGAAAGCAATCGGATTATTTTCCGGTTGCTTTTTTTAATGCTTTTGCTAACTGGTCGGGGCAGGATGTTTTTTTGAAACCGCACTGAATCCCTTCTATCTTTGAAATTGCTTCGTCTACGTCCATGCCTTCGATGAGACGTGAGATTCCTTGAAGATTTCCATTGCACCCTCCGGTGAAGGCCACATTTTTGACTTTGTTGTCTTCTATATCGAAGTTTATCATCTGTGAACAGACGCCCTGTGTTTTGTACTGCATTGTAATTACCTCCTTTTTCGGAATATTTCAGCTGATTAATCTGGTGTCAGCGCACTGGCAGATTCATTTCCCGTCTGTGTGACAGTGCAGTCATAAGCCAGAAACACCTATAGTAATAAGCTATTGGTATTATAGCAAAATGAAAATAAAAATACCAGACCTATTTCGTGTGTCAATTTTCGAGCCATTTTCCGATAAAATGACAGGAGTTTTCTTAAGGGGAAAAGGAAGATGTGATTTGAATTATTTTGTTAAATTGAAGGATCGATGCTATTATTTTATTCTATGTTTCTTAAGTCTGAGATATTCCTGTTTTAAGCTGAAATTATGCTGCTGTGGCGAATTATGTAGAACGCTTTTTAAGGCAAGTCCCGAAAAGTTGAGATATAATAGGCTCACACCAAACAAATGGTAGTTGTGTCACAACCATATAAAACAGGAGGTCTTATTATGTTTAAAAACGTAGCAGCCGACACAAACATTATTTTCTATTTAATGATTGCGGTAGGCATCATCGGGGTACTGGCAAAAATAGTGAACCAGCTCACCCTTCGCCGAATGGTAAAAGCGGCAGGCAATATGCAGAAGAGCACACACAAACTGATGAAACTGGTGCGCGCCAAGTATGAGCACGCATGCATGATACATGATGCAGTAGATAATGTAGGGGCATTTGTGGAGAAGTACATATATGAATACAGAGGATTTATTTTACGGGTACATACATGGAGGCAGATAGAGGCACAGGCGATCTGGTTTTCAGGAATTTTAGCTATATTAGGAGCAGGAGGACATTATCTGGCACACGGGTTCTGCGAGGGAATGTTCCAGTATCTGGCTGCAGGGGCAGCGGAAATGATCGCATTGTTTGTGATAAGACAGTTATCAGACGAACCTTATAAAATTAGTGCAGCAAAGAATTATATGGTAGATTACCTTGAAAATGTCTGTGCACACCGCTACAAGAAGGTGAAACAGACGGAAAAGGAAAACATAGATGTAATCAGTCCGGAGAGCGTTGGGGCAACAAGGGCAGCCGTCCAGCGTGAGGAACAGGAATTGCCCATTAATATAGAGGGTGAGCCGCGCAGGGCAGAAAAAGGCGAGGCCGCAAGACAGGTGATCAGACGTACAGTAAAGGAAAAAATGGAGGAGGATGAGCAGCCTGCACTAAAAGAGGAGGCAATTCGTCAAATATTAGAGGAGTTTTTAGCTTGATAAAGCATAGCATATTTGATAGAATTAGCTTGTAAAAACGATTAGAGAGGAAGGATGAACAATGGCTAATAAAGTTACATTTGATTATTCGAAAGCAAGTAGTTTTATTCAGGAACATGAGATGGAATATATGAGCGAACTGGTTGCACAGGCGAAGGACAAGCTGGTTGCAAAGACAGGAGCGGGAAATGATTTCCTTGGATGGATCGACCTTCCGGTTGATTATGATAAAGAAGAATTCGCGCGTATCCAGAAGGCAGCAGAGCAGATCCGCGAGGATTCGGAAGTATTGTTGGTTATCGGAATCGGCGGCTCTTATCTGGGAGCAAGAGCTGCAATTGAATTCCTTGGACATTCATTTGCCAATGTCGTTTCCAAAGACGTCAGAAAGTCCCCGGAAGTTTATTATGTGGGGAACAGCATCAGCAGCAAGTACATAAAAGACCTGATGGATGTAGTAGGCGACAGAGATTTTTCCATTAACATGATTTCCAAATCTGGTACGACAACAGAGCCAGCCATTGCCTTCCGTGTATTTAAAGAAATCTTGGAAAAGAAATATGGAAAAGAGGGAGCAGCAAAGAGAATCTATGCTACGACCGATAAATCCAGAGGAGCTTTGAAGAACCTTGCTACAGAAGAAGGATACGAGACTTTCGTAGTACCGGATGATGTTGGCGGACGTTTTTCCGTACTTACGGCAGTAGGGCTTCTTCCGATTGCAGTCAGCGGTGCAGACATCACGAAGCTGATGGAAGGTGCAGCGGCAGGAAGAAAAGAAGCGCTGGAGAATGATTTTGCAGAGAACGGAGCACTGCAGTATGCAGCAGCCCGCAATATCCTGCTTAGAAAAGGCAAGGCGGTTGAGATTGTAGCCAATTATGAGCCAAGCCTGCATTATGTATCTGAATGGTGGAAACAGTTGTATGGAGAGAGCGAAGGTAAAGACCAGCGGGGTATCCTCCCGGCATCAGTAGATTTGACGACCGATCTGCACTCTATGGGACAGTTCATTCAGGACGGAAGCAGAATTATGTTTGAGACGGTTCTGAATGTAGAGGAATCGCCGGCAGAGATTATGATCAATGAAGAACCGGTTGACCTTGACGGATTGAATTACCTGAAAGGCAAGACCGTAGATTTTATAAATAAGAGTGCAATGAACGGAACAATTCTTGCCCATACAGACGGTAATGTACCGAACCTGATGGTGACGATTCCGGAGCAGAATGAATTTTATCTGGGACAGTTGTTCTATTTCTTTGAGTTCGCATGCGGCGTTAGTGGATATTTACTCGGCGTGAATCCATTTAATCAGCCAGGCGTGGAGAGCTATAAGAAGAACATGTTTGCACTTCTGGGTAAACCAGGATTTGAAGAAGAAAGAGAAAAGTTATTAAAGAGATTATAATTGAATAAAAGTGTAGAATAAATGTTAACTGGAAAAAATATGTAGGAAGTTCTAGTAGGACAGAGGCCTTAGAATCAGAGGTCTCTGTTCTTTTTTGCACCGTTTATATTTCAGTCAGTCCCCCGGCGGCATTTTCCATGTTAATATGTTGAAAAGTATGCTACAATGTGGATAAATAATTAATAGGAGGCGCAAGGGGATGAAAAAACCGAGGAACAACAGGAATCTGAAGATTGTAATTATTGTGATTATCTGCCTGACCTTTATTGTGGGTATCGGAGCCGGAATAGGGGCCGGCACTTATATTTCAAATAAAAAGGCGCAGACGACGGAAGAGACGAAATTGAAAGATACGGATTTGAATGACAGCAGTCAGGTCAAGGGGGACGGTGCAGAGAAAGAGGATGATAAGAAGCCGGAAGCGGATAAGCCGGAAACGAATGATTCCAAGGATGATAAGGATTCCGGCAGCGGGGATAACAGTCAGGACTCCTCCCAGAATAAAGACAATGCAGATAACAGCAGTCAGTCCCAAAATCAGGGAAGTACATACGACGCTTCTGTACCGGCAGACGACACAGGCATACACAGATATGAGTATATTATCAGTGACTGTACATGGCAGGAGGCGTTTCAGGACTGCCTGAACAGGGGCGGCTACCTTGTCCGGATCAATAGTTCGAAAGAGTATGAGACGATCAGAAAGGAAATCAGCCGGCAGAAGATGACGGATATTTATTTCAAACTCGGCGGAAGGCGTGATAACCAGTCTCAGGACTACTACTGGGTGAATCAGGATAATAAGCTGTTTGGTGAAAAATTAAATTCAGACGACAGCTGGTGCTCTGATGAATGGATGGGCGGCGAGCCAAGTTTTCAGGACGGAAATCTGGAAGAGAGGTATATGGACCTGTTTTTCTATGACGGAGAGAAACGGTTTGTCTGGAATGACGTCCCGGATGATATGCTTGCGGCAGAGCCGGCGTATTCAGGGAAACTGGGATATATATGTGAGTATGAGGATTAAAAAAGTCTAGATTTACTTGCCTGAACAGCAAAAATATAGTACTATAAACTCTTGAAGGAGTTGATTGACAAATGATGTACTGGATTATTCTGATAGTCCTGGCAGTTTTAATTTTAGTCACCATCATTGCCACGATTGTGACGATTGTTAAGGAACGAAAAGTATATAAGAGTTATGAGCTTGATGAAGAGATAGATGATGAAGATGAGGATGAAGAGGATTACGACGAGCGTCCTGCAAAGAAACGCAGGAAGAAGGCTGTGGAAGAGGAACCGGCTCCTGCTCCTAAGAAGAAACGCTGGAAACTCATCCTTGAGAACGTAGATACACAGGAACGCTACGATTTCATTTTCTATGACAGCTTTGGAATCGGAAGAACTACGAAGGAAGTGGCGTTCGAGGAGTTCCTTCCGCTGCCTGATGACAAGAAGATTTCCAAGGTCCACTGTTCTATCGTGAGAAGTAAAGACAAGCTGTACTTAAGGGATGAGGGATCAAAGAACCACACATATCTGAACGGTAAGAAGATTCAGAAGCCGATCCTGATCCAGAAGGAAGATATCATATCCATCGGTGAGACAGATCTGGAAGTAGTTAGAATTTTAAGAGAAGCATAGTCAGGTACGGAATGTATCTGGCGGGGCCCGGAACTTTTTGTTTCCGGGCTTTTCTGCTGTTTCCATTACTTTTTACCTCACCTTTTTGCACAGTCGCTTATTTACATCCCTCCTTTATCATGCTAAAATGATAAACAGTAACGATTTAACACAGAAAAGTTTTAGGAGGTTATTTCATGATAAAACTATATGAGAATGGTGTCTATCTGTTAAACGGAGCCGAGATCGTTGAAGATACCGGCAATGTACAGGTTCCTTCCACGAAGGAAGAGGCAGCGAAACATACAATTGCGTACGGAATCCTTAATGCTCACAACACGTCAC
Organism: Clostridium sp. AF19-22AC; assembly: GCF_003479085.1. Lineage (NCBI taxonomy): Bacteria > Bacillati > Bacillota > Clostridia > Eubacteriales > Clostridiaceae > Clostridium > Clostridium sp. AF19-22AC. Next base: position 34,714 of record NZ_QUGN01000033.1, on the reverse strand, counting down.
CGGATATGGAGCATCTTCAGATTAAATTTGACAAGCTGACATCCCACGATATTACATTTGTCGGGATCATCCAGACGGCAAGGGCTTCAGGACTCGAGAAGTTCCCAGTTCCTTACGTGCTGACGAACTGCCACAATAGTTTATGCGCGGTAGGTGGTACGATCAATGAGGATGACCATATGTTTGGACTGACCTGTGCGAAAAAGTACGGCGGCGTCTATGTTCCGCCTCATCAGGCAGTTATCCACCAGTTTGCACGCGAGATGCTTGCAGGCGGCGGAAAGATGATCCTTGGTTCAGATAGCCACACACGTTATGGTGCACTTGGAACGATGGCTATGGGAGAAGGCGGTCCGGAGCTTGTGAAGCAGCTGCTGAATAAGACCTACGATATCAAAATGCCGGGCGTGATCGGTATTTACCTTGATGGAGAACCGATGAAGGGCGTCGGCCCTCAGGATGTGGCTCTTGCGATTATCGGCGCTACATTTGGAAACGGCTATGTTAATAATAAAGTAATGGAATTTGTAGGACCGGGCGTCAGCAAGCTAAGTGCTGATTTCAGAATTGGCATTGATGTTATGACGACAGAGACAACCTGTCTTTCTTCCATCTGGAGGACAGATGAGAAGATTCAGGAGTTCTACGATATCCACGGCAGAAGCGAAGAATACAAAGAACTTAACCCGGGAGCAGTTACCTATTATGATGGAATGGTTTATGTAAATATGAGCGAGATTAAACCTATGATCGCGATGCCATTCCACCCGAGTAACGTTTATACAATTGACGAGCTGAATGAGAACCTCGAAGATATTTTACATGATGTTGAGAAGAAGGCACTTGTGAGTCTCGACGGGGCAGTGGATTATTCTCTGCAGGATAAGATTGTGAACGGAAAGTTCTACGTGGAACAGGGAATTATTGCAGGATGTGCGGGAGGCGGATTTGAAAATATCTGTGCTGCGGCAGACATTATCAAGGGTAAAAATATCGGACACGATGAATTTACATTCAGTGTTTACCCGGCAAGTACGCCGATTTATATGGAACTTGTAAAGAACGGTGCGGTTGCTGACCTGATGGCAGCAGGAACGATTGTGAAGACTGCTTTCTGTGGACCTTGCTTCGGAGCGGGAGACACTCCGGCCAACAATGCATTCTCTATCCGCCATTCAACGAGAAACTTCCCGAACCGTGAAGGTTCCAAGCTCCAGAACGGACAGATTTCTTCCGTTGCATTGATGGATGCACGTTCGATTGCGGCTACGGCAGCGAACAAGGGATTCCTGACACCTGCAACGGCAGTGGATGTGGAATATACAGGACAGAAGTATCATTTTGATAAGAGTATCTACGAGAACCGTGTATTTGACAGCAAGGGTGTTGCTGATCCGAGTGTTGAGATCAAATTCGGACCGAATATCAAGGACTGGCCTGCTATGGCTGCCCTGCCTGAGAACCTGATCTTAAAGGTGGTATCAGAGATTCATGACCCGGTTACGACGACAGACGAACTGATCCCGTCCGGTGAGACTTCCTCTTACCGCTCCAACCCGCTTGGGCTCGCTGAATTTGCACTTTCCAGAAAAGACCCGGCTTATGTCGGACGTGCGAAAGAAGTACAGGCTGCACAGAAAGCAATTGAGGCAGATACATGCCCTCTGGATGCGCTTGAAGAGCTGAAGCCGGTAATGGCGAAGATCCAGGAGGTTTATCCAGAAGTCGGAAGAGGCAATATCGGAGTCGGCAGCACTATTTTTGCAGTGAAGCCGGGAGACGGTTCTGCGCGTGAGCAGGCTGCATCCTGCCAGAAGGTACTCGGGGGCTGGGCGAATATCGCAAATGAATATGCAACGAAACGTTATCGCTCCAACCTGATTAACTGGGGCATGCTTCCATTCCTTACAGATGAGGACCATGAACATCTTTCATTTAGCAACGGAGATTACATCTTCGTTCCGGATGTGAGAAAAGCGGTGGAAGAGAAAGTGGATACGATCAAGGCATATGTGGTCGGTGACGGCCTGAAGGAGATTAGTTTCCATCTCGGGGAACTGACAGATGTGGAACGCGAGATCATCTTAAAGGGATGTCTGATTAACTATTACAGGGGATAATAAGAACGCATCGGGTAACCGGTGCGTTTCTTTTCTGCCTGAAAAATATTTTTTGTTTTTGTGCAACAAAACGACTTGCTTTTTACTCTTATATACAGGAACGAAGCATGAGATGCTGTTTCGTTTTCATTCATGAATGTAAAGGTTTCGCGAAACGAGAGAGGAGGGGTGCAGATGTATGATTATGAGCAGGGCTCAGAGCTGGAACTGATCAGGCGTTCCCGAAAAGGGGATGTGAAGGCATTTTCGGAGCTGTATGCCAGAATCCATGTGGAATTATACAAGTTTGCATTGTACACGTTAAAGCATCCTCAGGATGCTGAGGATGCAGTCAGTGAGGCTGTCATGGCGGCCTATGAGAACATTGGCGGCCTGAAGAAAGAGGAATCCTTCCGGGGATGGATTTTTAAGATTTTAAGCAACCAGTGCAGAAAAAAGTTCCGGGATACAAAGCAGACAGCGGAGCTGGAGACGGATATACCGGACGAAGAAAAGGATTATGCGAAAGCTCATGATGTACGGGAAGCATTTCTGCTTTTGAGTGAAGAGGAACGTATGATAGTGGCGTTTTCTGTGTTCGGGGGCTACCAGAGTGATGAGATAGGCGGCATGCTGGACCAGAAGGCGGCCACCGTCCGATCGAAGAAGACCCGTGCACTGGAAAAGATGCGGCGGGTTCTGGAGTAGAAAGGGGTGTTATAAATGAGTTTTGAACAGGAACAATTTGAAGAAGAATTAAAGGCGAAGACAAACGAGGTAGAGGTACCGGATTCCCTGAAGCCTGAGAATATTGAAAAAATGCTGGAACAAAAGACAGTGAAGAAGAAAAAATGGAAACCACTTTATACCGTCTGTGCGGCGGCAGCCTGCTGTGTTCTCGTGATTGGCATTGCAGTTGCAGGAAACGGAATGCTGACAAAGAACAACGGGGAACTGTCGGAAACGGCAGATTCTGCCGGCAGGAAATCTTCCGCTGACAGCGGAGGGGCATCCGTGGACAAAACCATTGCATCGGCAGAAGATTATGACCAGATATATAAGTATATTAAGGCGGAGAAAAAAAATCAGGATAAACTGTACGGGGGCTACGGAAACACCGGTTCTGCCATGCCCGAGAGCAGGGTAGATGGCGGCGCGATGGAAGACTCTGCCAATACGGCGGCCGGGTCGGCGGAGAAGAGTGTTTCTGCGGCAGATCAGGCATCAGCCTATTCCGATACGAATGTGAGGCAGGAAGGTGTCGGTGAAGGAGATATTGTCAAGACCGATGGCAGCCGACTCTATATTCTGAACGGACAGAAGATTCAGATTGTAGATATAGAGGGCGAAGAGATGGAAGATCTTGGAGCCATCAGGATGGAAGATGACTGTTTTGTTTCTGAACTTTATGTGAAGGATGATAAGCTGGTCGTTGTCTATACGCGGTCGGAGTATGAAGATGGTGAGAACGGGTATGGCGGAATGTATAAACAATATACGGTCGCGGAGACTTACGATGTGAGCAACCCTAAGGAACCGAAGTCCGCCGGAATGATTACACAGAGTGGTAATTTTTATACGATGCGTGTGAGTGGGGATTATGTATATATGCTCAGTAATTTTCAAGCAGATGTACAGGCGGCGAGGGATGATATTTCCTCCTATATTCCTGAAATAAACGGGAAAGCAGTAGATAGCGCCAACATCCTGCTTCCCCAGTATATACGCGGCAGCCAGTATACAGTAGTGGCTTCATTTTCTCTGAAAGACCCTGATAAAAAGGTCGACAGCAAAGCCATTTTTGGAAGTGCAGGCCTTGTTTATGTGAGCAATGAGAATATCTATGTCTGTGAAGGATATTATAATTCTGAGGACTCGATTGTGACGCAGACCTGCATCAGAAAGGTAGCCTACAAGGACGGCAGCCTGAAGGCAGTCGGGCAGACAAGAATTGACGGGACTCTGAATGATTCTTTCAGTATTGATGAATATGAAGGCAATTTAAGACTGGTTACAACGGTCAGCGCAACCGGCAGGAGCGTGTCTCCTCTTGTACTTTTCGGAACGGTCAGTGATACGGCAGAGAAGGACAGCAATGCACTGTATATTCTGGATGAGAATCTGGAGGAACTAAGCAGGATAGACGGGCTCGCAAAAGACGAGATGGTATATTCTGCGAGATTTATGGGGGATACAGGGTATTTTGTAACTTATAAACAGGTGGACCCGCTGTTTTCCGTGGATTTGTCTGACCCGAAGAAACCTAAGATACTGGGAGAACTTAAGATACCGGGATTCTCAGATTACCTGCATCCTTACGGGGACGGGCTGCTGCTCGGAATCGGAATGGACGTGGATGAAACGGGAACGGTGACTAATGGTGTGAAGCTGTCCATGTTTGATATATCAGATCCATCCAATGTGAAGGAAGTAGAGAAGTATGTGCTGGAAGATATTTATTCCAGTGCGGTATCCTACAATTACAAGGCGGCGCTCATCAGCACGGACCGGAACCTGATCGGGTTTACTGCATACGGGCAGGGCCCGCATTATTATCTTTTCTCCTATGATGGTAAAGGTGGTTTCAAGTGTCTGTTTGACAGGGAACTGGGCAGTTCCTCCGAAGGACGGGGCGTGTATTCCGGGGATAAAATTTATATTGTGGCGGGAAATACTGTGGAATCCTATGCGATAGATGGTTTTAAGAAGGTGGATGATATCGTTTTGTAGTGTGTTAAAATTAAAATCCGTTCTGCATAAATGCGCAGGGCGGATTTTGGTTTTTATTACGCTTAGTAAGATATATACCTAAATACTTAACGAGGTATTTTACGAGTTTAGTATTTATGGTATAATGCTCGCAGTTAAGTGTGGATTAAGACAGAATGAAGTGATACAGGAGGCATAACAGATGATATTTGATACGCATGCTCATTATGATGATGAGCAGTTTCATGAGGACAGGGACGAACTGCTGGGGGCGGTACATGACGGCGGCGTAGGAACGATTGTGAATGTCGGTTCGGATGTAGCGTCATGGGAGGATATCCGGACACTTGTTGGGAAGTACCCCTTCATATACGGGGCGGCCGGCGTACATCCGGACGATGTGGGGGAATTGGATGAAGAAAAGTTTTCACGTCTGAAAGGGATTTTGCAGGAAGAAAAGTTTGTGGCAGTAGGGGAGATTGGCCTGGATTATTACTGGGATAATGAAAGCCATGAAATCCAGAAAGCATGGTTTATACGCCAGCTTGATCTGGCAAGAGAACTTGGAATGCCGGTCATTATACACAGCAGAGATGCGGCCGCCGATACATTTGAGATTATGAAGGAACACGCAGAGGGGCTGGACGGAGTGATCCATTGCTTTTCCTATTCGGTGGAACTGGCAAGGGAGTATGTGAAAAGAGGGTTTTACATTGGCATCGGAGGCGTGGTTACGTTTAAAAATTCCAGAAAGTTAAAAGAAGTGGTCGTGGATACGCCGTTGGAATCCCTTGTACTTGAAACGGACTGTCCGTATCTGGCGCCTGTACCGAACAGGGGCAAAAGGAATTCTTCGCTGAACCTGACGTATGTGGCGGAGGAGATCGCCTCTTTAAAGGGTGTGACTTATGAGGAGGTTGTGAAAACGACAGAGGAAAACGCGAGACGGCTGTACCATATGGAACCATAAACCTGATCCGGCATATACTAAAAAGAATATGACCGGGATGTGTGAGATTATGTTTTATGTGAATTCTACGGATGGGGTAAAAATAGCTGTTTATGATTATAACTGCGGCGGGAAGGAGACCGTGCTGCTGGTTCACGGATGGCCGCTGTCCCATAAGATTTATGAGTATCAGATTCCGCTTCTGGTGCGCAGGGGCTACCGGGTTGTGGCACTGGATTTAAGGGGCTTCGGCCAGTCGGATGCACCGGGGTGCGGCTACAGTTATGACCAGATGGCCACGGATATTTTTCAGGTAGTGAAGCGGCTGCGCCTATGGTCCTTCAATCTGGCCGGCTTCTCGATGGGCGGGGCAATTGTACTTAGATACATGCGTTTATTCAGAGGATATGGGGTGAAGAAGCTGTTCCTCTTTGCCGCGGCCGCGCCATGCTGGACACAGCGGCCGGGATTCCCTTACGGTCTGACAAAAGAATACGTTGACGGACTCATCTGCCAGATAGAGACAGACAGGGCGAAGTTCGCGGAGTCGTTCAGCAACCAGCTCTTTGCGAGTCCGCAGAGTAAATGTATTCTGCTCTGGTTCTGGGAGATTGCTATGTCGGCATCTGCTGTCGGGACTATCGGGACGGCGGTTTCCCTGCGGGATGAGGACGGCCGGGATGATCTGTGTTATGTAAAGGTTCCGACAGTAATTATCCACGGGGCAAAGGACGAGGTGGTGTCAAATGACCTGGCACAGATCCAGCACGAGACAATCTGCGGAAGCAGGCTGTTTACACTGGAGAACAGCGGACACGGAATTATGTATGACCAGCTGCAGGATTTTAATGAAATTTTTATAAGTGAGCTGGAGTGCTGACTGTCTGCATGATTGTGTGCGGCCGTTTGAGAAGCATATTTTACGTTGTGCGGATAGGTAAAATATATTATACTGGTTAGGAAGAAATAAAATGCTTAAAAGCAGGGAGGAACTTATGAAGGAGCCGACATTAGGCAATCCGCAGAACACAATTGCAGTTTTGCAGAAGTATAATTTTATGTTTCAGAAAAAATTCGGACAGAATTTTTTGATAGATACACATGTGCTGGATAAGATCATCCGCTCGGCGGAGATTACATCAGATGATATGGTTCTGGAAATCGGACCGGGAATCGGGACAATGACCCAGTATCTTGCACAGGCAGCCGGGAAGGTCATAGCAGTAGAGATCGATAAGGCACTGATCCCTATACTGGAGGACACACTGGAGGGATTTGAGAACGTAACAGTGCTCAATGAGGATATCTTGAAAGTTGATGTAGCTGGACTCGCCCAGCGTGAAAACGGGGGCAGGCCAATCAAGGTGGTTGCAAACCTGCCGTACTACATTACGACCCCCATCATCATGGGACTTTTCGAGAACCATGTTCCTGTAAAAAGCATTACAGTCATGGTACAGAAAGAAGTAGCAGAGCGTATGCAGGTAGGGCCGGGGACCAAGGATTACGGCGCACTGTCCCTTGCCGTGCAGTATTATGCAAAGCCCTATATCGTGGCAAACGTACCACCGAACTGCTTCATGCCCAGGCCGAAAGTGGGCTCAGCGGTCATCCGTCTGGAGAGATACGAGAACCCGCCGGTACAGGTCGATGATGAAAAACTGATGTTTAAAATAATACGTGCATCATTCAATCAGAGGAGAAAGACACTGGCAAACGGATTAAAAAACTCGCCGGAGCTGGATTACACAAAAGAACAGGTAGAGGCAGCAATAGACAGCCTGGGGAAAGGAGCAAGCGTGCGGGGGGAGGCACTGACACTAGAAGAATTCGCCACATTAAGCAATTATTTGGGACGTAGTAAAGTGTAAAAAGGCTACGTCCCAAATTGGGTTTTGTGGTGTCCCAAAACGAGAAATGCCCTGTACCTTTTTGGAGATTTCTTTCTTTTTAGGCAGTTCATAAATATTTAATACTCATTTCATTGTATAAAACCCGCTTTTTTAGTATAATAAAGAAATGACACAAGTGATTATGATAAGAGGAAGGGAGAGGTTTTATGGCAAGAGTACCTAAAGACATTGACAACATCTTTTTTGAAAACACTCCAAAGATTGAGGAATTAGCCCGGATATGTGAGGAGAACAATGCAATTGAAAAAGAGCTTTACACGAAGTATGAGGTAAAAAGAGGCCTGCGTGATTTAAATGGTAAGGGTGTACTGGCAGGACTGACGAATATCTCAGATGTGTGTGCGACAAAGATCGTAGATGGAAAAGAAGTTCCTTGTGCAGGAAATCTCTATTATCGCGGTTATAATATCAAAGATCTGGTAAAAGGATTTCTGGAGGCGAAGCATCCGGGATTCGAAGAGACGGCATATCTGCTTTTATTCGGCAGTCTTCCGAATAAGCAGCAGCTGGATGAGTTCCAGGGAATGATTGCGGAGCGCAGGATGCTTCCTCCTAATTTTGTACGGGATGTTATCATGAAGGCTCCGAGCAAAGATATGATGAATATGATTTCCCGCTGTATATTGAATCTTTATACCTACGACGAAAAGGCGGATGATACTTCTATAGCGAATGTGCTCCGTCAGTCTCTGAACCTGATCAGCCAGTTTCCAATGTTAATGGTTTATGGATATCATGCATATAATTATAGAAGGGGTGAAGACCTGTATATTTATGCGCCTTATCCGGAGTTATCCACAGCAGAGAATATTCTGATGATGCTTCGTGAGGACCGGAAATATACGGAACTGGAAGCTAGAATTCTGGATATGGCCCTTGTGCTCCATATGGATCACGGCGGTGGTAACAACTCTACGTTTACAACCCATGTTGTAACATCTTCTGGAACAGATACATATTCAACGATTGCCGCGGCGATGGCGTCCCTGAAAGGACCTAAGCACGGTGGTGCGAATGTGAAAGTAACCCAGATGTTTGATGATATGAAGCAGAGACTGACTGACTGGAAAGATGAAGACCAGATTCGCCAGTATCTGACTGACCTGCTGGATAAGAAAGCATTTGACCAGAAGGGTCTTATTTATGGTATGGGCCATGCTATTTACTCAGTATCCGACCCGAGAGCTGATATATTCAAGAAGTTTGTAAAGCAGCTTGCAACAGAGAAGGGTTACGAGGAAGAATATGCGCTTTATGAAAAGGTAGAGCATATGGCACCTGAGATCATCAGCGAAAAACGCAAGATGTACAAGGGCGTTAATGCCAATGTAGATTTCTACAGCGGTCTTGTTTACAGCATGCTGGATCTTCCCCCGGCACTGTATACTCCGATTTTTGCAGCAGCGCGTATTGTTGGCTGGAGTGCACACAGACTGGAAGAGCTTAAGAATGTGGATAAGATCATCCGTCCGGCATATAAGCCGCTCGCACCTTACCGTGATTACATAAAATTAGAGGACAGGTAGAGGATAACGATGAAAGATGAGTTTTACTTCCCATCAAAGGATGGTAATACAGAGATTCATACAATTGAATGGAAGCCAGAAGGCGAAGTAAAAGCGGTTCTGCAGCTTAGTCATGGAATGGTTGAATATATTAACCGTTACGATGAATTTGCGGATTTTCTGTGCCGGCAGGGATATTATGTGGTTGGCAACGACCATCTGGGGCATGGGAAGTCTGTCCAGAGTAAAACGGAATATGGATTCTTTAATGAAAAATATGGTAATGCCTGCGTGCTTGGTGACATGCACACACTTCGTCAGAAGACTTTGAAAAAGTATCCTGATGTTCCATATTTTATGCTGGGACACAGCATGGGATCTTCTCTGCTGCGGCAGTATATACAGATGTATGGAAACGGATTAAGTGGAGCTATTGTGATTGGCGTTGTGGCCGATCAGAAGCGGGCGACGCTCCGTTTTGGAAAGCGACTCTGCCGGATTGTGGCGGCATTCAAAGGATGGCATTATCGCAGCAAGTTTATTGACGGCATGGCAATCGGAAGCTACAATAAAAGTTTTAAGCCAGCCAGAACGAGGGCTGACTGGGTGACCAGTGATTCCGAGAAACTGGATGCGTATGTGGCCGACCCGCTTTGTTCATTTGTGTTTACAGTGAATGCCTATTACCATATGTTTAATGGAATGCTCCAGATGCAGAAAAAGGAGAGTGTCTATATGATTCCAAAGACGCTTCCGATTTTGATTGCAGCTGGTTCTGAAGATCCGGTCGGGAATTTTGGAAAGGGCGTAAGAAAGATATATGAGCAGTATAGGGCAGCAGGAATCAAAGATGTGACACTGCGGCTGTACTCAGGCGACAGGCATGAACTTCTGAATGAGACAGACAGAAAGCAGGTCTATCAGGATCTGTATGAATGGCTGGAAAGTAAAATATCATCTTAATTCTGTAATATTAAAAAGAGATATAATTGAGATATGTGAGAGAGGACAGACTGAAAGGTTTGTTCTCTTTTTATATTATTAAAATAAGGATAGAATCCGGAGCCATGTGTATACTAAATATGCGTAGATTTTTTACAGCAAGTACCTTGAGGGTATTTGAACAGCGTTTAAAATATACAGTTTAAGAGGTGAACAGGCAGATGAATAAGAAACAACAGGAAGAGCAGAACCGTCAGGAAAACAGAAATGAATTTAACAGCATTACGGAAAAGAAAAAGCCGGAAAATCAGAATCAGGATCATAATGCACGGAAAGAAGCATTTGACGTGAAAATGAGACAGGTTTAGTAAATAATCCTGAAGATATAGCAAAGAGGATCTGGCGGCGGAATACGGTCCGGAGATGCCCAAATATGCAAGTCATCTCGAGGAGGGGGTGGCTTGCATATTTACTTTACGCAATTTTAAAGGAATATGTTTCCGGGTACTGAGTGACATTCATATTAGCCAATGTATAATGCGTACAGGATAACAAATGAAGGTTCATGGAGGCTTATGAGACATGCTGTGTATATATGACTGGTTCGGATATAATGTTTCTGTAAAAGAGAGATACATACTTATAAAAAAAGCAGGATTTGATGGAGTTTTATTGTGGTGGAGTGACGGCTTCGGACGTGGTGCCGATTATCAGGAGGGTGTGGAACTTGCAAGGAAGGCAGGGCTGTTTATAGAAAATATCCACACACCTGTCCAGAATCAGGATAAACTTTCACTTGATAATTTAGACGGGATAGATTTGTTACACTGCTATTTGCAATGCATCAAAGACTGTGCGGAATTCGAAATTCCTACGATGGTTGTTCATCTGCCCGATAACAAATTCCCTGTAAACGAATTGGGGATGGACAGAATTAAGAGGATTGCTGAAAAAGCGGAAAAGTATGATATTAATGTCGCTATGGAAAATCTAAACAATGTTGAAAATGTGGGACGCGTACTGAATTCCATTAAGTCCACTAAAATAGGATTCTGCTATGACAGCTGCCATCATGCTAATTATGAGCACGAAGTTAATTTGCCGGGAATATATGGGGATCGTTTGATGGCACTGCATTTACATGACAATGGTGGAGAGATAGGACAGCATCAGCTGCCGTTTGATGGGAAGATTGATTGGCCGGGTGTTATGGGAAAAATAGCTTCGACTGGATATAAGGGAGCGACTGCCTTAGAACCAATGAACTGGGGATATGAAAACCTATCAATAGAAGAATTTCTCGGTAAGGCATATGAAAGTGCAACGTTATTGGATAATATGAGATCTGTGGGAAAATAAAATCGTAATGACCACGAAAACCCCCGCAGTATCGGCTGCGAGGGCTTCGTTGTTATTATAGTTATCTAAAGGAATGAGAGTAAAGTGCGACATCTTGGGTCTCCCCAAGATGTCTTTACTTTATGAGGGGGGAGATAGTTGTTTATCAACTATCTGAGTACTAGTATAAAAGTAAAATGTGACGAAAGTATGTTATAACTATTAAAGAAATCGAAAGATTATTATGAAATTCTTAAAATCAAATTATAATGCCGTCAGATAAAGTGAAAACATATGGATCAGCTGGCTGATTTGTTTTTGCAGCGCCGATTCTTCCTTTGCATAATCTTCTGCACTTAACAGCCCGATATAATTAAGCATGGACAGATTCATACGGGAAATGAACTGTATGGCCTCATCTATATCAAGACCGGGCTTTACACTTCCATCTTCTACGGCCCTGCCTAGCATATCCCTCATCTTATCTTCAAATTTATCAAATAAAGTCTGAAAAGAACTGTCCTGCTTTTCAGCGGAAGGATTGCTGCGCATATGGACATTAAACAATAGAAGCAGTGTGACATCATCTCTCTGGCTGAGTGCTTTCGCATAAAAATTACGAAGCAGCAGAAGAAATGAATCCAGACCGCTCGTATCTGAGAGGGATGAAGGAAGAAAATCTGCCTGATTCATATTATTATGTACGATCTGCTCTTTAATTGCGATCATGATATCGTCACTGTTTTTGAAATATTTGTAGAGTGTTACAGTGGAGATATCCAGATTACGTGCCAGCTGCTGAATATTGAAATCGGAAATTCCCTGATTCAGGATCATTTCACGCGCTTCATCCAGGATTTCTGTTCTGCGTTTCCGGCGCATTTGTTCGAAATATGCTGCTTTATCCATAATATACTGCTCCTTCTAACGGAAAGCTTTTGCTTATTAAAAAGCTGTTCTTAATCTTTAATCATTATAACAGCTTCAAATTGGATTAGCAAATGTGTATAATTTAGAAAAATATATTTGTATAATATGCCTACTTGTATATTCTGAAAAATAGAGTTAACATAGTGTTAATTCAATTAACTGACAGATAATGGTTGCGATAAAGGAGGAAAATGATGTTACAGGCAGCAGTGATTTTTCAGAGTGGTATGATTCTGCAGAGAGGGAAATGTCTCGCGGTATGGGGAACCGGGAACCCGGGAGAGACAATAGGCGTACAGATTCAGGGAAGAACAGGACAGACAGTAACAGAAGCAGATGGAACCTGGAGTGTTGATCTCCCGCCGTTGGATGCTTCGGTAAGTGAAGAACTTATCATAAAGTCTGACAGTCATAAAATTATATTCGAACAGGTAGCAGTTGGTGAGGTGTGGGTGGCAGGAGGGCAATCCAACATGGAGTTCCTGATGCGCTATGAAAAGCATAAGAAGGAAGAAGTGAAAGACTGCACAGACCCGGATATTCGCTTTTATGATGTACCCGAGGTATGCTATGACGGACAATTGGAAGAGTTTGACTACAGCAGGCAGGGAATCTGGAGAAAGGCCAATCCGGAGAATCTGGATTATTTTAGTGCAGTCGGATATTATTTTCAGAAGGCATTGAAGGAAAAATTGAATGTGCCTGTAGGAATCATCGGCTGTAATTGGGGTGGTACAGCCTCCTGCTCGTGGATGAATCCGGAAACAGTAAGAAAGGTCGGAGAACCGTGGATGCAGGAGTATGAAACTAGAACAGCATCTATGGACATGGAGGAATATTGGGAGAATCAGCATGGGAACCAAATGAACGATAAGGGAAATCCTTTTGCAGATGTATTTGGGGAGTTTATGATGCCGAGAACCCCAACAGAAGAAGAACTGGTGGAGTTTTTCAGTCATATCAAAGATAATTTTGAAGAATATGCAAATATATTACAGCCGCAGGCGATACCGGGCAGTCTCTATGAGCATATGCTGAAGTCAATTGTGCCATATACCATCAAAGGCTTCTTATGGTACCAGGGCGAAAGTGATGATGTTCCAGGACTCAATGTACTGTATAAAGATATGCTGTCGGGCTTAATTTCAGACTGGCGCAGGCTGTGGGGGGATGAGGCGCTTCCGTTCCTGATCGTTCAGCTTCCGGGTTATGACTGCTGGCTGATGAACACAGAAGAAAATCATTACCCAATTATTCGCAGATGTCAGGAGGCTGTGGCAGATTCTGTAGAGCATACATATTTGTGTTCGATTTCCGATGTGGGGGAAGAAAAAGATATCCATCCAAAAGATAAAAAAACGGTGGGACAAAGGCTTGCACTGCTTGCCCGTGGACATGTATATGGTGAAGAAATTTTATGCGATGCACCGAGGGCGGTATCAATTAAACGAAATGCAGATGGCGTGGCAGTCACATTTGAACATGCAGAGGGAGGATTGGAAATTAAAGGCGGTCACCTGAATGCGCTGCAGATTATTTCTGAAGGGACAGAACAGGAATATTCTGTTTATACAGAGGGAGATCAACTGATCATACGGATGGGGAATCCTTTAGAAGAGGGGGTGAGCGTAAAATTTGCGCAAACACCCTGGTATCAGGTAAACTTATATAATAAGGCCGGAATACCGGCAGTTCCATTTGAATTCAGCCTGTAAGAGGGGAATGCGGAATCATTAAAAATAACTGCCCTTGTTTTTGACCGAACTGGGCAGTCATACATAAAGTGCCAAGAAGCAAATAACAGACAGTATTAAGGCAGATTTTACAAAGGGGCACGGACAGCGAAAACCCGCTAACCTTCCGGCTAACGGGTTTCGTTGTTTTTATAGTTATCTAAAGGAATGAGAGTAAAGTGCGACATCCGGGTTACCCCAAGATGTCTACTTTATGAGGGGGGAGATAGTTGTTTATCAACTATCTGAGTATTAGTATATAAGATAAATGTGCATAAAGTGTGTCATATTTATAAAAAGAAATAGAAAAATATTATGAAAGTCTAAAATATTATTAATTAGCGTATAAAGTGTTATATTTATTTGTCCCGATTTGAAAGGAGAAACGTATACAAGGAAGATAACATTACTCTTAACGCATGGTTTGAATAAAACGGACTTTGAGCCGACACGCCATTTTATACTATCGGAGGACAGCGAAAACCCCCGCAGTATCGGCTGCGAGGGCTTCGTTGTTTTTATAGTTATCTAAAGGAATGAGAGTAAAGTGCGACATCCGGGTTACCCCAAGATGTCTACTTTATGAGGGGGGAGATAGTTGTTTATCAACTATCTAGGTATTAGTATATAAGGTAAATGTGCATAAAGTGTGTCGGTTCTATAAAAGAAATCGAAAAATTATTATGAAATTATAAAATCATGAAATCCGGATTGTATTTCCGGCATAAATCAGGTTCGGATTGCTTATGCCGTTCAGCCGCTGCAGTGCGCTGACGGTTGTTCCGAATTTCAGGGCGATTCCGCTCAGTGTATCTCCGGGCTGGATTGTATAATAGCGAGCAGCAGGGGCTCCATCCTCTGGAACGCGGATTGTCTGGCCGGCATAGATCAGATTCGGATTCGTGATGCCATTGAGTGCTGCGAGTGTTTGGTAGGTTGTTCCGTAACGTTGTGCAATGCCGCTTAAAGTATCGCCCGGCTGGATTACGTAAGTGATATAGTTTTGCGCAGGAGGTGTTGGTGTGGGCGTTGGCTTACTGCCGTCCAGATGATTCAGGCCGGCTTTCTGGATCACAGAAGAATAATCCACAAACGATGTATCCAGATCAACGTTCCCTCCGATTCCAGGGACACTCCCCTGATCCGTATACTGCCACATCCCGCATCCGGTGCTGTCAAACTGGCTGTTGTAATAGGCATACCAGAGTGCATACCGGCTGGAAAGATCCTTAGATACATAATTATTCAAAAAGTTACGGTTGCTGTAGAACATGGCGAAATATCCAAGTTCTTCTACTCTGTTGCAAAAGCTCCGGATAAATTGTGTTGCAAGATTTTTTGTCAGTGTGACTCCATTTTCGGCAGCATAATTAACGGTTGCCTGTTCTATATCGTAGCAGACCGGATAATCCAGCCTGTATGAAGAAATTGCGTTAATACAGCCGTCTGCTTCCTGACGGGCTGTTTCCGGACTTACTGCGTAGCAGAACCAGTATACACCGATCGGGAGACCGATCCTGTTGCATTCAGCGGCATTTCTTTTAAACTGTTGGTCCAGAGTGCCAAAGCCGTAGCCGGCGCGGAGCATGGCAAACTGATAACCGGCGGCTTTCACCTGTTCCCAGTCGATAGTCCCCTGAAATTCACTGACGTCGAGGCCTTTTATATTCATAAAAACTCCTTTGCCATATTAGATATGGGAATATTATCATTTCATTATATGTAAGAAACAGTAAAATCGTTCATATAAGCAATGATGCTGTAAGGATAATAACCATGCAGGGATTGATCTGGGGGATAGATTTTTTAATTGAATAATAGAGCAGAGACAGATATAATGTTCTTATTGAGTATGCATTAGAATATAATATGTGAAAATCCCGGGGGAATTATGGTATGGAAAAAACAAGTGAGAAGAAAAAAGAACAGTTTGCATCGGATACTTCGAAACGAGATGCGAAGGGATGGGCAAAGGCGCTGGTAATTCTGCTGACAGGACTGATTATAGCACATCTGGGCGTCACTCTTTTTCTGCTCTCAGAATTGGGGACAGATACGTTTACTGTTTTTATTCAGGGGCTGTCAAGGACGGTGCATCTGACAGTCGGAACAGTGCATGTCATTATATTGTGCATCCTGATGGTGGTTATGTTGTTGACAACAAAGGGATATGTAAAGCCGGGTACGGTAGTGTGTGCGTTCTGCGGCGGTCCTATTATCGATCTGTTCACATGGATGTTCCACCCTTATATTAATGCAGACGCGTCAATGGTAATCCGTGCAGTAAGTATGATAGCAGGCTGCGTGATCCTATCCGCAGGCATGTCTATTGTAATTAACAGCAATGCAGGGACCGGACCGAATGATCTGGTGGCTATCATACTATCGGATAAGATCCAGTCGGTAGAGTTTCGGTGGGTCAGGGTTGGCTGTGATCTGTTTTTCGTAGTGCTTGGATTTGTGTTGGGAGGTACGGTAGGTGTAGGAACGATTGTTGCGGTTTTCCTGACGGGACCGCTCGTACAGTTCTGGCTTCCAAAGACGAAGGCCGTTGTACAGAAGATATTAAAAGAAGAATAGGGTAAAAAAGGAGTGGCTGGAATTGCTTCCAGCCTTGAAAAAGTTATGAAAAAGAAAATCTATCTTCAAAAAGGTTATTGTCCTTTGATAGTTAATACTTTACAGGATAAATGTGTTAGTTATGTGAGAGATAAATTAACAATTTATGTATGAAATTTGAATGAATTATGAAGAACGTTAAGGTATTGTTTATATTATACTTAAAAAGAGAGCCGATGACTAGAATACACCTAGCCGTCGGTAAAGATCAGAATAGTGTCCACAAATGGCTTATCTTTATTCTTCCAAAGAAGTTCTATCTGCTTCTTCTTCTT
The DNA here is from genome assembly GCF_003479085.1 of Clostridium sp. AF19-22AC. Taxonomy (NCBI): domain Bacteria; kingdom Bacillati; phylum Bacillota; class Clostridia; order Eubacteriales; family Clostridiaceae; genus Clostridium; species Clostridium sp. AF19-22AC. Next base: position 17,702 of record NZ_QUGN01000033.1, on the reverse strand, counting down.
TTTCCTTATCATATAGTTGAACATAATGTTTCACGAGTTCTTGTGAAATTTTATTGGCAGTATTCACAGAAGTAACTTCCACTCCATCTTTTGTAGTAGTGTGGCTAACATCAGGAGGGCCTTTTAAATCTTCTGGAAAAACAAATAAACTCTTACATAACCTACAAAGAATAAGCTGCACCTGAAATATAGGATAGGTGAGGTGGAGTATTTCCGGAGGAATTGGAAGAGCGAGGTCGAGATGGATGCGCTTTATGGGCATCTGTGACACTAATAAAATACTAATAGCATTTTATAATCTCATAATTATAAAAGGTCAAAACATAAGGAATCCTTTAAAACCGCCCCTTATGGTCTGTGCTGTCATATCTCTATTTTGCAAGAATCCCTTTAATTTAAGAATTTCATAAGATTTTCCCCAATGGGTCTTAAAAAATCTCAGATATCATGTATACTGTAAGGGAGGTGATGAAAAATGTATAATATTTTAGTTTGTGATGATGATAAGGAAATCGTAGAAGCAATCGAGATATATTTAAGTCAGGAAGGCTATCATGTGATGAAGGCATATGACGGTGCAGAGGCGCTTAAGCTTCTGGAGACGGAGAACGTCCATCTGCTTGTGCTGGACGTCATGATGCCGAAACTGGACGGTATCAGAGCCACCCTTAAAATACGTGAAAACAACAGTATCCCAATTATTATCCTGTCTGCAAAATCAGAAGATGCGGATAAGATTCTGGGACTGAATGTCGGTGCTGATGATTATGTAACGAAACCATTCAATCCACTGGAACTTGTAGCGAGGGTCAAATCTCAGCTGCGCAGATATACCCAGCTCGGAGGAACCGTGAAGGAGAAGTCTGAGAAGGTATATGAGGTTGGCGGCCTTGCTATTAATGATGATTTGAAGGAAGTTACCGTGGATGGGGAAGTTGTGAAGCTGACGCCGATTGAGTACAACATTTTATTATTATTAATGAAAAATCAGGGGAGAGTTTTTTCTATTGACCAGATCTATGAGTCTATCTGGAATGAGGATGCGATCGGGGCAGATAATACGGTCGCCGTGCATATCCGCCATATTCGTGAGAAAATTGAGATCAACCCCAAGGAACCCAGATATCTGAAGGTGGTCTGGGGCGTGGGATATAAGATAGAAAAACTCTAGAAAGGAGTATTATGAAGAACTGGTATAAAAAGCCGGTGACGAAAGGTATTCTTCTTCTGCTTGCACATATCACGGCTGTTTTTGCTGTCCTGAGTATGGTTATCATACTGTCTTTTTCGGGGAGCCTGGGGAGTGAGAACTTCCTGAAAACTTCCGGCAGGCCTTATGAAGAATCTTCAAGTTTTAAGAATATGGTTTATGATGCCACGTGGGAGGTCATGGAAGGCATCGCCATGAAGAATAATTTTGAGTCGGACGGAAAGTATAACCCTAATAAGCTGGTTGACATCGTGGATCTGGCCAAGAACGGAAGGATTACCGGGGAGGGGGAGAACGGTCTTGTCTATGAGCTGGAGGACCTCGTAAACTGGAGCAACGAATATATAGATGATGGTTCGGATTATGACGATGCGAATGTTGTTGTCTGTGAAAAGCCCGATGGGACCTATCATTATTATTATATGAGTGAGTTTAAATCGCTGCTGGAGGATGGAAAGCTTAAGATTGAACTTGAAAATTCGACTCAGGACCAGTTTTTAAGTGAGCTGGAACGGGGCAATTATACTTCCGGTTATTATGATACCATTGATATAAAGAATGAAAATGGTGACACGGAGTATACGGACTGCTGGACGTTTAATAATGCCCTGAAAGAGAAATATACCCCTGTAGGGGCCGCGAATATACTGGAGGCGGTGAATAACACACCGGAGCTGAACGGCAAGCTTTCCAGAGTATATGGATACCTTCAGAACATTCTCAACTCTCTGTCATATCAGGTGGACCGGTATCTTTATTCCGGGGATACATGGGAAGAGGGCAATACGAATTTCACATATATGTTTGTGGATGAAAATGAAAAGAAGGTTTATACAAATAACAGTAAGTTTAAGAACTATGATGACGTAAAAGATTATCTGGAAACGATGAAGTCCGGGACGGATCACAAGTACCTGATCGTCAAGCCAAAACTGGCGGAGTTTGAGTCTAACATGGATATTTCGGCAAATGAATGGCGTTCTATGGTGAAGTCTTATAACTATAGTAAAAAGGCGGACTGTATATTTGCAGCGTCAATTGATACCAATTTCCCGATTCAGGATGCATTTTACACAGACGCACAGGATTACAATACGTATGCGCCATATATGAAGCTGGCGTCTGTTGGAAGTATTCTTTGTTCGATCCTGTTCTTTGTCATATTAATCTGGATGACACTGATTGCCGGAAGATGCGGGGAGGACGGGGAAGTCCGGCTGAATGCTTTTGACAAGTGGCCGACAGAGATTGGTGCGGGTGCAGTAATAGTCCTCTGGATTGTGCCTGCCATGCTTATCGGCAGTTCAATGGGCGGATTTTACGCATCTACAGTACACGAAACCACATCAGATATCTATGCTACGGGGGTAATAACCAAAAGTTACCAGACATACGGGGATTATCTGGGGGCTTCTGATCTAATACTCGCAGGGATTCTGGCGGCATTTACTACATTCTGGTTTTTGTTCGGGTTCCTGAGTCTGGTGCGAAGGATTAAGGCGAAGACACTTTGGTCAAACAGCCTGCTTAGGCGTGTCTGCCGGTTCCTGAAGGAAATGTGGCGTAACCGGAGCGTGACTTTCAAGGCAGTACTGCTTCTTGCGGTATTTATTCTCTTACACTGGTTTGCAATGGCCATGAATGACGGCGGCTGGTTCTTTATGATGATGCTTGCTTCTGAAGCAGTGGCACTTTATTTTGTCGTGAAAAGCGCAATTGCCAAGAGCCAGATTAAGAAGGGTATAAAGGAAATCGCGTCTGGAAATGTAGATTACCAGATCCCGCTCGACCGGTTAAGAGGCGAGAACCTGGATATAGCCGAGAGGGTAAACGATATTGGAAACGGTCTTCAGAGAGCCGTGGAAGAGGGCATGAAGAGCGAACGCCTGAAAACAGACCTGATTACGAATGTATCACATGATATTAAAACACCGTTAACATCTATTATAAATTATGTTGACCTGCTCAAAAGGGAAAACTTTAATGATCCGAAGATACAGGGATATCTGGATATACTGGAGACTAAGGCACAGCGTCTGAAGACACTGACGGAAGATGTTGTGGAGGCATCTAAGGTAAGCAGCGGCAATATCACGCTGGAGCTTATGGATGTAAACCTTGTGGAAATGATCAACCAGACAGAAGGGGAGTTTGCTGAGAAGTTTGAGGCCAAGAACCTTCAGGTTGTTCAGAATCTGCCTGACGGGCCGGCCATGATTCATGTTGACGGGCGGCGCATGTGGAGAGTATTGGAGAATATATACAACAATGCAGCAAAGTATGCGATGCCGGGAACAAGGGTATATGCGGACCTGTGGGTGGACGAGGAGCATGTCAGATTCTCCCTGAAGAACATATCCGAACAGCCGCTCAACATCTCGGCGGATGAGCTGACAGAAAGATTTATCCGCGGTGACATATCAAGAAGTACAGAAGGCAGCGGGCTCGGATTATCCATCGCAAAGAGCCTGACACAGATGCAGGGCGGAGAATTCAGACTATATCTGGACGGAGATTTGTTTAAAGCAACAATAGAATTCCCAAGAGTGAGATAATACTAGAAAAAAATGCGAAGGGGTCAGACACTTTTTCAAAGGGGTCTGACCCCTTTGCCCGTCGTTTACAGAATATTCTGATTCTTGCGCTATTTCTGGTTTTGCTTTACAATAGGGGGGAAGCCGGAAGGGATTTCGAAGAGGAGTTTTGTATGGATACGATTAAAGCATTGTTGAATGATATTTTGGATATAGATTTTATACAGGGGACGGTTAGTAATCCCCGTACAAAGGACGGAGTTCTGAAGATTAAGGTACGTCCGGTTGAGATGAAGGACGGGCTTTATTTTCAGTGTGAGTCTTTTACTAAGACGCAGGCATTTCATGAGAATCTGAAGGCTGTGGATGCCGGGGAGCGGCTGACGAATGCGATGTCTGAATTCAGGCAGATGCAGTTATCTACAAGAGATATGAGTTATACGGTCCTTGTGAGTAAGAAGGGGAAGGTTACGATCCAAAAGAAGAAACAGTCAGGCGAGGTAAAGGCGGCGGAGCTTTCGCATAACCGCAGTAAGCGGTATATTCTTACGGAAGGGATTGTGGTTCCGTTTCTGAAGGACCTGGGCGTTATGACGGAAGAAGGCAGGGTGGTCAAGTCACGGACTGACAAGTTCAGGCAGATGAACCGTTTTCTGGAGTTTATTGAGGATATCCTGCCCCAGCTGGAGAAGGGGAGAGAGCTGACGATTCTGGATTTCGGGTGCGGGAAGTCTTACCTTACGTTTGCTATGTATTATTATCTTCATGAGCTGAAGAAGTATGATATCCGGGTGATCGGACTGGATTTGAAAAAAGATGTGATAGAGCGATGCAGCAGGCTCGCGGAAAAGTATGGGTATGAGAAGCTGTCATTTCTTGTGGGGGATATCGCAGATTATGACGGTGTTCAGGATGTGGACATGGTCGTCACCCTCCATGCCTGTGATACGGCTACAGACTACGCACTGGCGAAGGCTGTCGGCTGGAATGCCAGAGTGATCCTGTCGGTACCGTGCTGCCAGCATGAATTAAACGGGCAGATTCAGTCAGAGACGCTGGCGCCTGTCATGGACTACGGACTTTTGAAGGAGCGGTTTGCCGCACTTGTGACAGACGGCCTCAGGGCCAAGTATCTGGAGGCAGCGGGATATGATACGCAGGTGCTGGAATTCATAGATATGGAGCATACTCCTAAAAATATCCTGATCAGGGCAGTTAAGACAGGGAAAATAAACCCGGATGCACAAAAAGAAATTGCAGAGTGTGAGGCATTTTTAAATGCAGCCTCCACAATCGGGAAATTATTGTGTTCAGATCACGAATGATAATGGATGCTATGGATGTATACTATATAGGTCTGTATATAATTACTCACTGGATGGAATACTAGGGTGTATTTAAATATAAAGGGGACAAACGATGAATAAGAAGAGGTTGATAAAAGCAGGCGTTCTGACTGCCGTATTTTTTCTGGCGGTACTGGTCAGCAGCCTGATTACAAATAGAGGGACTGACGATCTGACGGTCGATCTCGGTGATCCCACACTTCCAAGAGTATCATTTACAGTAGAGGGGAAAAATGTAAACACACTGGCGGGATTTGTAAATGATATGGACATCACGGCGATACGCGATACGATCACACCCCTGGAGAATAATGGCACGTTAAAGATGACGCTGGAAGATGACGGGAATGATATAAAGGAAGTACATTATGAAGTCTATTCACTTGACGGCGATGATGTTTATGAGAAGGCTGAGGTAAAAGACCTGTCGGACGGCACGGTCACTTTAGACTTAAGCAGTAGCTTAAAAGAAAACGTATCAGAGGCAGTGCTGAAAGTTATTTTAAAACTGGATAAGAAAGAGGTACATTACTATACAAGAATCGTTAAACCAGACGAACTGGAGGTAGGGCAGTGTCTCAAATTTGCTGAGGATTTCCACACTAAAACATTTAACAAAAAAAATGCCGCGGACCTCTCCGTCTATCTGGAACCGAATGAGGAGGGAGACAACACGACATTTCAGACAGTCACGATCCATTCGGACGCAGCACATGTCACTTGGGGGAATCTGGGACCAGAAGTTTCCAGTGACGTTGAATGGAGCATCAAAGAGAGCAATACCGTCTACACTTCCCTGCTGGCCGTGTACCAGGTTACATGCGTCGGGGATGCGGAGGAAGTAGAAACCTTTAATATCAAGGAGTTTTTCCGTGTAAGGTACAGCGGCGATGAAGTGTATCTGCTGGATTACAACCGGAGCATGGAACAGGTCTTTAACGGGAATAAAAAAGTATTGAATGAAAACGGTATCCTTCTCGGTATCGCACCACCTGATATTTCATATGAGACGAATAAAGACGGCACGATTGTATCGTTTGTACAGGGAAGGGACCTGTGGACCTACAACAAGGACGAAGATGAACTTTCACTTGTGTTCAGCTTTGCCAACAGGGAAGGGCACGACGTCAGGAGCCGTTATGACCAGCATGCGGTCAGGATCATCAGCATGGATGAAAATGGAAGTACTGCGTTTGCTGTATATGGCTATATGAACAGGGGCGACCACGAGGGTGAGGTAGGTGTGGATGTCTATTACTTCGACATTGAGAAAAATGCGGTAGAAGAAAAGGCATTTATCCCGAGCAATAAATCCTTTGCCATTGCAGAGGATGAACTTGGCAAAATGGTTTATTACAGCCACGACAGGCAGATGCTGTATGTACTTGCCGGTGGAAAGCTGTATCAGGTAAATCTGGAGAGGAATAAGCAGGAGATTCTGGCAGAGAACCTTGAGGAAGGGCAGTATGTGGCTTCCGATGACGGACATCTGCTTGCCTATCAGACGGACGGCACACTCGAGGATGCGAAAGAGATTATAATTCTCAACTTAAAGACGGGGAAAGAACGAAGTGTTAAGGCGGCGGAAGGGGAATCCATCAGACCGCTTGGATTTGTCGTCAATGATTTTATATATGGAAGACAGCGCCCCTCAGATAAGGGGAAAACCGTTGCGGGAGAAGAGGTCCTTCCAATGTATGAACTGGAGATCATTAACAGCAAGGATAAGGTTCTCAAAACGTATGCAGTTGAGGGGACTTATATCACAGATGTGTTCATCGAGACAAATCTGGTGACACTGAACCGGGTAACGAAGTCAGGGGATGCCTATACAGGTACGGCGCAGGATTATATCAGCAACAACGAGGAACGCAAAGAGAGTAATATAACGCTCGAATCCTACTCATCCGACCTAAAGGGAAGGCAGATGAGGCTGACCTATGCTGACGGAATTGCGGACCAGTCGCCGAAGCTCCTCAGGCCAAAACAGGTCATGCTGGATAAACCAATTACCATCGCATTTGACGGAAAGACCAAATCCGATAAGTATTATGTATATGGAATGGGTGAGCTGGTAGAGATATATGACAAGGCATCCTATGCAATCCAGAAAGCGGAACAGGTTTCCGGCGTCGTAATCTCGGCCCAGCAGTCCTATATTTGGGAAAAAGGAAACCGGGACCTGATATATTATACGGACACAGAGAGCTTCAAGAAGGCTGATGGCGAGAGTTCCTTCGAGGCGTGCGTTAAGCAGATGGAGAAATACAAGGCCACAAAAGTGAACCTTACAGGCTGTACGCTGGATCAGGTACTCTATGTCATCAACAAGGGAATCCCCGTGATTGCAATGACAGACCAGAGCCATGCGATCCTCCTGACAGGGTACAGCACGACCGATGTCACTTATATCGACCCGGATAACGGGGAGGAACATACAGTTAGTGTAAATGATATGGAAACGATGGTAAACCGAAGCGGGAATACGTTTATCGGGTATGTGAAATAAGAGAAAAACAATATAGAAAAAAATCAGGGAACCTGATCCGGGGGAGACTCCGGAGCGGGTTCCTTTTTTGCGGTATAATCAATCACAAAAAAATATTACACATATTCTTTTGTTTTCCTTCCATTACAAAAAAATAATGCACAAATGAAAAAGAAATCGTGTGGCTGTAAGATTTTATTTGTATTAAAGTTACAGTAAACATGAAACAGGAGCACAGAGCAAGGCGTGTGCGGGATATGAACGGGAGGAGAAAATGATATGAAAACAGCTGTATGTTTCAGTGACAGGCATTATCCGATTGGCAAGATTGATGATAAGATGTACTCTTCATTTACAGAACATCTGGGAAGATGTATTTACTCGGGCATTTATGAGCCGGGGCACCCAAAGGCAGATGAGGATGGATACCGCATGGATGTTATGGAACTGGTGCGGGAACTGAATGTCCCGGTAATCCGATATCCGGGCGGGAACTTTGTATCATGCTATGACTGGCATGATGGAATCGGGCCGAAGGAAAACAGGCCGAAGCGCATGGACTATGCGTGGTCCAGTATCGAAACGAATGAATTCGGGATCGATGAGTTCTGCCGCTGGGCAAAAAAGACGGGGGTCGAGCCGATGATTGCGGTAAACTTGGGGACAGGAAGTATCAAGGACGCCGGGGATCTGGTGGAATACTGCAACCATCCGGGCGGCACCTACTGGAGCGACCTGCGGATAAAGAACGGAAGCCGGGAGCCATACGGGATAAAATACTGGTGTCTGGGAAACGAGATGGAGGGAAGCTGGCAGGCAGGGCACCTCTCTGCGGAAGACTACACGAAGAAGGCATTGGAGGCCGCGAAGATCATGAAGTGGGCAGACCCTTCCATAAAGCTGGTTGCCTGTGGAAGCAGCTACGAAATGCTTCCTACATATCTGGAGTGGGACCGCACTATGCTGACGGAACTATTTGAACAGGTGGATTATCTTTCCACCCACAACTATACGATGAACTCGGGGCAGGGACTGACAAATTATCTGGCATCCTACAAACAGCTTGATACGCATATTAAAAACAGCGCCACAGTAATCAACTATGTAAAGGCGAAAAATCATTTCCAGAAAGATGTGAAGATTTGTCTGGATGAATGGAATGTATGGAACTTTCAGGATATTAAGCTGGATTCTCTGGATGACCTGATGGGGCTGACGACATTTGAGATGACTTCGGCAGAAAAGTGGGAAACCGCGCCCGCAATACTGGAGGAAAAATACAGCCTTCTGGATGCAGTCGTACTTGGGGGGCTGGGGATTACACTGCTCAATAATGCGGATGTGGTGGAAATCGCGTGTCTGGCACAGCTGATTAATGTTATAGCGCCAATCTCCACCCTGCGAAACGGAGGGATTTACACGCAGACGACTTATCAGACATTCCATACGCTGAGCACATATGGCAGGGGAACTGCGATGAGGGCAGCAGTAGAGGCACCGGAATATGAATGTGAATTCGGGAAGCTTTCAATCGTGGAGCCGGCAGTCGTATACAACGAGGAAGCGGATGAAGTCAGGATATTCATATTGAACTGCAGTCAGGATGAAGCGGTAAAATTCGATATCCGGCTTCAGGGCTACGGGGACAAGGAACTGAAACGCCACCTTGCATTAAGCGGTGGGGACCTGGAGCTTCGCAATACCCCTGAGAAGCCAGACCAGGTTGTCATGAAGGAGATAAAACCAGAGGAGAAAATGAGCGCAGTACTTCCTGAACTGTCTTGGAATGTCCTTATTTTAGGCTAATTTACGACTGCATAAGAGGAGGTATATATGAGTGCAGAAATCATTTTAAAAGCAAATCATATCTCAAAGAATTTTGGACTGACCCATGCACTGAAAGACATTTCCATTCAGATTGAGAGGGGCGAGATCATAGGACTGATCGGTGAAAACGGTTCCGGAAAATCAACATTTTCATCCATCATTTCAGGCGTCTACCCTGCCACATCCGGCACGCTGGAATTAAAGGGACAGCCATATAAACCCTCTGACACGATGGATGCCCAGCGCTGCGGGATCAGTATGGTGGCGCAGGAGATGGGCACTTTGCCGGGGATCGGCGTGGCAGACAATATTTTTCTGGGCAGGGAAGAAAAATTCACGAAATATGGGATTGTAAATAGGAAAGAAATGTATCAGGAGGCGGCAAAGGCTATGGAAGTGGTCGGGGTGGCCGGAATCAATCCGGCGGACCCGATCAGCCGGTACAGCCTGGAGGAGCGGAAACTGATCGAAGTGGTCAGGGCATTATATTCCGAACCTGAAATCTTTATCGTTGATGAGACGACAACGGCACTTTCACAGAAAGGGCGCGACATCATCTACAAGATACTGAGGAGGCTTCAGGAACAGGACAAATCGGTGCTGTTCATCTCCCATGATCTGGAGGAACTGATGACCGTGTGCAGCAAACTAATAATACTAAGGGACGGTGTTTTTATTGAAGAGCTGGAACAGAAAGATTTTGAAGAAGAGCGTATTAAAGAACTGATGGTAGGAAGAAAACTGACAGGGGACTATTACCGGAGCGATTATGACGGGAACTTCGGGGAAGAAGTCGTTCTGAAGGCGGAAAACGTCCATATCAAACAGGTTCTGGAAGGCGTCTCGCTGGAGCTGCACAAGGGTGAAATTCTTGGGATCGGCGGGCTCACCGACTGCGGGATGCATGAGCTCGGAAGAGTCTTGTTCGGCATCGAAAAACCGGTGTATGGCGAGGCGGTTCTGGGAAATGGTGAAGTGATACATTCCCCGAAGCAGGCGATTAAAAATAAGATCGGATATGTTTCCAAAAACCGGGATCAGGAGGCCTTGATCCTGTCCGCCAGCATTATGGACAACATGGTTCTTCCTTCCCTGTCTAAAATCAGCAGCGCCGGCCTGATCTTCAAGGGAGCGGAAAAGAAATTTACGGCCCGTCAGGTGGATGGGCTGAGTATCAAGTGCAGAGAGATCACGCAGGATGTCAAGGATTTAAGCGGCGGAAACAAACAGAAGGTCGTGTTTGGAAAATGGCTGGCAAATGAGTCGGAAATCTTCATTCTGGACTGTCCTACCCGCGGAATCGATATCGGTGTAAAGGCCTTCATGTACCAGTTGATGTACCAGCTTAAGAAAGAAAACAAATCGATTATCATGATATCCGAAGAACTCCCCGAACTGATTGGGATGAGTGACAGGATTATGATATTGAGAAAAGGCAGGGTGCAGAAAATATTCGAGCGCTCCCCAAAGCTGAGTGAATCGGTAATTATAAAGGAAATGGTGTAGAAGGGGGAAAGTGGCATGGAAACAAAAGTAAAAACGGCCCCTGAAAGTACACAGAGGCTCATGGAAGTATTCAGGAAGCTGGTCCCCTTTCTGGGATTGATACTGATGATACTGATCTTTCAGATTTTTGGTGAGGGCAGGCTTCTGACAAAGGGGAACCTGACGAGTATTCTGAACCAGACCGTATATGTAGGGATTATGGCGTTTGGAGCGGTTTTTGTATATTCGCACGGCGGCATGGACCTGTCTTACGGCGGTGTTATCGGGTTTAGTGTGCTGATCTCAATTCTGGCGGCAAATGCGGGGGCTCCGCTCTGGATGGTATTTATTACCAATATTGCTTCTGCCCTCGTCTGGTTTATACTAAACGGAGTAGTATCCGTATATTTAAAAGTGTCTCCTTTTATTACATCTCTGTGCATCATGTATATGTGCCGCGGTATCCTGAATACAGTGTGTGCGGCGCAGAAATACAGCATACCGGTGTATATGTATGAATATGACAGCTGGACGGTCAAGATCGCGGTGCTTATAGCGGTGTATGTCATCTGCTGGTTCCTCTTTGAAAAGAGCGGGATCGGAAAGGCAAACAAAGCAGCAGGCGGTAATCCGCTGGCGGCACAGCAGGCAGGCATCCATGTAAACCGTACCCGTATGACAGCCTACATAATCAGCGGCATCACAGTGGGAATCGCCGGGTTCATCCTCATGCTGCGGGCCGGGAGTGTAAGCACGTCTACAGGACAGGGGCTGGAGATGAATGTAATCACAGCGCTGGTCCTTGGCGGAGTTCCCCTTTCAGGCGGGTCAAAGGTAAAAATCATTGGTGCACTGATCGGCAGTTTTTCAGTCATATTACTGCGCAACGGATTGATAATACTAGGGGTGAATGAGCGTGTGATCGAAGGGATACAGGGGCTCGTTCTGCTGTTACTCGTATTCTTGACCTATGAAAAGAATACGGATGGAATCTTAAAATAAGGAGGAAACAGGTTATGAAAAAAAGAATGATCGCGTTTATTATGGCAGCAGTCATGATATTCTCGCTGGCGGGATGCAGCGGTTCGAATGACAAGGGGAACTCAGATAATTCATCTGCAAAAACAGAAGAAGCGGATGCAAAGACGAATGAGGTGTGGGGGAATGATGCAGGTGCGGGAGAGACATGCGGTGACCCGGACGGAGACTATACGATCGGGGTTGTCATCCACACAACAACAGATTTTCTATGTTCGAAGTTAAAATCCTACACGGATTATATGGGAAAAGAATTCGGTGTGAAATTCAGTTATTACATCATCGAGAATTTTGCGGATGAGACTTATCTTTCTGCAATTGAAAATCTTTGTGCCCAGGGAGTGGACGGAATCATTACAACTAATTTCTCCGGGACAGCGGTTCTGCAGGGACTGAAAATATGTGAAGACAATGATGTTTATCTCGGTGTTGGTTTTTCACAGATCGATGAAAGTATTAAGGAACAGGTATATGCGAGCAAATACTTTGTCGGCGGTTCCTATGAGGCGGATTACCAGGCAGGATATGATATTATTACAAGCCTGATTGACACCGGCTGTAAGAATATTGCAGCAATCGGCTATGAACCGGGCATCACATGCCACGACAGGCGCTGGGAAGGCATGATGGCGGCATTCGAGGACCATCCGGAGATTCAGAAAGCCGGTGAGTACAGAGGGCTTGAATTTACAAAAGCAGTTGAGGACTTCCTTGCGGCAGACGATACGATAGACGGTATCGCAATTACACTGCTCGGTATCGAATACTGTTCCGAGCCGATCAAATCAGCAGGCAGGGAAGGACAGATCAAGATTGCATTCTGTGACCTTTCTGAAAACTGTCAGGAAGGGCTGGACAGTGGTGAGGTTGCATGTGCCATCGGCGGCCAGTATGTGGATGTTGTATTCCCGTTTATCTTCATGTACAACACATTGGAAGGCACACCGCTTTCAGACGAAAAGGTTGAAGTGCCGGTGAACTTCATTACCTGTAAGACAGGAGAGGAATTTTCCAACTATATGACTTATCTGCACAATGACGGCGTTTATGCATGGACAACGGATGAGCTTAAGCAGGTAATCAAGAAGTATAACAAAGATGCAACGTCAGAGGACCTTGTGAAAATGGGTGCATCCTACAGTATTGACGATACGATGAACAGGCATAAATCAGAATAGCTTCCGGCAGACTCCGGCTTGAAAGGGGAACGAATATGGCTACAAAATCCATTAAAATAAAAAATGCTGTGAAAGTGATTCTGCTCCCGGTGTTTGTCTATCTGTTGTTTTTCATTTGTTCAGGCGGTAAATTTGGCAAACCGGCAAGCCTCATCATGAATCTGAAGCAGTCTCTGGCACCGACACTGATCTCGTTTGCCATGTGCTGCAATATGCTCTGCGACAGGATGGACTTAAGTGCAGGGGCGGTGGTCATGCTCTCGGCAATGTTCGGGGCGAAAATGGTTTATCTGCACGGGATCGGACTCGTTACGTTTGCCGTACTTGTCGTCGGCACTGGGATCGTGCTGGGGACAGTCTCGGGGATCATGTACAGGCTCCTTCGTGTACCGGCAATCGTAACAGCACTCGGGGTATGTATGGTATATGAGACACTATCCAACCTGGCGAGTATCTCATGGGTGACGGCAATCAAGGGGGAGACGACGACACTAGGACGTTTCCCGTACTGCCTGATCATTTTTGCAGTAATGTTTGCACTCTTTTACATCATATTCAACTATACAAAGTTTGGGTACAATGTACGGGCATGTGCGAGTTCACAGCAGATTGCAAAAAACGGGGGTGTCAACACAAAGAGGACCGCGTTTCTGTGCTACGTGATCTCTTCAGTATTTCTCGGAGTGGCGGCGCTTCTCAAAATTTCCATACAGGGATCCATCGATACGCCGATGTATATGTCCAGCACGAATATTATATTCAACTGTATGCTCGGTATTTATGTGGGGCTGGCGCTGGAGCAGTACTGCAACCTGCTGATCGGTATCTTTATCGGGAATTTTGTGCTGAACATGCTTACGACCGGGCTGTTAAGCCTGGGGCTGTCCGCCTCGCTGCAGGACACGGCATCCGGCGTATTTCTGCTGGTCATCATGATCTTTACATATAATAACCAGAGAGTTATGGACTTTATCAGCAGCAGGAAAGAGAAAAAAGAATATGCCAAGCTGAATGCATAGCAGGCAGTTATTATGAGCCTCGGCGCAAATGCGCCGGGGCGGTTGTGGTTTACTGGTATTCATTTATGATACAATGGGGGCGTGGTGGAAATTCCGGCCAGAACGGCCGGAAATTTAATGGTGAGGTGGGTTATGATAAAGGTTTTGTTAGTAGATGATGAAAAGCTTGCGCTGGAGTATCTGGAAGACATTATAAACTGGGAATATTACGGATTTGAGATCGTCGGGATTACTACGGATGCCGAACAGGCTCTTAAACTGTTCCGCAAACACAGGCCCCATCTTGTGATCTCGGATGTCAGGATGCCTACGATGAGCGGTCTGGAACTGGTCACGATGATCCGGGAAATAGATAAGCGGGTACATATTCTGTTTATGTCGGGATATAAAAATTTCAGTTATGTGAAACAGGCAATCCGGCTGGGGATCGATGACTATCTGTTAAAAAGTGACGTGGATGAAGAATCCTTCCTCCAGAAGATCCTCGGCTTAAAAGAGGAGATTCAGAAAGAATGTGCAAAGAACCAGTATACAACGAATATGATCCTTGAATCGCTGTTTCTTAAGAATGAACCCGAGGAACATTATAAGAGTATCCTGGATGAGAATGAGTATATCAGGATTCACAAAAGGTATTACTATTTGATACTTGCCAAGAATCTGGTGCCGGATTTTATTGAGTCTTATCTTCCGTCCACCGCATGTTCTGATCTGGCCTATGATTATGAATTTGACAGTATGTGTGCCAGATATGCGCCGGGATATGACATGCAGATGGTATCAGCCTTTGCCGTGGATGATAAGGTAAACCTTGGCATCTTTGAGCTTGCCGGTAACCTGATTTCGCTGAAAGAAATCAATGACCGGATGTTTCAGTTTTCACGGCGCATTATTGCAGGGCTGGGGGAGAAAACATCCTGCAGCTTCAGCGTTTATTATTATGCGAAAGGATGCTCAGTCCGGCAGTTTGGTAGATTTTATGAGAAGAATAAGAAACAGTTATGGCGGCGTTATGTGACGGGAAAACCTCAGATTGCAGAATTCAGCGGCAGTCTGTCAGGGGAAAACGCGGAAGCAAAGGCACCCTCTGTTTCTGCGGAACAGATTTTTAATGGAATCAAGAATGGGGACAGGGATGCCCAGAGGCGTTATATAGAACGTTTAAAAATAGCCATTGAGCAGGAGGATATTGTAACGTACCTATGGTATGCAAAGGGAATGCTGGATGCTGTCAGCCGTTTCGAGGGTTCGCTTCTCGGTGAAAAAAGCGGCCGCAGGTTCAGCATGACGGAATCGAGTTCAACATATGATTTTAGAAATCCAGAAGAAGTCGCGTCCTTTCTGGAATTTAAGATGAGTGAGATTGAGCTGATTTCGGGAGAGGACAGCAGGGGCTCTTATTCCGAGGTGATACAGGAGGCCCTGAATTTTCTACAGGAAAACTATAAAGACCCCGAATTGTCTACAAATATGGTGGCTCAGAAAGTCAGCCTGAGCAATTCGTGGCTTTCCACGAAGTTTAAAGAGGAAGTGGGAATCGGAGTCAGCGATTATCTGAACGGCATCCGGGTACAGAAGGCGAAGAAGCTGTTGGACCAGAGTGAGTATATGATTTATGAGGTGGCTGAACTGACAGGATTTACATCAAGCCAGTATTTCAGCAAGATTTTCAAACAGTTTACCGGGCTCACCCCGAACGAATATAAACGGAAAGGTTAACAGGATATTATGAAACTGAAGAATAAACTGCTTCTCTCTCAGATATTAGTGTTTCTGGTGATGTTTTTTACCCTGACGGTACTGCTTCCGCATATTGTTTACCTCTCATCGGGCGAGAAGGAACTGGAGAATGCCATGAATTTTAATGAACAGATTATGATGCGGATGGAACGCTGCTTTGACGAGGTGGAGCGTTTTTCCACTGTTGTCGGCAAAGACGACGGGTTGAATGAATTGCTTGAGGCTTATATGGAAGAACCGGTCGAGAAAAATGCGGCGAAGATACGCCTTTATCTGTCCGGGATGGGGCGCAAGGACAGCCTGCCGCCGAATCAGGTACTGGGAATATATCTGAATGTCAGCAGGGGGGAGAAGAACTATAGTTTTAACACGGTCGGGATTTCCCAAAGTGTAAAATCACATATCCAGCAGCAGGTGCTTCCGAAGATGAGGGAGGAAGAGAAGAACAGCATGTTCGTAGAGCCTTTTACGTTTGTGAAGGAAGAGTCAACGGCATTTTTCGGGAGCAATTTTAACATGGGCTACGGGTATGCCCGGCAGTATGGCAAGAATGGGATCACAGGGCAGGCTGTCATTGTGGCCTCTTATGACGAGATCATCTACATTGCACAGGATGTCAATGATTACTGTAATGATTTTCTCCTCTTAAACGGGGATAATGTGCAGGTGGCGCCGAGTGTAAAAGATTCCGATATTGATGTGAATACGGCTCTCAGCGATCTGACGATAGGGGACAGCTATATGGAAGGCTTTCATCGGGATGAGGACGGAGTCACGGTCGTGCGTTATTCCCAGAACCGGAGCTGGAAGCTTTTGAGCAGGCTTACGAGGGAGGAAATTATTGCAAATAACCGTTCACTGATTCTGCTTAACGAGATTCTGGTAGCCATTTTCGGGATCTGCGTGGTTGCGGTCATGGTGCCGCTTGTCCGGAAATTTGTAGGCCCGCTCGGGGAAGTCTCACGGCAGATGGGCGAAATCGCAAAAGGAAACCTGAGTGCCCGGGTCACTGTTAAGTCCAGGGATGAAATCGGGGAAGCCAGTGAATCCTTTAACATTATGGCTGGTAAACTGGAGGATAACATTCAGGAGCTGATTGAAAAGGAAAAGCTGGAGCAGACGATGCGCTACAGCCTGCTTGTCTCACAGGTGGACCCTCATTTTATTTACAATACCATGAATACGATCACATATCTGGCCCAGAAGGAACGGAATGAGGATGTTATTGCCGTAAACAGGGCCATGATCGAAATCCTTCGGGACAGGCTGCGTATCGAAATTTCGGAAGTTTATGATACCGTAGAACAGGAACTGAATGTGACCAGACAGTATCTGATTATACAAAAGTACAGGTATGAAGGGACATTCAAAACAAAAATGGATGTGGATGAAGAGGTAAAAGGCATTCTGATTGCCAAGAACGTAATACAGCCGTTGGTTGAAAATGCACTGTTTCACGGAATTCTGGAAAATAAGGATGAGAACGGGGAGATTTTAGGCGGGTGTATTACGATCACCGCACATCAGGAAGAGGGGGAGATTGTGTTATCCATAGAGGACAACGGAGCGGGAATGTCGAGAGAACGGCTCGATGAAATACTGAACCAGCCGAAAGGCAGAATCCGTGGGGCGCATATTGGCATCCGCAATATCCGTGAGCGGATTAAATACATATATGGCGAGTCTTATAATCTGGAAATTAGTTCGAAGGAAAGGCAGGGGACCAAAGTCGTCGTGAGACTGCCTGCCGTGATTAATAAAGAAGTCTGAATGTAAAAAAGAGCTGCCGCAAAATATGATATGCTCCCTTCTAGGTAGACAAGTGAAATAATAAAAA
>NZ_QUGN01000032.1:28044-66451 GCF_003479085.1 Clostridium sp. AF19-22AC | reverse complement strand
CTGTTCTTACCACCAAGATAAATCTCAGTGATGGGTGCATCATAATGATGCTTGTTCTTAAAATTTTCTCAATAAGAAATTTTCAAGGATCTGTTGTCTATTGTTTAATTATCAAGGTTCTTTCGTTCTTATTTTTCAAGAGCGACAACTTCTATATTTTACCATATCCGTTTTCTCTTGTCAAGAACTTTTTTATTTTTCTTTTTGCTTTGTTTTGCTGTTCTCTTGCGAGTCAGCTTAAACATATTAGCATTTCTTGTACCAGTTTGTCAAGACTTTTTCAAAACTTTTTTTACAAATTTTTCATCTTTCTTAACATAATCTGATATGTTATTTTATCAATGTCGAAATCCCTTTCGTTACTGATAAAACAAACGGAGAAGGAGGGATTTGAACCCTCGCGCCGCTATTAACGACCTACTCCCTTTCCAGGGGAGCCCCTTCGGCCAGCTTGGGTACTTCTCCAAAACGTCCGGTATTTAATATACACGAATCCTGGCTCTTTGTCTAGTCCTTTTTTTCGATTTTTTATTTTTCTTCTCTTTCCATTTTTCCCCTTAATTTTCAGACACTTTACTTTTGCTGATTTTCTTCCCGATATTCCCCCATAATATGCTGTATTGCCTTATAATCGAAAAAGGAACTCACTAATAGAGTTCCTTTTAACGGAGAGGGTGGGATTCGAACCCACGCGCCCTTGCGGACAAACGGTTTTCAAGACCGCCTCGTTATGACCACTTCGATACCTCTCCATATTCTTATCAGTCTTTATCACTAATAAGCTCTGTTGTTCTGTCTGCTCTCGCGACAATGGTTATTCTAGCATATACATGAAATATATGTCAACACCTTTTTTACATTATTTTCATATTATTTTCACTCCTGGCTGCGGGCGATCATGACTTCTGCTATATCCAGGTCTTCTGGTGTTGTTATTTTTATGTTTTCATAAGAACCGCAGACCAGTTTAATCGGGTACTTCAACATCTGCTCTACCACCATCGCGTCATCCGTTACATTGATATAGGATTCCCGCATCAGCATAGAATATGCACCTTTTATTAAATGATTTTCAAAAACCTGAGGTGTTTGTATCATCCACAGGCTTTTCCTGTCCGGCGTGTTTTTCACAAATTCATTGTCATCCACCACTTTTATGGTATCTTTCACAGGCATGCCGACTACACAGGCCTTATGATGAATCACCTCCTGAAAAACCCTCTCTATAATCTCATGATTGACAAACGGGCGCGCACCATCATGGATGAAGACATATCCCTCTTCTTCCATCTCCTGTACTCCATTCCATACCGAATGATATCGCTGTGCACCGCCAGGCAATATCTTGGTAACCTTCGGGATCTCATATTTTTCTATGATCTCCCGACGGCAGTATTCTTCTTCTCCCGGCCCCGTAATCAGATAGATCTCGTCTATCACATCTGAATATGCAAAAGCCTTTAACGAATAATATAAGACCGGTTTTCCGGCGAGTTCGAGATACTGCTTATGTACTTTTGTCCCCATCCGTTTTCCCTGGCCTGCTGCCAGTACGATTGCTGTACAATGTGCCTTTTCCATATTCTCTCCTCCTCATATCAATGCCGGGTTCTGTATTCAAACCTCTGGTCAGCGTTCTCCAAGCTTCAGATTAGGTACCGCGTTTAAATCCCATCCGTGCCTTGTTCCTGCAAGATATTCGTAATAAGCCGCCGCACCGATCATAGCTGCATTATCCGTACAATAAATGGGCGACGGATAGTAAAACTGAATATCCCTCTCTTCGCACGCTTTCTTCATCCCTTCTCTCAGGGCGCTGTTTGATGCCACCCCGCCCGCAATCGCGAACTTATACATCCCGTATTCTTCCACTGCATGCATCGACTTTTCTACCAGGACGTCCACAACCGCCTTTTGAAAAGATGCGGCAATGTCCGCAGGATTATAAGTCAGACCCTTCATCTGGCAGCCATTGATATAGTTCAGGACCGCTGACTTCAAACCACTGAAGCTAAAATCATAAGGTGCACCGTCTATGTTTGCCTTTGGAAAATTAACGGCCTCTGCATTCCCTTCTTTTGCCAGCCGGTCAATTTTCGGACCGCCCGGATATCCCAGACCGATTGCCCGGGCAACTTTATCGTAAGCTTCCCCGGCAGCATCGTCTCTTGTTCTGCCGAGTATTTCATATTTGCCATATTCCTTGACACATACTAGATGGGTATGCCCCCCAGATACGACAAGACAAAGAAACGGAGGTTCTAATTCCGGATGTTCTATATAATTTGCCGAAATATGCCCCTCAATATGGTGCACGCCGATTAAAGGCAGCTTCCTTGCATATGCAATCGCTTTTGCTTCTGCCACCCCCACAAGAAGTGCGCCAACAAGCCCCGGTCCATATGTTACCCCGATTGCATCTATGTCATCCAGAGTCGCCCCTGCTTCTTTTAATGCCTCCTCAATGACCTGATTTATCTTTTCTATGTGCTTTCTGGACGCGATTTCAGGCACGACACCGCCGTACAGTTTATGCAGCTCGATCTGTGAAGATATCACGTTAGACCGAACCTCCCGTCCATTATTGACAACCGCTGCGGCAGTCTCATCACACGAGCTTTCAATTGCCAGTATGTTTATACTTCTGATTTCTTTCATAAAATGCACCTCTGCTTTGGATGTTTCTTTTTACTCAAATGCCAGTTCTACAGACATCTTATCTTTCCCGGGTTTCGCATCCGGGAAAATTTTCCTCACCTCGTCCATGTACTCCTCCGGCCTTGTAAGCGAGGGACTGTAGTGCGTCAGCCACAATTCATTCACTTCCGCATCTTTTGCAAGCTGCGCCGCCTCATAAAAAGTCATGTGCCTGTACTCTACCGCCTTGGCAGCTTTTTCTTTTTCACCGTACATGCCTTCACATATAAACAGGTCCGAGCCTTTTGCATTTTCCCGGATAGAGTCAGTCGGTCTTGTATCTGTCGTATAAGTAAGCTTGATTCCTTTTCTCGGCGGACCAAGTACCATATCAGGCGTCATAAGCTTTCCATCTTCTTCTACGGATTCACCTTTTTGCAGACGGCTCCAATATTTCTGCGGCACCCCCTGCTCTTTTGCCCGTTCTACGTCAAACTTTCCTGCCCTGTCAATCTCCAGGGTATATCCGTAGCACAAAACGTTATGATTTACTTTAAACGCTTTTAAACGGTACCCATTCATTTCAAATGTCTGGGAGGCACCTTCAATCTCCACACACTTGATTGGGAAAGGCAGTTCCGGCGCAATCACCCTCAAAGAATTAACTACCCTTTCCAGACCTTTCGGCCCGATCAGGGTAAGGGGTTCCCGGCGGTCAGCATTCCCCATCGTCAGGAGCAGTCCCGGCAGGCCACTGATATGGTCCCCGTGATAATGGGTAAAACAGATCACGTCAATCGGCTTGAAACTCCAGCCCTTTTCTTTAATCGCAATCTGTGTCCCTTCTCCGCAGTCTATCAGCAGGCTGCTGCCATTAAACCTTGTCATCAGTGCAGTCAGCCACCGATAAGGAAGCGGCATCATCCCGCCGCTCCCGAGTAAACATACATCTAACATATTATCCCTCTATTTCTGCCGGCACCATAAACGAACGGAGCAGTTCGTCATAACAGGTTTCGCAAAGATCAAAGGAATGCTTCTCCCCGTCTTTTTCAGAGAAATATCCCCATGTGTAATCCACGCTGAATACGCCTTCTTCCGCCCGTCCATTTATAACCGGTATTTCTTTGCCACATTTATTACAAATAATTTTATTTACTTCTTTTGTTTCTTTCATCTGATACTGGCGCATACAAATTCCTCCTGTGTTGTGTGCTTTTGCTACGCCTTCATTATAACGGCCCGGCAGGCACTTTCCTAGTGGGAAGTGCTTCCAAGCTCCCTGCTCATCAGTACTGCATCCTCTTCCGGGTCTGTATAAAACTTCTGGCGGATGCCATCCTCTGTAAACCCTTCATCCTCATAGAATGAACGGGCCTCCATATTGCTTTCCCTCACATCCAAAAGCAGTTTATTGATTTTTCTTTCCTCGCAGATATTTTCCAGTGCCAGCATCAAATGGCCGCCAGCGCCCTGACGCCTCATCTCTTTGTCCACGGCAATACGGGCGATTTCCGCCTCTCCTGCCGCCTCGTAGGCAAGCATATATCCGACAAGCCTTCCGGCCTTTTCTGCCGCGATGCAGATCGTATTCGGAAGTTTGATTGTCTCCAGCACACTTTTCTCACTCCATGCGTCCGCAAAGACCTGATGTTCCATTTCTGCTACAGCCGCCGCATCCTCGGCACGAAGTGTCCTGCATTTGAGTTCCGCATTCTTTTCTTTCTCGGCACGTTCCCTCTCCGCCTGTGAGACTCGCAGGTAATCCGGCTGGTGCTCCATCGCACTTTCAAACTTCCCGGCCTTGAAATACTTAATCCCCAGGGCCCCTACAACTGCCGCGCGCTGACGGTTCATATAAGAAGGCGCAAAAGAATAAGGCACCTGAATATACTTATCAATCGTATCCCGGTAAACAGGCACACCGTCCCCTAAAAATACGACCGGCCTCCCGTAAGTATTCAGCCGGTGTATCAGATCATCGATGGAAACCGCCATCTGCATACGCATTACCTGAAATACCGGTTCAACCCGCCTTGTCCCTTCTTTTTCCCCTGCTTTTCTGGAAAATGTATAAAGCCCTGTATAGACCTGGTTTCTTCTGGCATCCATAATCGGGCAGATAATATCTTCACATCCGTACACCTGATAAGCCAGTCCGTCCGCCGTTGGAATATGGATCAGCGGCTTATCAAGTGCCAGTCCTAATCCCTTTGCCGTGGCAGAACCAATCCGAAGCCCGGTAAAAGACCCCGGTCCCCCGGCAACTGCAATTGCATCTATCGTCGAAAGATCCAGCTCAACCATCTTTGCCACCGCATCGATCATCGGCAGCAGAGTCTGTGAATGGGTCTTCTTGTAGTCTATGGTATATTCTGCGACTGTCCTGTCTTCCTCCACGACTGCCACAGTCGCCGTCAGCCCGGAGCTGTCAATTGCCAATACCCGCATAATTAATTTCCTCTCTATAATACAGACATACCGGTGCTGATTCCAACACCGGCATCCTTTTTCATGGTAGTTCTTCTATCGTAATTCTTCTGAACTCAAATCCCTGTTCCAGATCTTTTTCAATAATAATCTCCGTACGCTTTTCGGGCAGTATCTCCTCAATCAGGTTCGCCCATTCGATCAGGGAAACTCCCTCTCCCATCACGTAATCTTCGTATCCGATCTCATCCATTTCTTCAATGTCACCGATACGGTATACATCAAAATGATAGAACGGCAGACGCCCTTCTTCATATACCTGTACAATGGTAAACGTAGGGCTGCTCACGGGTTCCTCTATCTCCAGTCCCTGTGCAAATCCCTGTGTGAATACAGTTTTCCCTACTCCAAGATCACCGGTCAGTGTATACACCTGCCCCGGTTTTGCCTTCTGTCCCAGCCTTACTCCGATCTGGAATGTCTGCTCGGGACTCCTTGTTTCCAGTACCATGTCATATCCTCTTTCCAGTTTAGTTTACCTGACGGATCCGCACCTTATCAGGCGGCATATGGGTGGATATCATCTCTGCCACCGCCGCCCACTGTTCTCCTATCTGCGCCCTCGGGAAAATGACCGCACGAGTCTTATCCATATACAGTACCAGTGCCTGATTCGTAGATACAGCTCTCTGGAATTCTGACCAGGAACTCTCATTTTCAGATCCATACTGGGTTACCTTCACCCCGCTGTCCGTCAGTTCATAGTAAAGTGGTTCCTTAAATACAGGTGAAGCCTCAACCTGGCGTCTTGCCCGTATCCACAGCATAACAGGGGGATATACGATCATAAAGACCGCAAGGGCAGACAGAAGGACACCACTTGCAGTATTACCGCCTTCTGCCTGTCTGATTCCCATCAGAAAAATCACTGCACCGCAGAGTACCCCCACGATTCCCGGGAGGTGTGTATAATTGTGATGCAGCATAAAACTGTACATAGTCTGCGTTGTCATTCGTATTTCAAACTTGACTGACATGGCATATCCTAGTGGTGGAACAGACGCAGGCCGGTAAAGGCCATAGCCATCTGATACTTGTTGCACACATCAATTACGTTATCATCTCTCACAGATCCGCCCGGCTGTGCAACATATTTCACGCCGCTCTTATGGGCGCGCTCGATGTTATCCCCGAACGGGAAGAATGCATCAGAGCCAAGCGCGACATCTGTCAGCTTATCCAGCCATTCACGCTTCTCTTCTCTTGTAAATATTTCCGGCTTTACTTTGAATGTATTTTCCCATACGCCATCTGCAAGAACATCCATGTATTCATCCCCGATATACAGATCAATCGCGTTATCTCTGTCCGCACGTCTGATATCGTCCCTGAACGGAAGCTCCAGAACCTTCGGGCACTGGCGCAGCCACCAGTTATCTGCCTTCTGCCCTGCCAGCCTTGTACAGTGGATACGGGACTGCTGTCCAGCACCAATTCCGATTGCCTGTCCTCCCTTTACATAACACACGGAGTTAGACTGTGTGTATTTCAGGGTGATCATGGAAATAGCAAGGTCTATCTTTGCTGATTCCGGTATCTCTTTATTCTCTGTCACTACATTTGCAAAAAACTCATCATCAATTACGAGTTCATTTCTTCCCTGCTCAAATGTGATTCCATATACTTCTTTGCGTTCTAACGGAGCCGGAACGTAGTCCGGGTCAATCTGGATTACATTGTAATTGCCTTTTTTCTTCTGCTTTAAAATCTCAAGCGCTTCCGGTTCATACCCCGGGGCAATGACGCCGTCAGAAACTTCCCTCTTGATCAGTCTTGCCGTATCAGCATCACATACATCAGACAATGAAATGAAGTCCCCGAAAGAAGACATCCTGTCCGCGCCCCTTGCTCTTGCGTATGCACATGCCAGAGGGGATAATTCTCCCAGATCGTCCACCCAGTAAATCTTAGCCAGCGTCTCGTCCAGAGGCAGTCCTACCGCTGCTCCTGCCGGAGAAACGTGTTTAAAAGAAGTCGCCGCCGGAAGCCCGGTTGCTTTTTTTAGTTCGCTTACAAGCTGCCAGCCATTGAATGCATCCAGAAAGTTAATATATCCGGGACGTCCGCATAACACCTTGATCGGCAGTTCACTTCCGTCCTCCATGTAAATCCTGGAAGGTTTCTGATTCGGGTTACAGCCGTACTTCAATTCTAATTCTTTCATTTGTCTTTTGCTCCTTATTGATTTTTATTTACAATCTTTGTCTCATAACTGCCTGATTCAATATCAATATAACGTACAAAGAGGGAAACTTTGTTATCCTCGTTCAGGCTGTTCCATAACAGGTCTGTAAATGCCCCGATATCATCCGGGACAGAGATTAGTTTCGGTTCTCCCTCAAAACTCGGCAGCGGATTTCCGTCACACATATATGTATGGATAAAATGCCCTTCTCCTGCAGCCGGATTTTCATATGCAAATGTATAGCGGTTACAGCTTTCCGGATTTCCATTGTTGCTCTTTAATATCGACATGGCGTAGTTATAATTGCCATTCTCAAGATGCATAATTCCTGAAATCCTCGGTGTATAATTAGGGCCATCCGGCTCAAATTCCCTTGAGCGCAGGCTCTGTTCAAATGTCATCTGCTTATCCATACCTTCATAGATGGTGTCTGTCTGGTCCCCGTTCGTCACGATCGTCTTGTTCCCCAGAACACGCACCGGTGCATAGATAATCAGGCTTGGGTCTGTCAGTTTGGACTCGTCAAATGCCTGTGTCCTGATTCCTTCTCCATCCTCCACAAAAACCCGGTTACGGCTGTTCTCACTGCGTCCCATGATAAAATAAGCAGTCACAGCTTTTTTGCCGTCCTCACTCTTACCGATGATGATTCCTCTTCCAGGATAAGAGTTGCCCTTTAATTCCTGCTCGATTGATAACATTTTCATAAGATGGCTCTCCTTTATCTTCCATGTTTTTTCTAAATACAGCTTTATTATACCCGCGAACTAACGTAAGTTCAATAACTAAGCAGAGATTTTTCATTTCGCCCGCGGACTTTCCGGTTATTGTTAAAACCGATCCGGGCATGATATCCCTCCGCAGCATTTTACGTTAAGGAATCCTGATCCGTCTCTAAAGTACCTTCCGGGGATGCAGGAAGGACCGCCCTAGCCTTGCTGATACGGTTCCCCCCGACTTCTTCTATCGTAAACTCAACCCCGCCGGCAGTAAGCTTTTCCCGGCTGTCTTTATCCGGAATATATCCCAGCTGCTCGATCAGGTAGCCCGACAATGTATCATAATTTTCCGTCTTCAGTTTCAATCCCAGTTCTTCATTAATATCATCCACCAGCGCACCGCCGTCCAGCAGATACTCATTTTCACCCAGCATGATAATCTCCTGCACGACTTCCTCGTATTCTTCATTGATTTCTCCCATGATCTCTTCTACAAGGTCCTCCACAGTAACAATACCAGAAAATCCGCCGTATTCATCTACAAGAACAGCCATATGCCTGCGTTGTTTCTGGAGTTCACGGAATAATTCATCCGCATCCCTTGTATCCGGAACAAAAAATGGCTTTCTCATTAATTTTCTGATGTCCAGATTATCCCATCCGTTTTTATGAACCTCGATCATGACATCCTTTACATGCAGGATTCCTATAATATTATCGATGTTGCCTTCATAGATCGGAATTCTGGAATGTCTGGATTCCAGCACCTCGTCCGCCAGCGTGACAAACGGTTCTTCCACATCGAGTGCATAAACATCGCGCCTCGGCACCATAACCTCACGTGCGCTTCTGTCATCAAATGAAAAGACGGAATTGATCATCTCACGTTCTTCATCCTCAAATGTTCCATTTTCATTTCCCGCCTTCAAAAGAGCTTTGATTTCCTCTTCTGTCACCGCCTCCTCCTGGTCTTCCGTCTTCATCCGCAGGAGCTTAAGCACTCCCTTCGTTGAGACAGAAAGCAGCCTGATAAACGGGGAAAGTATCTTTGAGATGTAATGGATAGGCATTACAGTAAACATACAGAAAGTCTCCGCCTTCTGCAGTGCAATCCTTTTCGGCACAAGCTCCCCGAACACAAGGTTGAAGAACATCAAAAGTAAGGTCACCCCGTTTCTGGCGATGGCCGTGCTGTAAGGTATGTGGATACTATCGAGCCATCCCGCAAGTACCGGGGCAATCCCCGCCGCTGCAGATGCACTGGAATAAAATCCCGCAAATGTAATCGCTACCTGAATCGTTGAAAGAAACTTCGTGGAATCCTCAAAGAGGCTCTGAATCACAACCGCCTTCTTATTACCCTCCTCCGCCAGACTCCGGATCCTGTTCTTGTTCACAGAAACCACAGCCATCTCGGCCCCGGCAAAAAATGCGTTCATGATAGTGAAAAATAATAAAAGTAACAATTGAAAAATAACCGTGTTCCCGTCAGGGTCTGAATCCATAAAAAATAACTCCTCCTAAAATGTTTTTAGAAGGAGTATATCATGAAGTTGGCCGTCTTGCAAGCGCTAATTCATTAACCTGTATCCCCCTATCCTTATGATCTTTACACTTGTCATGCTTTCTCACTGTATGCTACTATTTACTTATTAGAATAGGTGGTGTTTTTATGAATTTAAATTTGACTTTACAGCAGCGTCAGCAGATGTCTCAGGCGCAGATTCAGTCATTGGAAATTCTGGCTATGGACAGCATTGAGCTGAATCAATTTTTAAAAACTGAATATTTAGAAAATCCATTGTTAGACCATAACGAAGAACCATACGGCGACAGCATTGCAGAACCTTTATCTGCTTATTACGGAACACAAAACAGCAGTGGTGCAGCAGGTTTCAGCTCTGTCGATGACGATGATGACCACTCACGGGATTTTGCCGCCCCGAAAGAGAATCTGCTTCGTGATTATCTTTTAAGCCAGCTAGACAGCAGACTTTATAGCAGGCAGGAATGGGGACTTTTTATTTATCTCATTGAATGTCTGGATGATAACGGCCTGTTTACCATGCCTGCCAAAGAAGCTGCCGAAAAAACCGGTGCTTCCGAATCACTGGTCCGGCAGTGTCTCGTTACACTGCAGCAATTAGAACCATATGGTATTTTCTCCGCTGATCTCAAAGACTGTCTTCTCAGGCAGCTTGATGCATTGGATATAAATACCGAAATCCTGACACTTATGATCCGCTGTCATCTCCAGGATATAGCGGACGGCAAAATAAGTAACATATCACGCAATCTGCATATTCCCACAGTAGAAGTCCGCAAAAATATAGAATTAATCGCGCGGCTGAACCCACATCCGCTCTCAGGTTTCCACTCCGGTGAAAACAGCTTTATTATTCCTGACATCATTCTCAAAAAGGAGTCTTCTGACTGGTCCATTCAGCTGAATGACTCCTGGATTGAAAACTATCAGGTCAATGACTATTATCTTAAGATGATGGAGACTTCGACAGACCCTGATTTAATTACATATTTTAAGAGCAAACTGACCCGGGTACAATTTATTCTGGACAGTATCGAGCAGCGCCGAAAAACGGTTATTTCTATCACAAACGTAATTTTGGACATACAGTTGGATTACTTTGAACACCATGCGTCCCTCGTTCCAATGACCATGTCCGATGTTGCCGAAAAAGCCGGAATTCATACTTCTACCGTAAGCAGGGCTGTAAAAGGAAAGTACCTGCAATATCCGGGCGGCAGCATTTTTATGAAAAATTTATTTACTGCACCTGTCTCTTCCCATGAGCAGGGTAATATTACGTCTGCTCTGGTGAAACAGTATATCAAAGAATATATTGCTGCCGAAAATAAGAAAAAACCTTACAGTGACCAGGCACTTGCAAAACTGTTAGAAAATCAGGATATAAAAGTTTCCCGGCGTGCAGTTGCTAAATACCGTGAGGAACTAGGGATTAAGGGCAGTTTTGACCGACGCAGTTACCAGTGAGTATTTTGACTCACTAACTTGGCATGATTTTTGCGAAATAATAAATTGAGACTACATATATAGATGTGGATCAAAAGGAGCAGCATATGAAGAGAACCTTTATTTTCATCTTAACGCATGGATTATGGGGACAGGAACTTATAAAAAGCACGGAAATGGTAATAGGCGGACAAATAAATGATATTAAAGCCTTTTCCCTTATGCCTGACATGTCATTAAAAGACTATGAAGAGTCAATCTCGAAAACAATGGCTGATTTATCAGGATATTCATTCTTATTCCTCGTTGATATTCTTGGAGGCACGCCCTATAATATTGCGGCCTGCTATACACATGAATACGGCGCCGAAGCACTCTCCGGATTAAGTATGGATTTATTGATAGCGGTTTTGGATCTAAGGGAACAGTATCCCTGTACTATACTTCCAGAACTTTTAATCTCCAGATTTCAGGACAAAGACGGACATGTCGCTGATTTAAAAAAGCTGCTTCTGGACTCAGACTAATATCAGCTAAGGAGGTACTACTATGGTAACCGAAAAAATTACTGTACTGAATCCTTCCGGTCTTCACGCAAGGCCTGCAAGTAATTTTGTACAGACTACAGGACAATTTAAAAGCACAGTCCATTTTTCGAAAGGCGGTAATATATATAATGGAAAATCTATTCTTTCTGTTCTTTCAGCCTGTGTAAAATACAAAGATGAGATTGAGCTGCAGATTAACGGATCAGATGAAAACAAGGCTCTTGATTTCATCTCGGCTGCGATTAAAAATGGCCTGGGTGAAGAGATAAAAGGTTAGGAGGGAATGCATTATGTTAAAGGGCCTGAAAATATCTTCCGGAACTGCATTAGCTAATGTCATTGTTCTTGAAAAAAGTGCACTACTGGTTCCGGAATATACAATTACAGATGTGGAACAAGAGATTTCGAGATTTAACCATGCACATACCTGCGCTTTAGAAGAAAATCGCATTCTCTACGAAAAGGCATGCCAGACACTTTCAAAAGATGATGCTGCAATTTTCCTTGCACACAAAGAAATACTGGAAGATGAATTTTCCCTCGTCATCCCAATCACGGATGCAATCCGTAATAATCACTGGAATGCGGCAAAAGCAACAGACTTTCAGTTCAATCAGATTATCTCCATGTTTGAGAACATGGGGGACGAATATATGAAGGCCCGTGCCCTTGATGCAAGAGATATCCGTGAACGCCTGTTAAGACATCTGCTTGGAATACAGAACACTGATTTGAATAACCTTGAAGAAAACCATATTATTGCTGCCTATGAGATTACGCCTTCTGATACAGCACGCATGAATCTCGACAAGGTAGCCGGATTTATCACTGAAACAGGTGGTCCTGCCTCACACTCTGCTATTATAGCCAGAAATCTGGGCATACCGGCTGTAAGTATGATTCCTGATGCAGTACATGTATTACGCACCGGGATGCAGGTACTTTTAGATGGCACAAATGGAACCGTTGAAACAGAAGTTACTGAGGAAACCATAAACCGTTTTCTTAAAGCTAAGCAGGAAGAAACCGAGCTGCATGCACTTTATAACACCTATAGAGGTAAACCTACAATTACAAAAGACGGACATCAGCTGTCTCTTTTTGCCAACATCGGGGTTCCAAAGGATGTCGATAAAGTGTTAGATGCAGACGCAGAAGGAATCGGATTATTCCGCAGCGAATTTTTATATATGGACAGCGGCACTCTTCCCAACGAAGAAACTCAGTTTGAAGCATATAAAGCCGTTTTAGAAAAAATGAATCCCAAACCAGTCATTATACGAACACTGGATATCGGAGGAGATAAAGAATTGCCTTCATTAAATCTAAGTAAGGAAGATAATCCTTTTTTAGGTTATCGTGCCATCCGGATCTGTCTTGACAGAACGGAATTATTCCGCACACAGCTTCGAGCTTTAGTAAGAGCAAGTTCTTATGGAAATCTGCAGATTATGTTTCCTATGATATCCAGCTTAGAGGAACTAAGGACAGCGAAAGCGGTTTTGAATGAGGTTAAAACGAGCCTGAGTAAAGAGGGATTCAGCTACAGTGCACAAATCCCTGTAGGGATGATGATAGAAGTTCCGGGTGCTGCTGTTATGGCAGATGATTTTGCAAAAGAGGTTGATTTCTTCTCTATCGGAACAAATGACCTGACCCAGTATACACTTGCTGCCGACAGGGGCAACCCAAAGGTCGCCCACCTTTATAATCCACGCCATCCCGCAGTTCTGTCCCTGATCAGGTATACTATCGAAGCCGCCCATAAAAATGGTATTCCCTGCGGAATCTGCGGCGAATCTGCCGGAGATACAAAGCTTCAGCCCCTTTTCATCGGATACGGGATTGACGAACTCTCTATGTCCCCGACATCCATTTTAAAGTCCAGAATGGAAATCAGCAAATTAATCTACACCGACTATAACACAGATTCCTATTTTTCATAATTTTAAAAATGGTATGTCAGCTAATCTTGTCTGACATACCATTTTTATACGCTATATTAATGTCCCGCCCGTACAATCAAGCAATGCCCCATTCATTATATTCCGCACGGCATCCGAGCATAGAAAAGCTGCGGCAGCGCCGATATCTTTAGGGGCAGCGAACTCCCCCGAAGGAAGTATTCTTCTTTTCTCTTCCGTTCTGGGATCTCCATCCCGATAATTCCGTTCTGTCTTCACATAACCGGGGATAATCCCATTAACCCTGATTCCTTTCGCTGCCACTTCTTTTGCCAGTGAACGGGTAAACACCGCAAGCCCGCCTTTTGCTGTCGCATAAGCACTATTATATATGCTGCTGGACAAAAAAGCGGACTTGGACAATACATTTACTATACTCCCGGACTGTTCTCTGATAATCAGCCTTTTTACAAATTCCCTGGACATAAAAAAAGCACTGTTTAATGTCCCTTCCTGACTATACCGCCAGTCATCTGTCACGATATCCTGAAAAGGAGTCTGGCGCACACGTGTATCTGCTGCATTATTTATAAGAAAACATGGTTCTGCCCCTTCGTCATCAAGATAGTTAAATAATCTCTTTACCTCCTCTTCCACACTAACATCTGCCTTAACCGTCATGACGTTCACGCCATATCGCCTGTACAATGTCTGTGCTTCCCTATTGGCCCCTTCTTCGTCCGAACGGAAGTTCATAACAATATTACACCCTTCTTCTGCAAAAACCTTGCAGCATCCCAGCCCTATTCCTTTAGACCCGCCTGATATAATCACCATTTTTCCTCTTAATCCCAAATTCATATGCAGCCACCTTTCTTATAATTCTACTGCCTTTGTCATGAAAAAAACTAATACACAAACTGCCGCGCTAAAGCATGCCCCTAGTATAAATAGCATAAAATCATTGCCACCTGCTATCGGAGAAACAATATAACTAGGAATAATTACCGCGCCCAATAATTGAAACGTTGAAATAATTCCCCCGGCCGTACCGGCCCTTTTTGCCCCGATTGCAGATATCCTTACAGGAAATGACATAAAAAGAGGCAGCAGTCCCCCTATACATATCCCCGTCATAAAAAGTCCTGCTGTAAGTACTGCCCCTGCCGGCAAGATATAAATTGAAGCACTTAAAGCCGCCCCTATGAGAGAAAGCACAAAAATAACCGGCCTTATCCGCCCCACTTTATCTGCAAATACAGGCACCAGTATACATCCGGCCAGATATCCTATTGAAACCACTGAAGCCGTCGCTCCTGCGGATACAGACGTCATACCTTTATTCTCGAGTACTGTCGGAAGGTATGTGCTAATTACCATATAATTTCCAAAAGTACACATTATACCTATACTCCCTAATATAATATCGCGATTCATAACCGCCGTTTTCAGGTATGATAATGTATCCCCCTTTACACCATCCTCCATAGAAAGCACATCTTTTCTCTCCCTCATAAAAACTTTCCAGCAGACGGCAGTAACACTTGTGAGTATACCTGCCAGAATAAATGCAATTTTCAAGGATGGCAGCATTGCTGTTGTTCCCGTTCCAATTGTCATACCCAGCGCACTAACTGCTAAAAAAATCCCCACCGCCAGTCCTGTCTGTCTGACAGGGAACCATTCCCTGAAAATTTTTGCATTCGTTGCGTTTACAAAAGTGGCTGCAAATCCCGGACATAGCATACAAAGGTACAGCATTACATATCCTTTTGCAAAAATTCTGAGCCACAGTCCCGCCGCTGCAAGAATCAGACAGATTAAAACAATCCTTTTGGCACCTATTTTGTCAACAATCATGCCTGCCGGAAGACTACACAATATAGCAGGAACCATTGGTGCAGAAAACACCGTTGCATACTGCTGACGGCTTATCCCATAAATATCCATTATCTTCTGAGCCATCGGAGCCATCTGGTATTGGCAGTAACAGGCGCTGAGACCACACATACAGACCAGAATTAATATTACATATCTATATCTTGTTTTCTCCATATTTACCTACTTTCTAAAAAAAGGGAGCTTCCTGTGCTTGTATGGAAACTCCCTTCTCTTGCTTATTTTATTATCCTTCCCAAATAGACTTTCTCACTGTCCGGTACCATCTGAACATACACGCTGCTTCCCTTTTTTAAATAGTATTGAATCAGCTCCTTTTCTGAATGGTCCATATAAACATTTTCACAAATTTCTTCCTTTCCCGGTGAATAAGGCATACGTGCAATATTAATCTTTTCAAATAAAATGCCTTCCTTTTCCAGACAAACTAATGTAGAAACCGTCCTGACCAAAATCATTGGTATATATTGAAATACTTCTTGTGAAAGAAACCGGGCCCCGTCCTCACATCCATACACATCCAGATTACATTCCTTCGGAAGCGACCTTTGCATGACACTAATCAATATAGGGTTCTCCATAATTGCGTCATCTATAATAATTACCCTTTTACTTTCATGTTTCTCCAGCCATTTAATCAGAACCTGGCCATGAATCAGCCTTTCATCAATTCTTACATATTTCAAGTACCTCATGATTTTCCCTCCCCATTTAAGAGTTCTACTATATAAGCCTTCTCGGTAAATGGTACCTCAATCCGAAACATCTTTTCTACCGTCTCCAATGTCTCACCTACTACTTTAAATTCCTCAGAATGATTTCGTTCATATTCTTCCACTTCATGGTATGGTAATATCTCTTTTCTAAGGAGCCGTTCTATCATACAGGCTACATGGATTGTATAGCGCACAATACGGTTTTCCTGATCTTTTATATCCAAACGTTTTTCGCATTGGTAAAATCCTTCAAGTATCATAGGCATAATCTTTTCAGCGTCCAAAAACTCCAGAAGTTCACGCATTGCAGCTGTAAGAACATGCTCATCAACAGCTCTGCCATTCTTTTCAGAATAATTTTTCCCGGCATTTTTACCACTTAATATCCGCTCTAACCGTTCAATCCCGGAACCTATTACAATCTCATCTACAGAAATATAAGGTACTGCCCCCAATTGAATATCCGCCGTTCCTACAACTGCAAGAACTTCCTTTTCCTGAAATCCTCCTAAAAAAGTACCTTCTGCATCTTTTCCATCGATCCCAATACAACAAATTTCAATAGGGTCTTCTTCCTCCAGACCTGTAATAGCCTTTACCATCTCTGCAATTTTTTTGGCGGCCCCCATTCCTGATATGCACGTTACCAGAATAGCTGCTCTGGTTTCACATGTTTCTGTGTTTTTCTGTCTCTTGTTCTCCTCTACCATACGTACCATCATCTGATCCAGATAATCTGCTACTTCTTCTATTTCTGAATCTTCTGAAGTACATTTGCGAACCGCTTCTAGTACTGTCAGTGTAGAGACCATCCCTACAGACTTTACAGGAATGCCCGTCTCCTCCTCCAGCCTTTCTGCAAACATATTCAGTGATCCCATATCCACCATTAAAAGCACCCCGCGCCCCTCATTCACACGAGTTACCATCTGTGCGGCTTTCCTGTATACCTCTTCCACATCTTCACTCAGCGGCATGTTAATAAACTTACAGTGACTGGTATCCAGAAGTCTGTTTGCGGCATCAGCTATACTTTGGGCCGTATTATCTCCGTGGGCAATTACTATGGTTCCGATTTTTCTCACGTCCCGGTCTTCATCATTGGCACATAAAAATATGGTTGTATAACCGATTTCCCCTTTATTGATATTGATGTTCAGTTCTTCTTCCAGAATCTTTAATATGAGTTTAGCTACCTTTACTTCCTTCGGATGAGCATTTATAATTTCCTGAAGCCTTTCCTCAAGGATATCCCCTTTCTTATCCATCCCTTCTATCAGGGCATTGATATGAAGTGCAAAACCGATCTTTACATTATCGGACAGCTCCCTTTTCAGCTTCATTTCTGCAAATTCCAGGGCTTCCTCAATCGCATAATATACTTTTCCGGTAATCACTTTATTAAGTGCATCTTTACTAAATATTCTTCTGTCTTCATTTTCTTTCTCAATCATAGAAGAAATATAGTCTTTCATTTCCTGCTCTTGCTCTGCACCCTTCTTTTTGGAGTAAAACTTCTGAAAAATCAGATATTTCTTACTGATGATATTCTGCCTGTTCTCACCCTGATCTGTTCCTATGGTAAATATGTAATGTTCTTCACCATGCAGAAGAAACTGGATCAGGCTGTTCCTCGACTCTGCTGCTTTATGATATCCCTGTTCTATATAAAACGGCAGCATCTGCCTGTCCAGATCTACTGTATGTTTTTCACCCACTTTATACTCCCAGAAGGCTCTTGCACATAAAAGCTGTATATCTGCTTTTATCTGTCCGATATTGCCTGTACATTCATATAAAAGCAGGCTTAGAATCACTTCTCTTTCTATTTTTATTGAAACAGATATTTTCTTCTGCTCCTGCATAAGGAACATCTCAATCATTTCCAGACGTTCCAATAAGGGACGCTCCTCCAGTGCCGGCAGCTGAATCACAACCGGCATCCGTCTCATAAATGTTTTTAAAAGGACGACCCCCAGATCCTCTGTAGTAGCCCCTATAATCAGGACATTTGCCTCACGGTTCCGTTCCGTCTCCCCCAGCCTGCGGTACTTGCCATAATCCATAAGGCTGAAAAGCATCTCCTGCCCTTCTGGCGGAAGGCGGTGGATTTCATCTAAAAAAAGTATTCCTCCATCCGCTCTTTCAATCAATCCCGGTTTATCTCTGTCAGCCCCCGTAAATGCCCCTTTTTTATGTCCAAAGATCTGGGATACAATCAGCTGGGAATTTTCTGCGTACTCGGCACAATTGAATATCACAAACTCTGCATCTGGCTTGAGCATATTCATATGCCTGGCATATTCAAACATTTTCTGGGCAAACATTGTTTTTCCTGTACCCGTTGGTCCGTTCAGAAGTGTATGCAGACCATGAGGCGGATAGAGCATCGCAGCCTTCACCTGCTTAATCTGCATTTTTAATGACCCCTCTTGTCCAATAATATCCTGAAACGAAGGATTTACATCTTGTCTTTCTTCCGATGACGCCTGCTGTATCTTTTCGCTGTTTATAAGAAAAATATACTGGTCATAAGTATCCGGATCACTGAATCTGACTGGTCTTCCATCCTTTTTCAACAATTTTTCTGAAGCAGCCAGCTGGTTTAGCTCCTTGCTTACATTTCCGCGGTCCATCTTTAAAAGTTCTGCCGCCTCCTGTGCAGTTACTCCTGGCTCCTCATGCCTTTCAAGTGCCTGTAAAGAAAGCTCTTTTACCTTATTTAAAATTATATCTTGTCTTTTTATCATGGCCGCATCCCTTCCATCCCTTTATTGTTCTATCATCAAGCTTCTCCATTTCTTTTCGTTTAACTTATTTTTAAAAAGCAATAGTATTCTATAAGTATATCATACGAAAATCGTTTTCTACAAGATTGATTCACACAGACAGACATGGCTTTTATTTTCCATTCACTATTTAATTTTCAAAGTACATATTTTCAAATTCCCGCGGGGGACAAAAATTCCGCAGCCTGCCTAAATACGCAAAGGAAACATATCTTTTATGATATGTTCCCCATCTCTGCGTATAATTACCATAAAATAGGAAAATCATCCGGATTATATTCATCCACTATAGGAAGAAGAATCGGTCGCTGACATTCCATCTTATTAATTGTATCCATCTCCCCTTCTGTCAGTTCAAAGTCAAAAATATCAATATTTTGTTTAATATGTTCTGGTTTTACAGATCCCGGAATCGCTATAAATCCTTTCTGTATCTGCCATCTCAAAATAATCTGGGCCGGTGATTTTCCCCTTGTGTGCGCAATTGCGGCTATTTTCTCATCCTGAAGCAGAACTCCACCGCCTAATGGCTGCCATGATTCCACGGCTATTCCATTCTCCCGGCAAAAATCTGTAACTTCCAGATTTTCATAATAAGGCTGGCATTGTATCTGATTTACCATAGGAATAATTTTACATTCCTCCATAATTTTTTGGAAATGCCTGACAAAGAAATTACTTACACCGATCGCCCTTATAATCCCGTCTTTATATAATTTCTCACAGGCTTTCCATGCCTCAAGATATAATGCTGGTTTAACCGGCAGCGGCCAGTGAATCAGATACAGGTCTAAATAATTTGTCTGAAGATCTTCCAGCTGCTGATACACTGTATCTATTGCATCCTGATAAGCATGTCTTAGTGTTCTGGATTTACTTGTAAGAAATATATCCTGTCTGCTTTTTGCATATTTCTGCAGGGAGATTCCCAGTTCTTTTTCATTTTTATAGCAATAAGCACTGTCAAATGACGTATAGCCGGCCTCCAACGCGCTGGATACAGCCGCATCCATTTCCTCCTGGGTATGTGCATTCATCATACCAATCCCAAGCTGGGGAATCTCCACACCATTTGCTAATTTCACAACCGGAACTTTATCCATCCTAGTTACTCCTTTCATCTATCCTTGTCCTAGAAGCCAAGCATCATCCCTCCAGTATAATCAACCGGGGCTCCAACAGAGAGCTGGTTCTGTTCACTCGCGAGAAAGGCAACCATCTTGCCAAATTCATATGGCTGTCCAAGTCTTCCTGTCGGACACCGTTTAATCCTTGCCTCCATTTCTTCCTTAGTCCACTTCGACATCATCTGGTTCATAACAGACCCAGGCATGATTCCGTTTACGATAATCCCCTTGTCAATCAGGTCTACCGCCAGCTGCTTCGTAAGCCCCATTTCTGCCGTTTTATTTGTCACATAGCATGCTCTGCCCTTCGTCGTTGTCGTAAGGGATGCCTTACTTAAAACATTCACAATGTAGCCTTTATGCTCCTTTGCAATCATTCTTTTTGCAAATTCTTTACACATCATGAACATACCTGTCACATTATTATCCAGACTTTCCTTCCACTCTTCCAGAGAAATGTCCCAGATCATTGTCGTGATGCCCCCACCCGCGTTATTAATCAAAACATCCAGATGTCCAAACGTCTCTTCTGCAAAATCAAAGATACGCATCACATCATCCGGCTTGCTGACATCAGCCTGAACGCCAAATATTCTGGCATGATATTTATCACGCATAGACTGAATAAAAGCCTCACTGCCTTCTTTATCTGACCGGTAATCTACAATCAGGTCCGCCCCTTCTTCTGCAAAGACCTCTGTTATCCCGCTTCCTATTCCCTTTGTACCTCCGGTAACGATTACTGTTTTTCCACGAAATCCTAAATCCATACCTATTTCTCCCTTCTATAAAGAATAGTGTGTTAATGTGACTGTTTTACCTCACCCTCATCAAATATAATCCTGCGATCTAAAATGCCGCCCCCGGCCTCCCAGACCTTTCCTGCACTCCCGCTGAATTCCACGACTTCCTTTAGTCTGCGTTTGAATCCTTTTATCAGATTCGGATAAAACTCAAGGAGAAAATCCTTTTCCAGATCCATCTTCTGTACTTCCCGGGCAGCGCTTGTCAGTAAGTCGGTATAGATATTCATTTTATTAATCCCCAGCTCACAAGCTTTTTTTAACAAATCATCACCGGTTCCCGAGCTGCCGTGAAGCAC
This sequence comes from Clostridium sp. AF19-22AC, assembly GCF_003479085.1. Lineage (NCBI taxonomy): Bacteria > Bacillati > Bacillota > Clostridia > Eubacteriales > Clostridiaceae > Clostridium > Clostridium sp. AF19-22AC. The sequence goes on along the minus strand of NZ_QUGN01000032.1, from coordinate 45,343 downwards.
AAGAGGCACCTCCACTGTCTCTTTGATTCGCTCCAATATGTCAAACCTCAGCTTGGGCTTTCCCTTATATGCCCCATGTGCTGTTCCAATGGATATTGCCAGCTGATCGATGCCTGTCGCATCTACATAATGCTTTGCCTGGTCAGGATCTGTATACAGAGAACTGTCATCCGCGTTCTCATCATTAGCCCCTACATGTCCCAGTTCCCCCTCGACGCCTACACCGACGCTATGCGCAATAGAAGTCATCTCTTTTACCTGTGCTACATTTTCATCATAAGAGAGTAATGACCGGTCTACCATAATTCCTGTAAATCCAGCCCTTATTGCTGCAATATTATGTGCCATACATGCACCATGATCCTGATTTACAGCTATCGGAACACTTGCACGTTCCGCAAGCTTTGTCAGTATTTCCCCCAGAAATATAATATCCGGGTGGCAGCCATAAACAAAATCCAAAATCATTGGTGCCCGCATTTCTTCAGCCACTTCTATTGCCGCCCTCGCCTCAATTTCCCAATTTACATTTGGTGCAATAACACAATAATTATCTTCATACGCTCTCTGCGTAATTTCCTTCATCGAAACTAACATTTTCTTCCTCCTGCTATTTTATGCGAGCTTCTCCTTTATGCCTGTACCTTCGATACATGATATTTTTTTGCCAGTAATTTTTCCGCACGGTTATAATTCTTTTTACTGATATAAAAATAAGATGGTCTGGATACATAAGGGAACCTCGACTGAAATACAAGCATCATTTTTTTATCAGCTATGGCTGCGTCGCTTCTAACATGGACGGAAAATGATTTTACGTTTTTAAAATACTTCGTACCACACATCGTGACAATTCCATTTTCATAAATTCCACATGCATCAGAAAAACAGGAAATTGTGATGACCGGGAAAAAGATTTTACTTGCCAGTGCCCCCATAATTGCTGTAAAAATCATGATGTGATAGGAAAACTCATTTCCTGTTTTATAAATGTAGTAACCTGCAATCAGAAAACAGAGGCTGGTTCGAAAGAATTGGGTCAGCAGATCCATCTTTTCAACCGTACTTTTTACCTCCATTTCACACTTTCCGATCCTGCTGAAACTCATACGGTCAATTCCCAATTGTACCAGCACTAAAATAATAAAAGTCACTGCAAAAATAAAAATATACATTTTCCCGGCTCCTTTCTTTTATCAAACATCCTTAGATAACGTTTAGATTAATCTAATTTTGTTCCTCTAGAAAATGATTCACGTTTATAAAAACTGAACTGCTTTTTTCTAAAATATGGGCATTCAGCGTTTCCGCATCTTCTATATCTTTTAGAGAAAGTACCTCCAGCAAAATAGGAAGACTGATCCCTGTAAAGTGATAAAATTTCAAACAATTCATTATGTGTACCACTGCATTGAACGGTGTTCCGAAAAAAACATCTGTAAAGACAATGACGTCTTCTCCCTGCTCTGTAAATTCTTTGATTTTTTCTGTGATATCTTTTTCAAACTTCTCAAGGCTCGCTTCCGGATATAACCCAAAAGCAAATACATCTTCCTGTGGCCCTACAATCATTTTTGCTGCATCCAGAAATGCTTTTGCCAGGTCGCCATGTGATGCTAAAATAATTTTCACGCTGCATTCCTCCTCTAATTTTTGTTTTGACCAGACCTAAACAATCCCTATCAAGGAACCTAACAGACCAAATATAACAACACCAATTAATACTTTAACAAATGACTTTCCTTTGCTTAACAGCAGATAGCAGATACCTAAAAACAGCAGTGTAAAGAAACTCGGAATTAAGCCGTTTACAATTGATGCCACATCTGTTGCACCCATACTTGTCTCCCAGCCGATTTTAATATTCAGTGACACATAACTTGCTGAAAGTGCACCCATCATCATGATTCCAAGGACACCCGCACCATAAAGTACCTTATTAACGATGGGACTATTAATTAACTTTGCAATGCCTTTCCTTCCCTGTTCATATCCAAGTTTATCCATAAAAAGTGCTACAATTGTCATCCAGCCAAACCACAATACATATGGAAATGCACCCAATACATTGCCGGCCAGTGCAAGCGGATAACAAATTGATTTAAAAAGCGGCATCATGATAGATCCCTCGAAGCTGTCACCAATTCCTGCCAGAGGTCCCATAAGACTTGTCTTAAATGTCTGGATTGCTTCGCCTTTTTCACCTGACGGATCACCATGTTTTGCAATGTCTTCCTCCATTGCGATAGATCCTGTAACCAGTGCAGCCCCCCATGACGGGTTTGTAATGAATGGCTGTAAATGCCTGAGTATTGCTGTTTTATATCCTTCACGGTTTTCCTGATAAACACGCTTTAACGGTTCCAGCATCATGTATCCAATACCCGTACCATAAAAGTATTCCAGACACTGTGAAATACGGAAGAAACAGCAGAACTTAAATCCCCACCAATACAGATGCCCTTTGCTCTTAAATGCACAGCCATCTCCATAGATCGACTGTGATGTATCATCCTCTTCATATTCCTCCTCGTAGTCTTCTTCATCGTCCTCTTCAAATCTGGATGCGGAGAATTGAACATGCAAAAATGCGAGGCATACACCGATCAATGCAACAAACACGATACTTACTTTTCCAAGGGTTATTGCGTAAAATCCCACCAGAAAATATGGAAGAAGCTCTTTCTTTCCCATAAAGTTTACACAGAGCACTAACCCCAAACCAGGCAGCATCCCGCCAATAACAGATAATCCATTGCTAAGCCATGCCGGCAGCTGTGAGACAATATCCCCTGCCGCTCCTCCGAACAGCCAAAGCAGCAGAGTTAATGGTACAATTCGAAACAGCATTGATACCACAGATGGACCTAAAATCGCATCCACCCACAATTTCTTGTACTGTTCATTCTCTACATGTGTAACTGCACGCCGGTTCCACATACCGTTAACTAAACGACGACCATTATCAACAAATGTTCCTAATACTGCAAATGGTATGGAAAAGGCAACGGCAGTTGTTGCATCCAGGCCAAACTTTATAGATATCGGGACAGTGACGCATGCCGCGAGCACTCCGTCTGACGGCAGATTGCCTCCTACCGCTATATTTGATATGTACATCATGCCTATGGAGGCCCCTACAACAAGGCCTGTCTTAACATCTCCATACACAAGACCGATTAAAAAGCCAATTGTTACCGGGTCCTGCCATCCGGCCCCGATAAAAGGAATACTGAATTCACAATATGCTAAATAGTATAAAATACCTACAATAAGTGCTTCAAAAAAAGTAAACGACATACGGTTCTCCTTTCTTATGCTATGCACTGTTATACCCTGATGTATTTGTACAGCACACTACGCTCTCCCATTCTTCTCTTTACATAACATTTATTTAATCTGACTGTGCAGAGGCCTCCCCGCCATAAATTCCGAAACATCTGACATAATAATTTCCGCAGACACCACAAACATATTTCCTGCCATCCCTGCCATATGGGGAGTCAGGATTACATTATCCAGCGTCCTCAGTACGTGATCATCTGGCAGGGGTTCAGTTTTTAATACATCAAGCGCCGCCCCTCTTATTTTCCTTGCCTTTAATGCTTCAATCAATGCATTCTCGTCGACCAGACCTCCCCTTGCCGTATTTACCAAAAACGCACTTTCCTTCATGAGAGATATCTCATGTGCCCCTATAAGATTTTTCGTCTCAGGAAGGAGTCTTGCATGGACCGTTACTGTATCTGCTTTTGACATCACTTCATCCAATGACATAATTTCCACACCCAGATCTGCCACATCTTCTTGTTTGACATAAGGGTCATATGCAATAAACTTAAATCCAAAATTTTTAAGTCTGTGAAGTACTTTCCTTCCTATGATACCGAACCCAACCATACCAATCGTCAGGTCTTTATATAATTCCGGATGAAAATAGGGCAGCAGTTCTTCTTCCATACCGGGCTTCCAGAATTTATTTACGTAAGTAATCCCCCTGTTAATATCAAGAATCAATGCAGATGTAAAATCAGCCACCGGCTCTGATACCCTTCCTGGTGCATTGCAGACCGGAACCCCTTTTTCCCTGCATGCCTCCATGTCGATATTTTCTATTCCGCTTCTCATAACAGCTACCAGTTCCAGATTTTTCGCCGCGTCAAGTAATTGTCTTCCCACAGCTGAAAAGGATACGACAATAATATTTGCATCTTCTACCGCTTTTAAAAATTCCGGCGAATGTCTTACCCATCCCGGTCCCTTTGTCTCCACTTTAAGCGCGGCCTCCCGCCATCCATCCCCCTCACAGCCCAGACCATCATCGTATACCACTTCCAGATCATAGCCGTACTTATCTGCCGTACGTTTAAACACATCATAAACTGCACCTTTGCTGAATCGTTCGTAGTTTTCCTGATGTTCTGATACAACTAACATTTTTTTTGCCATTTCCTGCTCCTCCTTGTAATGCATTTCCTTTACGTTCAATGTTAATGCCTATTTTGTCATTATCTTTAAGATCGTTTCATAACTGTTTTTTGTATCTGTAATAGTCTGGTGATTATAAACATCTACGCCATCATTATGCAGTTCTGTCAGCATTTCCATTTCTTTATCATTTAAGCAAATGGTTGCTACAACATGTCTCCTGCCCTCTTCCATCGGAACTTGTGCCACATTCAAATGGTTAAATTTGAATCCAAGCTGGTAAGCTTTATATGCATTTTCCACATTTCTAAAAATCACGATAATATTTCCGGGTCCAAACTTTGTCTCCATGTATTCCTGTACACCTTTTTCGATAGGATACGCAACGACTTTAGTCCCTTTCATGCCTGTCTGCATAATCTTTAATGACAGTTTATCTTTTGCCACCTCGTTATCAAAAATCACTATTTTTTTTGCATTCAGTGCCCTGACCCATGTAAAAGCAACCTGCCCGTGGGCCAGCCTGTAATCCACTCTGCAAAGTGCTATTTTACCCATTATGATTCCTCCCTCCTGGTATACGGTATCCTAACCGAATAAGTCACTGTTAACCGCATGAACACCTTCCGGTTTAGCCAGCCATGCTTTGCCTTCGGATCCATATACCTTCATCTTTTCTTTTAATTTTGCTTTTGATGCATCCCGGGAAACATCATATACGGAATATGCTTTATTGCCCGACAGGTCTGCTCTCTGCACAGCCTCACTGGCTGCCTGACACAATTCTCCGCATATGTTAATTTTATTTATCCCCATAGAGCACGCTTTGGCAAGGGACTCATTGTCTGTTCCTGATGACCCATGAAGTACAAGTGGAAATTGATTAACTGCTTTTTTTATTTCTGATAGTCTCTCAAAATCTAAGTATGGCACAAAACCTTCCGGATATATCCCATGCGCTGTTCCAATTGCTACTGCAAGACAGTCAACTCCTGTTAATTCAATAAATCTTACAGCATCTTCTACACTTGTCAGTGCTGCATCTCTATCCACATCGTACTGGACTGCCTGACCTACATGCCCTAACTCTGCCTCAACAGAAAGACCTATTGAATGAGCAATATCAACAACTTCTTTAACCTGCTTGACATTTTCCTCAAAGGATAACGTCGAACGATCTACCATAACAGATGTAAACCCGGCCTGAATCGCCCTGTAAATCTCCGATATGTCTCCGCCATGATCCAAATTGATTGCAATTGGTACGGTTGCATTTCGGGCCAGGTCCCTTACCAGATGTCCAAGAAAGTACATATCCTTGCACCCTTTTGCACCGATATCCAGAATCAATGGCGCCTGCAGCTCCTCCGCCGCCTCTATAAACGCCCTTGCATCTAACTCACTAAAAATGTTGGGGGCTGCTACACCATAATTTTCTCTGCTGGCACGGTCCAGAATTGCCTTCATAGTCACTAACATGTTAAAACCTCCTTTTGATTTGATACACTCACTAATCCATCTATCTTTATATTACGCAAATACTGTGCCAAGTTAGTGAGTCAAAAGATAGAATTTCCCACTGTAAACAAGAAAGAACTCCATGCAGGGAGCATCCCCTTCACATGGAGTTCTTTGTGTTTCGTTTTCTTTTTGTTATCATGACCTGCCCTTATTATTCCCTCATTTCATAGGAGGAGTCCCAAATATCTCCATCTGCTCCTCAGCGCATTCCTTGACAGTTTTGACGATTAACTGCTGCAAATCAATATAACGTGGTTTTCCATTCTTTTCTTCTATGGCATTGTACATATTCGTTATTGTCTTAAGCATCATTTCTGTGAAAAAGTTCACTTTTGTAATTCCAAGTTTAATCGCATTCTGGAAATCTTCCTCAGGCAGTCCACTCCCACCATGCATAACCAGAGGAACGTCTACCCTTCTTCTGATCTCCTTCAGTCTCTCGTAATCCAATTTGGGTCTGCCGCGGTATACTCCATGCACGGTGCCCACTGCTACAGCCAATGCATCAACGCCGGTCTCTTTTGCAAAGGTTACCGCATCATCCGGATTCGTAAAAAATTCTTCTTTTGCCACACTGCCCTCAGGATTCCCCTCCGGCGCAGCCACATGTCCGATCTCAGCTTCGACCTCTACATTACACGCATGGGCAATCTTTACAATCTCTTTTGTGATTGCTATATTTTCTTCAAACGGAAGCCTGGAGCCATCAAACATAATAGAGTTACATCCCGCATGAATGCCCTTCATGCAAATATCAAAGCTTTGTCCATGATCCAGATGATATACAATATTACCTGTAGACTTTTTTATTCGATCCAAATTAAAGTCATAAAATGATTCCATATCCTGCATATCAAAATAATAACTGGGAAGCATCATGATAAGTGGTTTGCCTGACTCTTCCGCTGCACGGGCCAGACCTTCTGTATAATTAAAATCTGCCGTATTGAAAGCTCCTACTGCATATCCCTGCTCCATTGCAGGCGTTAAAACTTTACTCAATTTTATTAATCCCATAATCCATTCCTCTTTCCATTGCCTATTTTTCAAAAATATCTTTTGGGTTTTCTACCAACAACTGCTCTACATCACGATCCGAAAAACCTGCCCCTTTCAATCTGGGAATCACAAACCGGTGAATATATCTCAGGTCAATCGTTTCATCTTCCATTTCTACTCTCGCTTTTCTGTCGTATTTATCATTATTTTCATAACAAATGTGGTCATGTGAAATGATAATCTGCCGGATATATCCCCGTTTCAGTAATTCAATCAATACGGCCATTCTATTTTCAAATGTATTGTGTTTATCCTGGCCAAATCTGTCCAGTCCGATATAACTTCCTCGCTTCAGGATTTTCTCTAAATATTCTATCTCGTTTGAATCACCGCAATGCCCAATCACAACATGTCTTAAGTCAACGCCAGCCTTTTCAAAGACATCCTGCTGCTTCAAACCACTTTCGTTGTGGGGATAAGTATGGGTAAAAAGAGGCAGCCCGCTTGCCATCTGTGCCTTTGCACAAACCCAAAGCTGTCGTTCATTATGGGGTGTAACCCCTTTTTCTGTCGTCGCACACTTAATTACTGCCGGACGAATTCCGGTTCCCCGTATTCCATCATGAATTTCTCCCATTAAATATTCAAGCATAGTTTCATCGCTTGCCCCTCTGAAAAACGGTTTATCATCTGCATAAAATCCCGTAGCACAAAAAATATGAACTCCCGAAATCTCAGAAATACGCCTCATGATGTTTACATCCCGTCCAAGCCCCCATGTACTTAAATCCCCAATCGTATGGATTCCATATTGTTGGCTGATCACCCTGAGCTTTTCACCGACTTCCCTGCAAACCGCTTCAAAATCAAGCCAGCCGGGGATCCCCATCAATCAGTTGCAACAAGATGCTCATGCAAGAGGGTACATCCTAGTTCTTTTGTGGAAATCTCACCGCAAACTGTATAAATCTTTTTCATAGTTTCTACCCTTCCATTTAATCAGCCATTATTCTATCGATTGAATCATCCAATTCTTTCATTTCTTCCTCATTCAATTTCCAGTTTAATGCTGCACAGTTTTCATCTGCCTCTGCTTCATTGCGTACTCCCATGATAGAGGAAGTCACTATTCCTTTCTGAATATTCCAATTCAATGCGATCTGTGCAAGCGGCACGTGGTGCCTATTATCAGATATGGCATCCATAACCTTTAATAATTCCATAACTTTTGAAAACTTTGGTTCTTCAAAGAAGTCATAAAATCCTAGTCTCGCATCCCCTGGTTCAAAGTTTGGCAGTTTTCTGACCGCCCCTGTCAGGATTCCTGCTCCAAGTGAACCGTAGCTCATAGTTCCAACGCCCAAATCATAATATTTCTTTAAATCTGCTTCCCTTGTTTTATTCACCATCGAATACGGGAACTGCACAACATCAAGAACCCCCAGTGAATACAACTGGCTCAGCATCGGCTCTGTAAAATTAGAGATTCCGGTATATCTTATTTTTCCTGCTGCCTTCATCTCCTTCAGCGCTTCTGCTGTTTCTTCCAAAGGTGTGTTTACATCCGGCCAATGAATCAAATAGACATCTATGAAGTCTGTCTGAAGACGTCTTAAAGAATCATCAACCTGTTTCATCAGACTTTTCTTACTGCTGTCACGAATTGCGCCTTTGCTGAAATCCTTATGTGCCTCATCGGGCCATCTGATTCCACATTTTGTGAGAAGGATAATTTCCTCTCTTTTTCCTTTTAGTGCTTTGCCGAGTACTTCCTCTGCATGCCCCATCCCATAGGTTGGCGCGCAATCTATAAAGTTGACACCATTATCAATCATTTTATGTATTGCCCTTATAGAGTCCCCGTCATTTACCTCTCCCCAGTTCTTGCCGCCAATAGCCCAGGTACCTAATGCAACTGGTGATACCTTCAAATCAGTTTTTCCTAATTGTCTGTATTCCATTACATTTCCCTTCCTTTCTTATTACATTTTTCGACTTCATTTTTCTTTATTGTATCATTTATAATACATTTGTCAAGATATACTATAAATAATTGTATTTTATATGCTACAATTTTACGCAAAAAACGTTCCATAAAGGAACGTTTTTCATTCATCAAAGCTTAATGCTCTATAATATAATCAAATTTTTCTGTTAAAAAAAAAGTTTCTGAATACTCTGCCACCAGATTATTTTCTGTCAGTGCCTTAGTCAGAATATGCACTAAAGGCTGCGGCTCATCCATCTGAAGGTACAGCATCATCTCATCATCAGGCATACAGGCGTTGATCGCTTCTCTGGTATTTAATATTTGATAACAATACTTCTGTTCCATTGTCTTTCTCAGAGAACCCTGTACAAGTTCCCACGGATTAAATTCAGGAAACATTGACTCCAACAGCCATATCTTCTGCAGTGCGAATGGTTCTCCATCCGCAAGCCTCAGGCGGTATATCATAACTACCGGATCATTCTGGCTGCAATCCAGTCCGGCCTTTACTTTATCATCGGCCTTCTGAAGTTCCATCTTCAGAATCTTAGAAGTTACTTTTATCCCTCTTGAGGTTAAAATCTCATAAACACTTTCTTTATGGCTCCAATTTTCAAAACTGCCTTCATTCACGTAATACCGTTTATTCGTTTCGTGCACTACATATCCGCTTTGTACGAGTTCCTCCAGCCCTTTCCTTACAGTCACGCGGCTGACATTATAATGCCCGACATACCAGCCTTCCGCTCGAAGCTTTTCTCCGGGCTTCAATTCTCCCTTTATGATCTGACTCCGAATCTCCTCTGCAAACTGATGGTATAGAGGTATAGGACTATTTACATTCATAGTTTCACCCCAAATTGTATTGTATATAATACAATTTTAGCATGTGTACTTTCACATTGCAAACATTTTATTAAACTACCGCGACTGCCCTTTCATTGATTCCGATTCCGCGCCATGAAGTGCATCAGATTGAACGGACAGCAGCAGCAGTTCTCTGTACCACTGCTCTGCTTCTCCTTCTTTCTGGCTGTTAATATACACCGTATAATCCGGCAGTTCAATTTTCAAAATAGGAGAATAATCTCTGAAGATATACATCCTCAGTTCGCCTGCTTCTTTCCCCTCAAATTTTCCAAGCATCTGCTTATTATCCGACATCCCGTTCGTCCTTGTGAAACTGCCTTCCGGCAGTCGGTCCACCAGTTCTATATCCTTAATCTCGTCTACATTGAAATCAATCGAATAAAATGGTGCAGATACCGTTACTTTCTCTCCCTCGACTTTTAAATACCGGGGAGTCAGGTCTATTTTTAAAAACATGGCGCACATCCATACCAGCATGACGCCAACAACTGCCACCATACCAATTGTCAATATTTTGCCTGCCGGGCGGGCCATATTCGTAGTATAGTTGGCGCTGCAGAACCGGTCCTGCACCCACAGCCTCTTATCGTTCGGATTGCTGTACCATCCGTTCTTCCAGTAAATATCGTCATCTAAAAACAATGGTTTATCATCTGTGTCCAGAATTTCTTTCTTTTTAAAACTTAGGTAATACATGCCTGCTAGCACTGCCAGTCCAACCGCGGTATGGATAGAAATATAGCATATGAGCGCCCAGCTGCCCATCCATTCCTGTTTTACCGTAAAATAAACAAACACGGCATAGGCTGTCAGGTTCGCATAATCCCCCGAAAGCCAGACCATTGAGAAAACACGTTTTTCCAACTGGTTGACCTGAAGATTTATCTTTGAGTCATTGCTGTAAACCTTATTGCGCACCCTGTTTGTCACCAAATGCATACAGAAAAACAGAAGGAACATCGATCCAAAAATAAGGATAAATATCCAGCTTGCAGAATACTTCATAAGCCTGCTGATCCCCGGGACAAAAGTAAGCGCTGTCCCGGCTGCCAGTACAGGGAGATGCCACAGGACAGAGAATGGAAGTTTAGCGCCGGACGCACTGACATTCGTATCAACCACAACGATTTTACTGCCGGATGCCCCCTGCCACCCCCGCTTCACTTTTAAATCATACATTCTTCTGTGATCCCTGAATAAGAGAAAAAAGGCTCCATAGCAAAAAACCAGCAGCCACAGGCACCACAATGTAATAAAGGCAGAGAAATAGAAAAGATTCAAAAAACATATTGCAGTAGAAATGATCACGTTCGCAGCATAAAACCATTTTGACCTCTTGTCGTGATCCTCCAGAAAGGCCACCACCTCCGGGTCCTGCATCGCATAAGCCGGAATGTGCACTCCCAGAAGCATCCCCTCACTATACTTTTTCTTCCGACCGTAGACAGCCATAAAAATAATTATGATAAATAGATCAATAAATGCAAACATGAGTGAAAATATCATCTGCCATACCTCCGCTGATTCTGTCTTATGATACTGCTTTTCTTATAATGCTCCCCTGTCTTTTATACAGTCTCCCATTCAGGACTCATGCCGGAGAATATCTTCTCGCAAAGGGCCAGAAACTCCGACTGTTCCACGCCTTTCAGCCTTGCCTCGGCACTCAGCAGTTCCAATTCTTCTTCCAGTTTTTCTCTGAATGCCCCGCTTACATCCTCTGCCGGCCGGACAGTAGCGCCGTGCCGCCGGTCTATCTCAATAAATCCCTCTGCTTTCAAAACCTGGTAGGCTTTGTTCACTGTCATAGTATTTACCCCCGCGTCAAGTGCCATCTGGCGCACAGTAGGGAGCTTTTCACCGACCTTAAGCTCACCCTTTCCGATTCCCATAACAATCTGATTCCTTAGCTGAACATAAATAGGAACCTCCCCAGCCATATTCAGTTCTATAATCAAAACATCCACCTCCTTAAAACCAGATATCCGCAGTAGTCTGCTTTATAAGATAGCTTTTATATACGTTTATCACTTTTTGTATTATTTATTATAATACAAATAATACTTTTGTCAATTCCATTTACACAAATTATCTATTATTTTACAACAAAAGAAATGGAGCCGTTCCCTGCGCATGAAAGTTTATTCATATGCACAGGAGCCCGGCTCCATTTTCCCATAAAACATCTTTGTCTTCCTTACAATATATGTTGTTCTGCTTCCTCCTGAATGAATTTCTCTACCTTGTTAACCGGTATCTCCAACGCATAAGCTAATTCACTGTATAGTGCATGCTCGATCAGCTGCCGGTACTTTTTGTCCATACTGGTGACAGATCCCCTGCTCACTGTGCGCTTATACAAGGTCTTCAATACACAAATCCACTCTTTGGGGCTGTAGTTTGAGATACATTCCTTATACTCTTTTTCCCTCAGCTTTTCATTCTGGATCCAGAGAACATCTATGGCGTCGATGTTATGAATCAGTTCCAACGCCTCATCCCGTTTCAGCGGCTTTCTGACATTTACATTGTCCTCAGCAGGGACATATGCCTTCTCTTTGGAATCATCTAATGACTGAAGGGTATAATATTTCTTCTTCCTATCCGCAAACGAAAAATTCAGGGTGCCGACATTTTCGATTTTATAAATACCCTTACACTTGTAAACAACAACTTCACCCGGTTTCATGCTGTACATCCTTCCTTTCAAAGCGTCATCCTGCTCCTGATTATAAATATATTTTATCATTTTGCAGCTTTTCCTGTAAGGATTTTTCTACCAGAAGATTAAATTTCGTCAATTTACAATATAGTTGAGTATGCATTATTTGTGCACTTTTCGTATTGGCAGGATAATTTTACACATACTCCCATCAGTTATCATTTTGAAACGACCAGTCTGCCGCACCTATCCGGGCTACCGATTTTGCACCGCATTGATTGGCATACTTTGCACATGCCTCCAATGAAAAACCTTGGTGCAGGCCATAAATAAATCCGGCTGCAAAGCTGTCTCCCGCACCTGTCGTATCCACACAAACCACATCTTTTTCAGCAGTTATCCACATTTCACACTCTTTGTTTTTCACAAAGCAGCCATCCGCACCACATTTGATTACAACATTCTGAACCCCTGCATCGAGAAGGCATTTTGCCGCCTCTTCCACCGAGCTGCTTTGCGTCACCAGCATTGCTTCTTCTTTGTTTGGCATCAGATAATCAATTAACTTAAGAGATTCCGCGATATCCGCGGCCGTCTCCCCATTTTTACATTTAGTCATATCCGCGCATACTGTCATTCCCTGAGATTTTGCCTGCCTGAAGATGGATGCCATCTCTGCATCATTTATCATCGGAAACACAAAAATACTTGCAAAACATAAGATCCCGGCATCTTCCGGGAAAGGCAGCATAATATCGCCCGGTGAAAGTTTCCTCAGGCTGCCGTGGGGATTCGTCAGAAATACGCGTTCTCCGTCTTTTTTTACGAGCACTACATTAATCCCTGTATCCATCTCTTTACGCTTACAGCGTGTATTGATTTCAATTCCCGTCTGTCTGCAGTGATTCCAGAGCATCTCCCCAGCCATATCACCGCCGATTACAGTTTCCAATCTTACGTCTACTCCAAGTTTTGAAAGAATGGTCGCCTCATTCAAGGCATCCCCGCCTACTGACATATGAATCGTCTCGGCCGGATAAGAACCCGTCTGAAAGACATCCGGCTCTGCCGGTGACACGAGTATGTCGACAATCGCCGCACCTGCTATGACTACTTTATTTTTCATTACACCGTATCTCCTGTTTCTTATTTTACTGCATAGTGTTCTTATGAATCTGCCTTTGGTACTCTTTCGGGGACATCTGATAGGTCTCTTTGAATATCCTGAAGAAATGACTGGGGCTCGCATACCCGCATGCCTCCGAGACCTCATAAACCGAAAGGGCTGTATCTGCCAGCAGCCGCAGGGCCTCCTTAAGTCTGGCCTCCTTCATAATCTCCCGGCAGTTCCTGCCCGTATGCTTTTTAATGTACCCGGTCAGATAATTTGCATTATATCCAAGCTCCGATGCCATCCTTTCCATGCTTTCATGGATGCAGTGTTCCTGAATATACTGAATGATTTTCAGCGCATTTTTATCAATTCCCGAGTAACTGTACCGCCCGCTTTTTACAAGGCTGTCAAACAAAAGAAGCAGCCACGCCTCCAGAGAAAATGTCTGGTGGAAGCCAGCCTGTGTATATTCCTCTACCATATTATTCATAAATACAGGAATCTCTCTGCTGTATCCGGTTGAGAAAAACATGTATTTCTGCTTTTCCCGATTATCATGGCGCAGAAATTCCGATATTGGGTTATTATCCATAACAAACTCTTTCAGTGTTCTGGAAAAAAGCTCTTCTTTTATGCAGATATTAATCAAAAGCGCCTTGGGGTTGATGCAGCGTATTTCCTGCAGTGCATACTGGTTAAGCAGGATCATATCGCCGGGGTTCATATAGAGTTCCACATCATCGATCACATTGAGAATCTCCCCCTGGCACACATAACTCATCTCAAAAAAGTCATGATTATGCCTCGGGAAATCTTCTGTCACTTCATGGCCTAATATATAAATATTTTCATTTTCAGGAAACCCCGACGTAAGATTCTGCAGATCATGGATAAAATAATGCTGCTCTAACTCATTATAATTATGTTTCAGCATTTCCCGGGGAAGTATCACTTGAGACTGCTCCCCCGGATTTTTCTGAATTTCTTTTACAACCGTGAGTGACTCTGTTATTTTGTTCTGCTTCATATACACCAACTCGTACCTTCCGAAGTAATCAGCAAGTTAATATCACCTGAGAAAATCACACTTTTTTCTGTGAAACCATTCTGTTTTGATTCCTCATTTTACCATATAATATTATTAGAATCAATAAAACTTCAGGAGGTGCCGGTTATGACAACTTATGCGATTCATCTGGATACAGTACAAAATTTTTCCGATTATATCTATATGCTGGAGCACTTTTCTTTTCGCGGCATGATCAGGGCCGGAAAGTGTTACATGGAACCCGGAGATTTAATTTCCTTGTTTGAATGTGCATTGGGGGATACCTTTTTACTCCAGATAAACTGCGGGGACAGAGATGAGCTGGATGCGCTTGAGGAATATCTGAAACAGACCAGGCTTCTTTTTGAGTATAGGTGCATAGCTTAAAAAGGTGCCGCAAAATCATCATCTATAAATGATGATTTTGCGGCACACTTCCATATTTTAGCAAATTGCTTTTCTATACTCTTTTCTTCTTTCTGACATAACTTATCACGGCAATGGCTCCCACTCCTGAAATCAGTAGAAGAACAACCCAGACATGCATATTACTGTAATCCCCTGTTCGTGGAGTTCCTTTTCCTGTACTAGCTGCAGGTTTGGAAGTAGTCTTGTTAGTTGTTTGAGAAACAGGCTTCTTTTCCAGTCCATTAACTGCATCCTCTATTGCTTTCGCCATAGCATCCACTTCTGACTGTTCTGTGATATTTTTTCCTCTCACAACCGCTTTTATAGCCGACTCTACCGCTGTAAAATCCTTGTATTTGGATTTGTCCAGTTTCTCTGCTTTGGCAATTGCTTCGTCTACTTTCGTATAATCCGCATCTTTATACTTCAATCCACTAATCGCATCTTCAATTGCTTTTGCCATTGCATCTACTTCCGCCTGCTGGGTAATATTCTTGCTCCGGTCAACTGCATTCACTGCCAATTCTACCGCCGTAAAATCTTTATACTCTTCTTTTTTCAATGCATTTGCTTTGCCAATTGCTTCATCTACTGCCTGATAATCAGCCGGTAAGATATCAAGTACTATATTAACTTTATGCGTATCCTGATTAAAGGTCACAGTAAATGCCTCTGTTTTAGATGCATAATTTTCGGCATTTACTGCCGCACTGTAATCTCCCGGAATAAGAAGATATGTTCCATCTGACTGAGGAGCAATTTCTGTATCCCCCTGCATGACAGTTAAATCAGCCCCTGCTGGTTCAGTATGAATCGTAACAGTTAACGGCAGCGGGGCGGGCACCGGATAGTCTGTCCCCCTGATAAAAGCATTTTCTGAAGCATTCAATGCTGCAAGAAAATCCTCCGACTGCATTTCAACAGCGACCCGTTTTTCTCCCTGATCCAATGATTGATTGTCTTTTATGAACGTATTTTCGTAACAGCCAAGACCAAAACTCCCGTTTTCCATATAATAGCAATTATCTAATGCAGGATTGTCACTTAGCTGCCCTGCCAGATTTCCATAGGTGGCTTTCATATCGACCGGCTCACCTATATTATAGCAATTCCTTATTTCAGTCCTGCTAGCATAGCCACAGACTCCTCCATAATAATACCACTCAGAACTATTGTTATCTATGATACTGCCCGTATTGACACAATTAGTTATCTGGGGATTATTATAATAGCCTGCTTGAAAATAGCTTTGACCAGCAATCCCGCCCAGATAAGTAGTTACCCCCTGCAGGCTGCTATTGTTCTGACAGCGGTCAATAATACCTGCATTAACTCCAGTAATACCACCAACTGGTGATGCGTTTCCGTCACGCAGATAAATATTACCATGATTAGTACACCCGGTCACTTCTCCATAATTTGCCCCAACAATCCCTCCCAGAGACGAAGCGTTAACTTTCGGGGCAGCATCAAAAGACATATTCACAGCACTTGTACATCCGATGATTTTACCATAATATGAATATCCTGCGATACCACCGCTATAATAGTATTGTGAAAATTCCCTGCAGATAATATCACCTGTTACATTGACATACTGAACAGTCCCCCCAATAATTCCAAACAGGCCATAGGCTCCTACTTCGTTGTAGTCTTTTGTAAAATTTGTAATACTCATATTCGCTACAGTAAATCCATTGCCGTTAAACAAACCAGAATAAAAATTATCATTATCCCGGTAACCAATCGGTACCCATTCATTTCCCGCAAGGTCAATATCTGATACAAGCCAGACTTCTCCATTCCCATTATAACTTCCCGAGTTCACCAAATAGGCAAACTGCGCAAGCTGTTGCGGCGTGGATATCGCTCCATCTGTCCACGCAGTATCCCTGTTGGATTCGTCTGACCAACTGCCCCCTCCATCTGCAAGCGCTGTTACAGACGGCACCAAAAACACTGCAGCCATCAGACATACACACACCATAAATGCTAAAATCCTCTTTTTCATGTTCTTTCTCCTTCCATTTCTTAATAATTATCTGCCTCATCTGGCAGAACCGGACATAAAAACATACACCCGGCTTGTATAATGCAAAAACGCGCCGCTCACCAGGACAAAGTCCCGGTGAACGGCGCGCTTAATGCCAATATAATAACAGCATCAGAAAAAAACAGACCCTTATTATCTGTCTGTCTGTCTGTCTGTCTGTCTGTCTGTCTGTCTGTCTGTCTGTCTGTCTGTCTGTCTGTCTGTCT